>JAATGR010000052.1 GCA_015654575.1 Actinomycetales bacterium
CAGACTCTGAAGAATGACGGCGATGACAGCGACGCCGAAGGGCGCTCCGACCCGTTGGACCACGCTGAATGCCGCGCTTCCATGCGGTGCCTCGTCGTGGCTCAGCCCCGCGAGTGCGAGCGCGAGTACCGGGAACGTCGTTGCAGCGAAGCCGAGCCCTAGGGCGAACTGCCCGACAAGTAGCAGCGGCTCCCAGTTGTTGGCGCCAGCAAGGGCGAAAGGGATCGTTCCGAGCATGGTCAAAAGGACTCCACCGGCCACGACGAGACGCCCGTCGAGCCGCGCGACGAGGTTTCTCAGGGCGAGGAAGAAGAACATTGTCCCGACGCCGGTCGGGATCAGCAGCAGGCCAGTGTGGAAGACGGTCTCGCCGCGGATCTGCTGGTAATAGAGCGGGAGCAGGAACGCGAGAGCATATGTGGAGAATCCACTCATGAACGTGATGACACTGCCGACGCCGAAGCTTCGACGCACGAAGACACGAACGTCTATGAGGGTTGATCGCTGCGCGCGCAACGACCACACGACGAATGCGACGAGTAGTGCCGCCCCGCCGGCGAGAGGTAGCCATGCTTGGACGGCGCCGAACCCGTCTTTGCCTGGTGCTTGGCTGATGCCGTAGGCGATGCCGATGACACCCGGCGTGAGCAGGAGGAACCCGAGGAAGTCGAATCGTTGGCCACGCTGCCCGGGAGTCTTTGGCAGCAGGAGCAGGCCGAGCACTAGCGCGGCCAGGCAGACGGGAACGTTGACGAGGAACAGCCAGTGCCAGGTCCAGAACTCCACGATCGCGCCGCCTAGGACCGAGCCCAGCACGGGGCCGAGAAGGCCAGGCAGCGCAATGGCGACAGTGGCGCGCGCCATCCGAGTTGGGCCTGCAGCGCGCATCGCCATGGACATAGTGACTGGCATCACTAGTCCGCCACCGATGCCCTGAATTACACGGAAGGCCACAAGCTCGGGCAATGAGGTCGCCAGTCCGCACAGCGCCGACCCCACTAGAAAGACTGCGATGGCGAACAACCACGCGTTGCGTGACCCTATGCGCTCCGATAGCCATCCGCTCACCGGGATCACCGAAACGAAGGCGAGCAAGTAGCCGGTCGCGACCCATTGAGTTTGCGCCACCGTCGAGCCGAACGTTGTCCCAAGGTGATCGAGGGCGACATTCACGATCGTGGTGTCCAGAAGAGTGATGAACATCCCGAGAGCGAGGACGAGGCTGACGAGCGTCAGGCGTCGGTCAGATATAAGTGGAAGCGCGGAAGGGGATGTGGTCGAAGTCATAGAACTAAACTAAACCGTTCAGTCTGAAAACTCAAGACTGTACGGTATAGTTTGATAGTCCGCACTGAGGCAGACGCGGAGCGGAGGAGCGGTGGCATGATGAGCGCGAACAGCGTGGAGAAGCCAGTTCGGCAGAGTTCTGCGCAGAAGCAAGCGGCGATTCTCGCCACAGCCCGCGAACTATTCGTGCGGCAAGGCGTCGACCGTGTGAGCATGGACGCCGTCGCCGCCCAAGCGGGGGTGTCGAAGGCGACCGTCTATAGCTACTTCGGCGACAAGCGACGCTTGTTCCTCGCGATCCTGCAGGACGCCTCGGAATCGCTCAATGCTTCTGCGGGGCAGGCTCTCGACCGCTACCTCTCGGATGACGCGGGCATCGCGACCGTGGCCGAACTGGAGAAGGCGCTCGCAGCGACCGCGATCGACATCGGCACCACGATGGTCGGATCAGCGGATTACGCGGCCGTGTTCGCCCTCGTCGCCCAACAGCGGTGGCAGGACCCAGCGTCTGAGGACGACGTGCTGACCGCAGGACCCGAAGAAGCATTCGCGGAACGAATCGCCCACTTTGCAGACCAAGGGCTCCTCGAGGTGGAGGATTCCGCCCTCGCCGCCGACCACTTCAGCGCCTTGACAGTCCTGCGCGCCTACAACCACCAACCAAACCCACTCGCCGTTGACCTCGATCACGTCCGACAGATCGTTGTCGACGGAGTGCACGCGTTCATCCGCGCCTACGCCCCGCGCTAAATGCTGAGTCGCAGTCAGTGTGCCGATGATCGGCCGAGAGCGCTCGTATCGCTGCTGATGCTTGAGTAGGAAGCACGCCATTGCCGAGCGCGGTGAGTTGCTGAGCGTGGGTGAGTCCGAGGGTCGGTTCGGTAACCCATCCCGCGTCCAGGCCCATGAGCCATTCCACGAAGGGCGGTGCTGGTCGTGGTCCGGCGCTCTCGTTCAGGATTGCGGGGGCTGGGGCGGTCCGTCCGGTGATGCGCTCCCATCGGGCAATGGCATCGGCGAAGCGTCCCCAGCGTCGAAGAACTCCTCGATCAGCGCGAACGTCGCTTCCAGCGAGCGGTGACCGGATGGGCTTACGAGATCGATCACTTGATGACTCAACGCAATCGTGCCTCGCCGCGCCCTCACGTGCGCGAGCGTCGCCCCGCCCCGTGCCGAGTCTGAGGCCAGCGGGGTCCGGAACAGTGCGGTGGGCGAGGATGAAGATGCGGAATCGGGGATGTGGCGCGCCGATCGCGGAAGCGGGTAGGCCGATCCATCGCGCGTCGTACCGGAGGTCGGCCAGGTCTCCGAGTACGGCGCCAAGTGCCCGTAGAGGTCGGGCTGGCTGGTCTCCCAGACCCCACGGGTCGGGTTCCACACTGCGAAGGGTTGCGTCGCAGGGGGTTGCGGCATTTGGGTTGCGTCGCTCATCGTCGCCTCCTTCCAGGCTCGGGCGGATCGCGGGCGCGGAGAGCAGCCCGCGGACGTTCTCGATAACGACCCACTCGGGTTGCAGCGCATCGATGGCGGTCGCCATGTGCGCCCACAGACCCGAGCGGGTGCCGGGTGCGAGGCCCGCCATCTTCCCGACCGTGGAGACGTCCTGGCAGGGGAACCCGCCGCAGAGCACGTCGACCGGGGCGACGGTGCTCCAGTCGATCGTGGTGATGTCTCCGAGGTTCGGTGCGTGAGGCCAGTGGTGAGCGAAAACGCGGGCGACGGGTTCGTTGATTTCGGAGAACCAGACGGTGCGGGCATCGAAGACCTGCTCTACGGCGAGGTCGAGTCCGCCGTACCCGGAGAACAGCGAGCCGACCCGCAGGCGGTGGTCGTCGCGTTCGTTGCTGGTCTCGCGCATGAGGACTCCGGCAGATCGGTGATCCCCGGCCGTCGTCCACTCGTGAACTCGATGCCGGGCTGGTAGCTGCCAGGTGCACGACCGGCCTCCCTGCTCGACGCGCCGAGCTCCGCCAGAGCCGTCCAGTACGGCCGCGGTCCGCCTCGTCTCTGAGCCACCACGCCTCTTGCAGGTCGAGGTTCGTGACCCGGCGATGCCGGGTCACGAGAGGCGGTGGCGCACCTGGATATCGAAGGGGGCGCTGCCATGACGGTCTCGATGCGCGTCATGTCCGCGGGTGATGGCTACAAGTACCTCCTGAAGACGGTCGCCGCTGGGGATGGGGACCGCTCTCTGTCTTCGCCGCTCACTCGCTATTACATGGAAGCCGGTACACCCCCGGGAATATGGTTGGGAAGCGGCGTGGCTTCCCTAGGCGGCGGTCAGCTGGCGGTGGGTGATCCCGTTTCCGAGGCGCAGCTTCAACTCCTGGCCGGGATGGGCCGTGACCCGATCAGCGGAGAACCCCTGGGCTTGGCCTACCCGGCATACAGATCTCTGCGCGAACGCATCGAAACGCGGATCGCCACGCTCGAAGCTGATCTGAGCGTCGACGCGAGGGCCGAGGCGGTATCTCAGATCGAGAAGGAAGAAGCTACCCGCACGACGAGACGGGCGGTCGCGGGCTATGACTTCACGTTCTCTATCCCCAAGTCGGCGTCTGCAATCTGGGCGGTCGCTGACGCGGGCACGCAATCCCTGATCGCGCAGGCGCATCATGAGGCGGTTGCGGAGGCGATTGCGTTCATGGAGAGAGAGGTTGCGGCCACCCGCACCGGTGCAACTGGTCGTGACGGCGCAGTTGCACAAGTGGACGTGAGCGGGCTGATCGCAACCGCGTTTGATCACTTCGACAGCCGAGCGGGCGACCCGCACCTGCACACGCATGTCGTCATCAGCAACAAGGCCAAGACGGTGCTCGACGGGAAGTGGCGGTCGTTGGACGGCCGTCCGATGCATGCCGCGGTCGTCGCCCTGTCCGAGCTACACGAAGCGGTGTTCGCCGATCACCTCACCCGCGCGCTCGGGGTGATTTGGGAGTCGCGGGAGCGGGGCCGGGACCGAAACCCGGCATGGTCGATCACGTCAGTACCGGAGAAACTGGTGACCGAATTCTCCACCCGGTCGAGACACATCGACGTTGAAGCAGACCGGCTCATCCAGCAATATGTAACGGCGCACGGGCGGCGACCCTCTCCGCCGACCATCCTGAGGTTGCGCGCCCAAGCGACACTGAGTACTCGCCCCGACAAGGAGGTGCGAGCGCTATCCGAGCTCACGTCCGAATGGCGTGACCGCGCCGGACGCGTCCTCGGGCAGGACGCAACCACCTGGGCGCGCGGCGTGACCGCAAACGAGGCCCCTCTGCTGTTGCGCGCTGACGATGTACCTCTGGACGTGCTCGCGGACCTCGGACGCACGGTCGTCGGAGCCGTGGCCGAGAAGCGCTCGTCCTGGCGCAGGTGGAACCTGTACGCGGAGGCGGCGCGGCAGACGATGGGCTGGCGGTTCTCCTCCACCCAGGACCGTGAAGCGATTATCGACCTCGTCGTCGACGCAGCCGAAGGCGCGTCGTTCCGGTTGACCCCGCCGGAACTCGCGACGAGCCCAGCCGTCTTTCAACGCCCTGACGGGACGAGCGTGTTCCGCCCCAGAGCGTCGACCGTGTTCTCTTCCGGGGAGTTGCTCGCGGCAGAGGATCAGCTCCTCGAGCGGGCCGGCGACGCCACCGCCCCGATCGTTCCGCTCGTCACCGTGGAGCGGATTGCCCGACGCCCGGACGGGCTGGGTAGGGTACTCAGCGCCGACCAGGCCGCCGCTCTGGCGTCCGTTGCCGTCTCCGGTCGGGCACTCGACGTGCTGGTCGGCCCCGCGGGAGCCGGGAATACCACGGCGATGAACGCGCTACGCCGCGCGTGGGAGAGCGAGCATGGCCACGGGAGCGTCGTCGGACTCGCTCCATCCGCCGCCGCGGCACAAGTCCTCTCCGATGACCTCGGGATTCCGACGGAGAACACCGCGAAATGGTGGCAGAACCACCTC
>JAATGR010000082.1 GCA_015654575.1 Actinomycetales bacterium
ACGACACCTCCACCGGACCCATCAACCTCCCGCACATCGGCCGGGGCAGGGAACGCCGAGATGGAGACTCCGGGGTGCTCGTGCGCGGCGCGCCCGAGATCCTCGTCAATCTCGCCAAGTGCTGCACGCCGGTCCCGGGGGACGAGATAAGCGGCTTCGTCACCCGCGGCAGCGGCGTGTCGGTGCACCGCAGCGACTGCACGAACGTGGTCTCGCTCGAGAAGGACTCCGAGCGGATGATCGAGGTCGAGTGGACACCGACCACCAAGAGCGTGTTCCTGGTGCAGATCCAGGTCGAGGCGCTTGACCGTTCCGGGCTGCTCAGCGATACCACCCGGGTGCTCAGCGAACACCACGTGAACATCCTGTCGGCGTCTGTGCAGACGACGAACGACCGACTCGCGCTCAGCCGCTACGTGTTCGAGATGGGCGACACGGTCCACCTGGACCGGGTGCTGAACGCCGTCCGTCGCATCGACGCCGTCTACGACGTCTACCGCGTCACCTCGTCGTAGCGTCGGAGCCGCGCCATCGCGGTACGCTTCCCTGGCATCGGCGGCCGCATCCGGAACCACTCGCGGGCATCGGCCAGTGCGTCCGGGTGGCAGGCGAGAATGCCGGCGATCATGCGTCGGCTACCGGGAACGTCGTCCCGGGCGAGATCGGCGATGGTCCGCGCGGGGGTGGTGACTGCGGCCCCGGCCAGCCGGAGGAGATCGGCTTCCGGGATCTGTGGATCGCGGTAGGTGTAGCGCAGCTCTCCGCGACGCCGGGTGCGGTGCGGCGAGATGCGCTGCAGGCTGTGACGGGTCGGCGGGGGCCCGTCGCCGGAGAGCACCCAGGCGGCGCTCGCATGGGTGGCGGCGGCATCTGCGTCGAGCAGCGGGCGCAGAGACGCGGCACGCAGCGCCGCCGTCTCCACCGAGTCGGCGGCGACGTACCCCTCGCCGAGGGCGACGAGGTGCCCGTCGAGCACGGCCGCGCACAGTTCGGCGGTGCCGAGCGGGCCATCCACGAAGTACAGCGGCAGGACAGTCATGTCTGGCAGTGTGCCCGGAGCGAGAGTCTCGTGGCACGCCGAACGGTCGGTTGTGGAGAGCGAGAGCCTCCGAAACGAAGGGGGAGGGGAGGCGTCAGCCGCCGATGGCCCGCAGCCAGGCGCGTCGTGCGTCGAGCGCCTCGGCCGCCGACGCGATCGCCCGCTTGTCGCCAGAAGCGGTCGCCGCGGCGAGCTCCTGCTCGAGCTTGGTGATCGCGTCGGTGAGCTGACGGGTCATGTCGTTCGCGCGCGCCTTGGTCTCCGGGTTGTTGCGCTTCCACTCGGTGTCCTCGCGGCCGCGGACGTTCTGCTCGATCTTTCGCAGCTCGTCGTCGAGCGAGCGCTCTGCCTCGCGCGGGAAGATGCGCCCGATCTCGTCCCACTCGCGTTGCAGCGCGGCCAACTGCGACCGGGCGTGTGCAAGGTCGTTGATGTCGGGGATGGCCTGCGCCTGCACGAGCAGAGCGCGCTTGCGCTCGATGCGCTCCTTCGACTCCTCCGCCTGGGCGCTCTCGCGTTCCACGCGGGCGCCGTAGAGCGCATCGCCGGCGGCCTTGAAACGGGCCCACAGGGCGTCGTCGGCCTTCTTCCCGGCGCGCCCGGAGGACTTCCACTCGTCGAGCAGAGTCCGGTAGGCGGGGATACCGTCCTCGCCCTGCGGCGCGAGTGCCTCAGCGCGCTCCACCAGACGCGTCTTCTGGTCGCTGGCGGTCCGATGCGTCTCGTCGAGGTCGGCGTAGAACGCGCGACGATGCTTCTCGATGATCGACCGCGCATCGCGGAAGCGGTTCCACAGCTGCTGCGCGGTCGACTTCGGCAGCCGGGGTCCGTTCTGCTGCTGCGCCTGCCACTGCGCGAACAGGTCGGAGATCTCGGCGGACGCCTGCTTCCACTGGATGCTCTGCGGGTCGCGGGCGGCGAGGGCCTCGGCGCGCTCGACGAGCGTCGTGCGCTCGGCGACGGCGGCGAGCACGGCCTCTTGCTGCGCGGTGGCCTCCTGAGCGGTCGCGGCCTCCAGATCTCCCAGGAGGGCGGCCAGTCGGGCGTCGAGGGCGGCGAGGTCGCCGACCGCTGCTGCACCGTCGACCTTCGCGCGCAACGCCGTGGCGCTGTGGCGCAGGTCCGAGGCGGAGGCCCTGCTGCGGCGGTGGCGCACCTCGATCAGGGCGACCTCGGACGCGAGGTCGGCGAATTTACGCTCGAAATAGGCCAGAGCCTCTTCAGGAGCACCGTCCGGGAACTGGCCGACGACGCGCCATTGCTCGCCTTCGCGAACGGAGACGGTCCCGTCGTCATCGACGCGTCCCCAGCTGGCGGGGGCGTCGGGGGTGGATTCGGTGGCGGACACGGGGCACCTCGGGCGGTTCACGTCGGTAGGCGGACAATCGGAAACAGCCTAGTACGTGCGCACCGCCGGCTACGGTTCGGTCGTCGCGGTGCTGGTCGGCGCCGCGGTGTCCGTCGCTGACGGCGTCTCGGTCGAGGCCGGTGTCGGCTGGTTGTAATACGTGTACTGCACGAGAGAGATCAGCACCACCAGGACGCCACCGGCAATGCCCGCGATGACGTTGTCGCGGCGACGGCGCCGCATCCGCCGATCGTGCAGCGCCTGCCGCGCGGTGTACGCGCGCGTACGCTCCCGTGCTGCGCGCTCTTCGCGCTTCTTCCCCGTCGCTGCCACGCGTTCCTCCGCTCGGATGACCGGCACGATCCTACGGGGCGGGAATATGAGCGCCAAGAATCCGGGCGGATCGTGTCGACGGGTGGCCCTAGCCTGGGAGCATGAGCGGATCGTCGGTGCTGAGGGGCGGGCAGACCCCCCTCGCTGTCCGGATGCGTCCGATATCGCTGGAGGAGGTCGCGGGGCAACGGCACCTGCTGCGCCCCGGTTCGCCGCTGGTCGCCCTCGCCGATCCGGCGCGTCAGACCACCGGAGCGGTGTCAGTCATCCTCTGGGGCCCGCCGGGCACAGGCAAGACCACGCTGGCGCAGGCGATCGCCCGTTCCTCCGGGCGGCGGTTCGTTGAGCTGTCCGCGGTGACGGCCGGCGTGAAGGACGTCCGTGAGGTCATGCAGGCCGCGATGACCCAGCGCGATCTGTACGGCCAGTCGACGATCCTCTTCCTGGACGAGATCCACCGGTTCACGAAGGCCCAGCAGGACGCCCTGCTTCCCGGCGTGGAGAACGGGTGGGTGGTCCTGGTCGCCGCGACCACCGAGAACCCGTCGTTCTCGGTGGTATCGCCCCTGCTGTCGCGGTCGCTGCTGCTCACACTCGAGCCGCTCTCCGACGACGACCTGGGGGCGCTGCTCGACCGGGCCGTGAGCGATCCGCGGGGATTCGCCGGCACGATCGAGCTTGATCCGGCGGCGCGCGCCGCCCTGGTCCAGCTCTCCTCCGGAGACGCACGCCGCGCGCTGACCGCGCTGGAGGCGGCCGCGGCGATGGCGGCCGATGCCGGGGACGAGACCCCCGTCGTCACCGCGGAGCAGGTGGCGCAGGCGGTCGACCGCGCATTGCTGCGGTACGACCGGCAGGGAGACGAGCACTACGACGTCATCAGCGCGTTCATCAAGTCGATCCGCGGATCCGACCCGGATGCGGCGATCCACTACCTCGCCCGCATGATCGAGGCAGGGGAGGATCCGCGGTTCATCGCGCGACGGCTCGTGATCTCCGCCGCGGAGGACATCGGCATGGCCGACCCGCAGGCGCTGCAGGTCGCCGTCGCCGCCGCGGATGCCGTGGCGTTCATCGGCATGCCGGAGGGGCGCATCCCCCTCGCGGAGGCGACCACATACCTGGCGACGACGGCCAAGTCGAACGCGGCGTACCTCGCAATAGACCGCGCCATCGCCGACGTGCGCTCGGGCAAGGCCGGCCGGGTGCCCGTGCATCTGCGCGACGGCCACTATCCGGGGGCGAAGCGGCTGGGGCACGGGAAGGGCTACCTCTATCCGCACGACGCTGAGCCGGGGGTGGTGGAGCAGCAGTACCTCCCCGACACGCTCCGCGGCGTGCGGTACTACGAGCCCACCGCGCACGGCGCGGAGCGCGATGTGCAGGCACGACTCGCGAAGCTCCGCCGCATCATCGACGGCGAGTCCTGACGCTCGGCGCGACGTTCTGCACCGAGCCAGGGGATTCGGGCTGAACCACCGTGCCAGGCACTCGGTTTCAGCGGGAATCCCTTGGCTGGCGGATGCGGGTGCGGGGCGTGGTGGGGGTGGAGGGCCGTCTGGTAAAGTGGAATGGCTCGAAACCATGTTTTCGGGCATCCCCCTCCTCTGACACAGATCTTCCGGCATGCCTCGGCGTGCAGTCCGGACAGGGCGAGGAGCGGGGGATACGTCCGCGAGCCGTGACAGCCACGGCCGCGTCATCGGAAGGAACACTTCGTGGCTACGAAGTCCCAGGACCGTCGCAAGGTCCGCCTGTCGCGCGCGCTAGGCGTCGCGCTGACCCCGAAGGCCGCCCGCTACCTGGAGAAACGCCCCTACGCGCCCGGTGAGCACGGCCGCACCAAGCGCAAGGCCGACAGCGACTATGCCGTCCGCCTCCGTGAGAAGCAGCGTCTGCGCGAGCAGTACGGCATCCGCGAGAAGCAGCTGCGCATCGCGTTCAACGAGGCCCGTCGCACCGATGGCCTGACCGGTGAGAACCTGGTCGAGCTGCTCGAGATGCGCCTTGACGCGATCGTCGTGCGCGCGGGCTTTGCCCGTACCACCGCTCAGGCCCGCCAGTTCGTGGTGCACCGCCACATCCTGGTCGACGGTCAGCTCGTCGACCGCCCGTCGTTCCGCGTGA
>JAATGR010000059.1 GCA_015654575.1 Actinomycetales bacterium
GCCGAGAGCTGCACCTCGCTGCCGGAGAGATCGCGCAGCGTGGTGACACCGGCCGCAGCCGCGTGTCGCGCGTGCGCGACGACGTGCAGCGCCCGCTCCGACGCGGGGGTGATCAGCGGCCACGTCATCCAGTCCACGGGGGAGGCCGAGGCGGAAGCGTCCAGATGGACATGCGTGTCGATGAGGCCGGGAATGACGCTGTACTCGGCGTTTTCCCGCCCTGCGGGTTCGACAGAGCCGATGCGGTCGCCGGTCCAGGTCAGCTCGACCACTCCGAGATCGGTCTCCCCGTCCCACACGTGGACGCCGAGAAGCCGCGACGATGTCTCGGTCATGACGGGGTCTCCTTTCCGGGCGTCACGGCGTCCATACGGGTCGCCACTGTCCGCCATCCGAGCCACCATAACCGCCTCGGCACGGAACAGATCGACAAGTTGCTCGAAAGAGGAGAATATTTACGGCATCGAAACATGCGCAATGCCGCCTAGAAACTGACAAGGTGTGAAATCAGAAGAGAACTGGCGCCCGGGAGATCCGCAAACTTGTCGATAACTAGGGGTCATGAGGAGGAGCCGATGAAGTCCCAGGTTGCGACGACGGGCCGCCGGCTCGTGCTGGCGCTCGAGCCGGGAGACGAGGTCCTCTCCACCATAGTGGAGGCGTGCCGCCTCCACCGCATCTCGCAGGCCGTCGTGGTCACCTTCAGCGGGGCTTTCCGTACCGCGGATCTGATCGCCGGCGACCACGCGCCCGACGACCCCGAACTGCCGTCAACCGAGGTCACCCGCGTCAGGTACACCGAGGGCGTCGGCTCCGGCACCATCACCAGCGAGAACGACGAGCACACCGTACACCTCCACGTCGCACTCGGCGCGAAGGACGCATCGGGCGCGGCGGTGGCCGGCCATCTGCTGCGGGCGGAGACCCACTACGTGGCCGAGATCGTGCTGGACGAGGTGCTCGATCCTCCCCTGTTGCGCGTGACGCATCCCGGTTCCAGCGGGGTCCGCATCCTCGGCTTCGCGATCGGATCGGAGGGCGAACGCCCATGACCATCCACCTCCTCACCGCCGACATCGTCGTCACGATGAACACCGCCCTCGACGTGCTCACCGATGCCGGCGTCGCCGTCGACGGCGACACGATCGTCGCCGTCGGGACCACGGACGAGCTGACCGCCGCCTACCCCGACGCGCACCGCCGGCACCTCGCCGACCGGGTGCTGATGCCGGGCCTTGTCAACGCGCACCATCACTCCGGGCTTCTGCGCGGCACCGCCGAGCACCTACCGGTGTGGGAGTGGCTGCGCCTGCACATCGATCCCATGCACCGGGTGCTGCACCCCGAGGACGCGGAGGCCGCCGCCTGGCTCTGCTACGCGGAGGGGCTGCTGTCGGGCACCACGACCGTCGTCGACATGTGGCGATACATGGACGGCGCCGCCCGCGCCGCCGACGCGCTCGGCAATCGACTCGTGACGGTCAACTACGTCGGCGAGCATCCCGACTACGACTACTTCGACACACTCGACGACAACGAGCGGATGCTGGAGCAGTGGTCCGGGCACGAGCGCGTCATGCCGTGGGTGGGCCTGGAGCATCCGTTCTACGCCGACGAGGCCGGGCAGCGACGCGCCATCGCGCTCGCCCAACGGTTCGACACCGGCCTGTACACGCACTGCAGCGAGTCCGAGCAGGAGATCGGCATGTTCGCCGCGCGCACCGGGGCGCGCCCCCTCATCGCGCTGGACCGCCTCGGCTTCTTCGACACGCCCCGCACCATGATCGCGCACGCCGTGTGGCTGAACTCCGACGAGATCGACGTCCTGGCAGCGCACGCCGGGAGCGTCTCGCACAACCCGGTGAGCAACATGAAGCTCGCCAGCGGCTTCGCGCCGGTCTCCGAGCTGCTGGCCGCCGGGATCGCGGTCGGTCTCGGCACGGACGGCGAGAAGGAGAACAACAACCTCGACATGTTCGAGGAGATGAAGGTCGCATCCCTCATGGGCAAGCTCCGCGCCATGGATGCCGCAGCGATGGACTCGTGGCAGGTGCTGCGGATGGCCACCACCGGCGGGGCACGGGCGATCCGCCAGGAGACCAGGCTCGGCTCGCTTGAGCCGGGGAAGCAGGCAGACCTGGTCGCGGTGCGCAGCGACACACCGCGGATGACCCCGCTCATCCCGTCCGGCCCCTACGCGAACATCCACCACAACCTCGTCCACGCGGTACGCGGCGGCGATGTCGACCTCACGATCGTCGCCGGCCGGGTGCTCGTCGAGGGGGGTCGACTGGTCTCCGCCGACCTCGACGAGATCATCTCGCGGGCGCGCGCTCGCGTCCCCGGCCTCTTCGCCCGCCGGACCGCCTACCTCGCGTCGGTCGCCGAGCCCGAGGGACTGTTCGGTGCACCATGACGCCCGCATCCCCACCGCCGCGACCCGTCGCGACATGATGGACGAGAAGACCGCCTCTGCGAAGGAGCCCCGTGACGACCTACCTGCCGCTTCCCCGCCCGAACGGTGACGCCGCGCACATGCAAGTGCAGCACGGGCTCCTGCGCTTCGTCCGTGAGGCGGCGGCGCAGCGCGCACCGCTGCCCGGCGAGCACGAGCTCACCGCCCGTCTCGACTGCACCCGCCAGCAGCTGCGCAATGCGATGTCCGCACTGGAGGCGCAGGGGATCGTGCGCCGCCGACAGGGCACCGTCACCACGGTCGATCCGATCGCGCTCCGGCTGAGCGTGCGGCTGGAGGAGCAGGCGGAGCACAGCGAGCTGCTGGATCGCCTCGGCTACCACGCCGAGATCGAGCTGCTCGATGCGCGCATCACCGAGACGGGCCCCGAAGCAGCGGCGGCGATGGAGCTGGCCGAGTCCAATCCGGCGATCCTGGTGCGCAAGCGCTGGCGCGCCGACGGGACGGTCGCCATGATCGCCGACGACCTGCTGACCCTCGCTCCCGGCACGACGCCCGATCTCGACTCTTTCAACCAGACCTCCTCTGTCTTCACCGAAGCCGTCACCATCTGGGGCGAGGCGATCATCTGGGAGGTCTCGACCCCGGGCGTCGCACTGCTCACCGACGAGCTCGCCGACCTGTTCGAGCAGGCACCGGGTACCCCGGTCATGACTCTGGAGACCATCGGCATCGGCGCGAGCGGTCGCCGGCTGCTCTACAGCAGGGAATACCACGACCCGAGCATCGTCTCCTACTCGCTCGTCCGCGCGGTGCGACCGCCCTGGGGTGGCGCCTAAGACGCTGCTTGTTCACAAGTGGCCGAATAGCTCCTTCCCCAAACGCTATATTCCCGCTTCTTTGTTGCAGTCTCGTTACAGGATCGAAAAGAATCGTCACCCACTTATCGACAAGTTGCCTGATCCCGTTACGGTAGAAAGACCCGTGACCCCGAGAGGCCCCATGTCATTCCCCTCCGCTCTGCCGGTGCGCATCGATGAGACCGAGATCCGCGCGCTGCCCAAAGCGGAGGTGCACGTCCATCTCGAGGGCTCTTTCGCTCTCGTCGATCTGCTCGAGCTGGCGAAACAGAACCGTGTCGCGCTCCCCGGCCCCGCCGCCACCCTGTTCGACATCTCCACGCACGACGCGTTCTCCTCGCCGGCGGTCACCACCGGCGGCGGGGCTGGAGCGGGTTCGGCGGGGCTCACCGGCTTCCTTCGCTTCCTCGACTGGCAGTGCGGCCTGGTGCGCACGCGCGAGCAGGCGGCACGCGTCGCCTACGCCTTCGCGGCCAGACAAAGCGCCTCCGGCATCCGCTACAGCGATGTCATCGTGAACCCGACGCACTGGAACACCTGGCACGGCCGGGAGCTCGACCTGCTCGACGCACTCACCGGCGGGTTCGACGATGCGCAGTCCGACGGGCTGTGCATCGCGAACATCGCATACTCTCTGCTGCGCACGCAGGGCGCCACCGAAGCAGAGGACATCGTCAGAGCGGTGACCGGCGCGCGGGCCCGGCGCGTCGTGGCCCTGTCCGTCGACGGCGACGAGAAGGTAGCCGGCCGCACCGGCGAAAGGTTCCGCGACGCGTTCGGCCTGGCGGCGGCCTCCGGCCTGCACCGCACCGTGCACGCCGGCGAGTCGAGCGGACCCGACGGCGTGTGGGACGCGCTCGATCTGCTCCAGGCCGAACGCATCGACCACGGCGTCCGCGCCATCGAAGACCCGGCCCTCGTGCAGCGTCTCGTCGACGAGGACATCTCCCTCGGCGTGTGCCCCCGCTCGAACGTGACCTTGGGCATCTACCGCTCCTGGCCGGAGCATCCCCTCCCCCAGCTGTTGGCCGCCGGCATTCGGGTCACGCTGAACACCGATGACCCCGCCACGATGGGAACCACCCTGGAGGCAGACTGGGCGGTCGCCGCGGAGCAGTTCGGCTTCACCCGCGACGACCTCGTCGGCTTCGCGCGCCGATCGATCGAGGCTTCCTTTGCCGACGACGACCTCCGCCGCGATCTGCTCGCGGAGCTTGTCGACGTCGCCGGTTCACCGGAGGACCCGCGCCCCGCGGAGGCGGAATGACCGACATCGGCGACCTCTACCCGACCGCGGCCGAGCTCGACCGGGTGCGTGCGGTCGCGACCGGCACGGCCCGCGCCGACCTCATCGTGCGCGGCGGCCTCGTCCTCTCGCCGGGCACCGCGGAGTGGCTGGAACGGGACGTGGTCATCTCCGGCCGTCACATCGCGGCGCTCACCCCCTGGGGACACGTCCCCGAGGCGCGAGAGGTGATCGACGCCTCCGGCAGCCATGTCGTCCCCGGCTTCATCGACGCGCACCTCCACATCGAATACACGAACCTCACCCCGGGCGAGCTGGCGCGGCTGAGCGTCCCCCGCGGCACCACGACCGTGCTCACCGACCCGAACGCCGCGGCGAACGTGTGGGGTACGGCCGGCATGGACTTCATGCTGACGACCCGGACGCCGCTGCATGTGTTCCAGCAGGTGTCACCGACCACGCCCGCCTCGACGACGCTCGAGCACGGCGGCGTGATCATCCCGGAGCAGGCCGTTCGCGCACGCCTCCGAGACGAGGCGACCGTCAGCCTGGGCGAGGGCAACCCGTTCGACCTCGGCCTCGCATCGACCGAGCGCTTCCAGGCCGCGCTCGCCGCGGGCCGACGCATCACCGGGCACACCGCATCCCAGACGGGCGAGTCGCTCTGGGGATATCTCGCCGCGGGCGTGAGCGACGACCACAACGCCTCGACCATCGAGGACGCCCTCGAACGCACCCGGTTGGGCGCGATGATCACCGTCATGGGTTCCTCCCTCGCCGACAACACCGTTCCGCTGTTCAGCGATCTGGAACGGATCGCCCCGGCACTGCACAGCATGTGCTTCTGCGCCGACGACAAGCACGCACTCGACCTCTCCACCAGCGGCCACATCGACCACCATGTGAGGCAGGCGATCTCGTTCGGCGTGGATCCGCAGCTCGCGTACCGGATGGCGACCACAACCCCGGCCCACTACTACCGGCTCGACCAGGTCGTGGGCGTCCTCGCCCCGTCGCGCCTCGCGGACCTGCAGATCATCGACGACCTCGCCGACGTGCGGCCGACGATCGTCATTGCCGGGGGAGCGGTCGTCGCCCGTGACGGCGTCGCCCTCTTCCGCAACGACGATCCCATCCCGGACTGGGCCCGCGACACCGTGACCCTGCCCGACCGGCTCGACCCGCGGATGCTGACCGTCGAGGCCCCCGCCGGGGCGGAGAAGGTCCGCGTGCGGGCGATGGAGATGTACGACGGGTACTTCAAGCGCGCGTTCGAGGCCGAGCTGGCGGTCCAGGGCGGCGCGGTCCTGGCCGACGCCGCCGAAGACGTGCTGAAGATCGCCGTCGTGGACCGGCATCACGGCACCGGAGAGGCCGGGATCGGTTTCGTCCGCGGCTTCGGGCTGTCGCGCGGGGCGATCGCCATCACGATGAACTGCCCGAACATGAACATCGCGGTCGTCGGCGCGGACGACGCCTCCATGCTGCAGGCGATCGACGAGGTGCGCGCGATGCAGGGCGGGTTCGTCACCGTCGCCGACGGCGCGGTGATCGGCCGGGTGCGCCTGCCGGTGGGCGGGATGATGAGCGCCGACGGGTTCGAAGGAACCGCGGAAGAGCTGCGGGCGGCGCACGCGGCGACGGCCTCGCTGGGATGCCGCATCCGGTCGCCCTACATCATCCTGTCGTTCGTCGGCCTGTACACCGTGCCCGACCTGGGCGTGACTGAGCGCGGCCTCGTCGATGCCTACGAACAGCGCTTCGTCGATGTCCTCCTGCCCGGGCCAGTCGATGCCTGCGGCCATGGCGACACGCACGACGTCTGACCTCCCGGAAAGGATCACCATGTTCACACGCCCCTCCCCCGTCTCCGTTCCGGATGCGGAACAGCACTGGGTCGACACCGTCACTGCCCTCGCCGACACGTTCCGCGCGACGGTCGCCGACGACGACGCCGCAGCGCGCCTTCCCGTCGAGCACCTGCGCGCCCTGGCCGAGAGCGGGTTGGACGCCGCTTTCCTGCCCGTCGAGCATGGCGGCGAAGGGCTGTCCTACGCCACGCTCGGCACGGTCGTCCGCATCCTCGCCGCGCGCCACCCGGCGGTCGCCACGGTCTGGCTGATGCACATCGGCGCCGCCCACGCGCTGGCCTCCGCCGCCCCCGGCGACCAGGCCGCCTTCTTCGCCGGCGAGCTGCGCGCGGGCAAGCGCTTCTCGAACGCCCTGTCGGAGCCGGCGGGCGGAAACCACTTCCTGGCCTCCCAGCAGGACGCTGATCCGGCGCCGGACGGCTGGACACTCACCGGGCGCAAGCTGTTCATCTCCGGCTCGGAGATCGCCGATCACCTGTTCCTGAGCGCACGCGTCGACGGGCACCCCGCCTTCTTCGGCGTGACCGTTGACGACACCGTCAGCTTCCCGCCGATCGACGAGACGATGGGCATGCGTGCCACGCGCAGCCGCAGCATCGTGTTCGAGGGCACCCCGCTCCGCCGCGACCGTCTGTGCGCGGTCCCCGCCGCCGACTATGCCAATCTCATCACCGTGGGATTCGGGTTCATCTCGCTCGGGATCGCGGAGTCCGCGCTGGACGCGTTGCGTGAGACGGCCCGCAAGGACAAGGGCGGCAGCCGTCTCGCGGATGCCAGCTGGGTCGCGCAGGAGGTCGGCATGGCCTGGACTGAACTCCAGGCGGCACTGCTGCTCGCCGAACGCACCGCGTGGCTGGCCGACCAGGGGTCGCCGGAGGCGATGCCGGCGGCATCCGAGGCCAAGCTCCTCGCGAACGAGGTGGCGAAGAAGACCGCGGCGCTGGCCGTGCGGATCGGCGGGGGCGGCGGCTATCTGCTGCGTTCCCCGATCCAGCGCATCTTCCGCGACGCGCAGGCGGGCGCGCTCATGGCGTACTCGGTGCCGTTCAGCCAGGAGCTGATCGGGGGCGGGCTGCTGCGCGGCTGACGCGCCGGGCCCCGGCGTCCCTCTCCGCGCGCTGCGTCCCTCCCCGTCCCATCCCCCATCCTCATCCCTCTGCCTCGTCCCATCCCCTGCCCCCTGGCCCGGGGTCAAAACTCAGGACATTCGGACGACAACACGGCGTTCAGGCGCGAAACGGTGCGTTGCGAGCGAAATGTCCTGAGTTCTGATCGGATGCCGACGGCTGCCGTTCGGGCCCGGCGAGGGCGGCAGCGATGTCGGCGGGCCACCCTAGCCTGGGAGCATGGCCACCAAACGCGCAGCCCCTGCCCCGTACCGCTGCACCGAGTGTGGGTGGACCACCCTGAAATGGGTGGGGCGCTGCGGCGAGTGCCAGCAGTGGGGCACCGTGGTCGAGGCCGCGGCGCCCACCGGCGTGCTGCGCGGTCTCACACCGGTGACGCCGGTCGCGGGCCGGGCGGCGCGACCGATCACCCAGGTCGACACCGCTGACGCCCCGCGCCGGGCCACCGGCGTCGGCGAGTTCGACCGCGTGCTCGGCGGCGGGCTGGTCCCCGGCGCCGCGGTGCTGCTGTCGGGCGAGCCCGGCGTCGGCAAGTCGACGCTGCTGCTCGAGGTCGCCGCGCGCGCTGCGCACGACGGCCACCGCGTGCTGTATATCAGCGCCGAGGAGTCCACGGCGCAGGTGCGGCTGCGGGCCGAGCGCACCGGCGCGCTGCACGACGAGCTGTTCCTGGCCAGCGAGACGGATCTCGCCACCCTCGTCGGCCACGTCGACGACGTCCGTCCCGCGCTGCTCATCGTCGACTCCGTCCAGACGGTGTCCTCCGCCCTCAGCGAAGGACTCGCCGGCCACCCCAGCCAGGTGCGCGAGGTCGCGGCCACCCTGGTGCGCGTCGCGAAGGAACGCGATCTCCCGGTGCTCATCGTCGGCCACGTGACCAAAGACGGTCAGGTCGCCGGCCCCCGACTGCTCGAGCACCTGGTCGACGTCGTCTGCCACTTCGAAGGCGACCGGCAGACCTCGCTGCGGTTCGTGCGGGCCCTCAAGAACCGGTTCGGCCCGACGGACGAGGTCGGATGCTTCGAGATGACCGGCGACGGCATCGCGGAGGTCCCCGATCCGTCCGGGCTCTTCCTCGGCACCGGGCGTCCGGTCAGCGGCACCTGCGTGACCGTGGCGCTGGAGGGTCGGAGGGCGCTGCCGGTCGAGATCCAGGCGCTCGTCGTGCCGTCCGCTGCGCCCAATCCGCGGCGGGTGGTGAACGGCGTCGAATCGTCGCGGGTCGCGATGATCCTCGCCGTGCTGGAACGGCGTGCCGCGCTCCGGCTGAGCGAGCGCGACGTTTACGTCTCGACGGTGGGCGGCGTCAAACTGTCCGAACCCGCGACCGACCTCGCCATCGCGCTGGCGATCGCGAGCGCCGCGACCGACCGACCCATCCCCCACACCGTCGCCGCCTTCGGCGAGCTCAGCCTGACCGGCGAGGTGCGGCCCGTCGCCCAGCTTCCGCAACGACGCAACGAGGCCGGGCGCCTCGGCTATGTCGACCTCATCGACTCCTCCGCGCACGATCTCACCGCGGCGCTGGTGCGCCTGGGCATCATCGAGGTCCCGAGCCGCTGAGCGGATACGCGCGATCGTCGCGCCAGGTCATCCGCGGATCGTGAGCGCCTCGATGAGGTCGTCCGGTGTGGCCTGAAGAGCATGCGGCCCGGCGATGTCGAAGAATACCGTGGTGAGCTGTTCCCGATGGGCGGTGAGGAACCGCAGGAGCCACGCCGGATCCTGCAGGGCGACGGCCGGTGGCAGCGTCTCCGGCTTGTGGGCGGCATCGCTGAACAGTAGCAGTGCCACCTGCCCGGTCTCCGGGTTCCGGTACGTCCAGACCTCGCCCGCGTCGAGCGGATCGTCGCGTTCCCCGGCGCGCATCAGGGGGACGACGGTCGGGCCGTGGCGCAGCGCGAACGCGACCGCCGCCATATCCTGCGTCTGCAACGCGTCGGAGAGCGCGACATTGCGGAACTCCGGCTGGGGCTTGCGTCGTCTGCCGTTCTTCGAGGCCATCGTTCCAGCGTATCCGTGCCGCGAGCCCGTGCGTCGGTGGCTGCCGAGCACGGCCTTCAGCACGGAGACGGTGAGCCCGACGGCGGCCAGCAGCACGCCGATGAAAAACGTGCGGCACGAGGGACGCTGCCCACCGATCCGCTCGATGACGAACCCGGTGAGCGCGAGCCGCACGGTGATATAGGTCTCCGCCACGAACTGAGCCCACAACCCCGGGATGTCGCCGAGCCGGGCGAGACCGAGAATCGCGGCAGGCACCAGCCCGGTCGTGAGCACGGGCAACGAGTCCCGCAGTTCGCCGCGAATCTCGGCCCGGCTGAGGGTCTCGTCCGTTCGCGCGCGCCGCTCGGCCGACTCCGCGAGCACGTGCGCGCCATAGCTCGTCAGCGATATGGCGAGAACGGACGAGAACGTGACGCCGTCAGTAGAGCAGGAACTGCGCCGTCGTCTCCGACGCGATGCCGCCGATCGCGACCGCGAGGTGGTACGACGCACCGCCGGCGGTCGCCTTCGTACGGTTCGCGTCATCGCAGGTGTCGACCGATGAGCGGGTGCGGTCCCAGGTGATCGGCGTCGCGCTGGTGACGGTCTGACCGGCGGCGATCGTCACGGTCATGTCGCTCGGCGCGGTCTGGCAGTCGGTCGAACGCCAGTAGGTGTCGTTGCCGCTGGTGACGATGAACGATTGCGTGGTCGTGCCGACGTTCATCTGGCAGTCCTCGCTAGACGTGTTCGTGAGCGAGATCGAAAACTGCGGATTCTGGTCGGCCGAGTACGACGTCTGGTCGGCCACCGCAATGACCGTGACGTCGCCGGCGACGCAGGTGGACAATCCATCGCTGCTGGATTCGGTGGCCGGCGCCGTCGCCGCCGCAGCTGCTTCGGCATCCGCCTCGGTGTCCGGGCCGGCGTTGGTATCCACCGTGTCGGACGCGGACGATGTCGGAGTCGCGCTACTCGTCGACGCATCGCCTGCGGTCGGCGCGGGCTCGGAAGCGGCGTTGCCACGCCATGGCTGCGCGATCAGCACCCAGACGATGACCACCACCACGATCACGAGGAGCAGAAGGGCGAGACGTCGACGCCGATAGACCCGAGGGGACTGTCGACGACGGCGGTTCGGAGTGCTCACCGTTCCAGGCTACGGTCCGATCCGCGTCGGGCCGGGAGGGCGCGCACGAGTCAGAGGGTCTTCAGCATCCGGGTGTTGCCGAGCGTGTTCGGCTTGACGTGAGCGAGGTCGAGGAATTCGGCGACGCCCTGGTCGGGGCTGCGGACCAGCTGCGCGTAGACGTCCGAGTCAACGACGTGTTCGCCGATGGGCGCGAATCCGCGACGACGGAAGAAGTCGACCTCGAACGTCAGACAGAACAGCCGCGACAGGCCGAGGCCGCGGGCATCGGCCTCGAGCCCCTCGACGATCGCCCGACCCACACCCCGGTGCAACCATTCGTCGACGACGATGAGCGTTCGCACCTCGCCGAGGTCCTCCCACATGACGTGCAGGGCGCCGCAGCCGATCAGCCGACCGTCCGCATCCTCGGCGACCAGGAACTGCTGCACCGCCTCGTACAGCACGACGATGTCCTTGCCGAGCAGGATCCGGCGCTGCACATAGGGCTCGAGCAGGCGGTGGATGCTGCGCACGTCGGTAGCCCGGGCCGCACGCACGGTGAACTCGCTCACCCTGCCAGCCTATGCCGACCGTTGCACCACCCGTGCGCCACCGGGGTGCTCATAACTCAGGCAGATCCATACGGGGCACCGTCCCGCCGGCCCCGAGGAGCAGTTCTGCCTGAGTTGTGCGCAGCCAAAGCCGGTAGCAGAAAAGCCGGAGGGGGCGAACGCAACGCGTCCGCCCCCTCCTTCCTCTGTTCTCAGTCGCCGGTCGCGACGATGTCCGGGGTTGAGGCGATCTCGCCGGCCGCACCCACACCCACCGCGACCTTCTCGCCGCGCGCCTTGTGCTCGAAGACGAACTTCCCGTCCTTCTGGTCGACGAGGATGTGATCGCCCGGTTCCAGCTCGCCGTGCAGGATCTGCTCGCTGAGCTGGTCCTCCACTTCGCGCTGCATGGCGCGCCGCAGCGGACGCGCACCCAGCGTCGGGTCGAAGCCGATCTCGATCAGGCGGTCCTTGGCATCCTGCGTGAGCTCGATGGTCATGTCACGGTCGAGCAGGCGCTCGCCCAGGCGCTTGGTGAACAGGTCGACGATCTGGCGCAGCTCTTCCTTGTTCAGCTGCGGGAACACGATGATGTCGTCCACGCGGTTGAGGAACTCGGGCTTGAAGTGGCGCTTGAGCTCTTCGTCGACCTTGCCCTTCATCCGGTCGTAGCTGGTCTGCGAGTTGCCCTCGACCTGGAACCCGACCGGACCCCCGGCGATCGCCGACGAACCGAGGTTCGTCGTCATGATGATCACCGTGTTCTTGAAGTCGATAACGCGCCCCTGGCCGTCGGTCAGCCGACCCTCTTCGAGGATCTGCAGCAGCGAGTTGAAGATGTCCGGGTGGGCCTTCTCGATCTCGTCGAACA
>JAATGR010000203.1 GCA_015654575.1 Actinomycetales bacterium
CACAGGGCGATCTCGCCGAGCATGAACGACCAGTGGTCGGGGAAGATCTTGCGACCGAGCTCCTTGACCAGCCCGGAGACGCTGGTGCGCTCATCGATGTAGTTCGCAGCCGCGCCGACGAAGCGTCCGCCCAGCGGCTTCTCACTCTTCTCGGCGGGGGGAGCGGCGGTGACGGTTGCGGTGCTCAATGACGCTCCCAGAAGCTCGGGCCGACGGGTTCGGTGAAGTCGCTCTGAGCGATGAGGTAGCCCTCATCGTCGACTGCGATCGGCAGCTGCGGCAGCGCACGGGCTGCTGGCCCGAAGATGACCTTCGCTCCGTCGGACACATCGAACTGCGACTGATGGCAGGGGCACAGCAGATGATGGGTCTGCTGCTCGTAAAGGGCCACGGGGCATCCGACGTGCGTGCACACCTTCGAGTAGGCCACGATCCCGTCGTAAGACCAGCTCTTCCGATCGTCTGCCTCGATCAGCTCCGACTGGGGCAGGCGCATCAGCAGCACGATGGCTTTGGCCTTCTGCTCGAGATAGCCCTCGTCGCTGGACAGGTCGGCCAGTGCCTCCGGGATGACGTGGAACGCCGATCCCAGGGTGACGTCTGATGCCTTGATCGGGAGCCCGCTCGGGTCGTGCGCCAGGCGCATCCCGGTGTCCCACATGGTCTCGCTGAGCAGCTCGACCGGGTTCTCGTCCTGCGGAGCGAGGCCGCGGAACAGGACCACCCCGGGCACGATCGAGGCCGCGACCGCGGCGAAGAGCGAGTTGCGGATCATCGTCCGCCGACCGAAGCCGGACTCCTCGTTGGCGGCGGCGAACGCGGCGACCGCTCCCTCACGGGTGACGTCGCGGCCACGGGTCGCATGACGGGGCTCGATGTGCTCCTTGTCCGTCATGATCGCCTTCGACCAGTGGATGGCGCCGACACCGATCGCGAGCAGGGCCGCGGCGATGCCGAGCCCGACGAACATGTTGTTGTTGTGGAGCGCGACCAGCGAACCGTCTTCGATGGGGAAGACCATGTACGCGACGACGGCCCAGATGGACGCCGCCACCGACAGATAGAACAGGGTGTAGACGGTTCGGACCGCCCGCTTCATGGCGGCGGGATCCTGATCGGTGATCCGCTCGCGGTGGGGGGGCAGCTCCGTACCCTTCGCCGGGTCGGACACTGCCACGGCGAGACCGCTCGAAGGCTTCCAGGAAGCCCTCTCATGCGTGAGCGGGTCGTCCTCGTGTGCCATGGTGCTCCTCGTGCGTTCCGTAAAGTCGATGGATGATCGTCAGTTGGACTTCGCGGTGATCCACACCGTGACTGCGATCAGCGTTCCGATGCCGAAGATCCAGATGAACAGACCCTCGGAGACGGGGCCCAGGTCGCCCAGGCCGTAGCCGCCCGGCGACTCGTTCTCCTGCATCCACAGCAGCGCGGAGATGATGTCGCGCTTGTCTTCGGCCGTCAGGTTCGTGTTGTTGAAGACCGGCATGTTCTGCGGGCCGGTGACCATGGCGGCGTAGATGTTCAGCGCAGTGGTCGTGTGCAGGCTCGGAGCGTACTTGCCCTCCGTGAGTGCGCCACCGGCGCCGGACACGTTGTGGCACATGGCGCAGTTGATGCGGAAGAGCTCGGCACCTGCGGCGACGTCGCCGTCGCCGTCCAGGACTTCCTCATCCGGGTAGGTCGGGCCGGCCGAGACCGACTGGACGTAGCTCGCGATCGCCGCGATCTGGTCGTCGGTGAACTGGACGGCCTTCGCCGGCGCCTGCGGCGACTGCGCCGCGAGCGGCATCCGGCCGGTGGAGACCTGGAAATGCACCGCGAGCTCGCCCACGCCGTACAGTGACGGACCGTTCTCGGTGCCCTCGAGGTTGAGACCGTGGCAGGTCGCGCAGTTCGCCTGGAACAGCTTCTGACCGTCTTCGACCGTGAGTGTCGAGGTGCTGGTGGTGTCGTCGCTCGTCGCGGCGAGCGCGGCGGAGGCACCTGCATAGATACCACCGGTGAGGAGTAGACCGATGCCGATCAGGGCCGCAGCAGCGAAGGGGCTGCGGCGCCCGGTCTTACGACGCTTCGTGTTTCGTGCCATGGATGGTGGGCTCCGGTCTTATTTCAGGAAGTAGATGACGAGGAACAGGGCGATCCAGACCACGTCGACGAAGTGCCAGTAGTACGACACGACGATCGAGGTGGTCATCTCCTTGCGCCCGAAGTTCTTGACGGCGAATGCCCGACCGATGACCAGCAGGAAGGTCACCAGGCCGCCGGTCACGTGCAGGGCGTGGAAGCCGGTCGTGAGGTAGAAGGCGGAGGCGTAGGAATTCGCTGAGATCGGCATGCCCTCAGCGACCAGTGTCGCGTACTCCCAGACCTGGCCGGACACGAAGATCGCACCCAGCGCGAAGGTGAGGAAGAACCATCCGGTCATGCCCCATCGTGCCGGACTTGCGCCGGTTCGATAGGGCTGGAAGCGCTCGGCGGCGAACACGCCCATCTGGCACGCCACGCTCGACAGCACGAGGATCACCGTGTTGACGGTCGCGAACGGGACGTTCAGGTGCGCCGACTCCTCAGCCCACAGCGCCGGGGAGGTGCTGCGCAACGTGAAGTAGATGGCGAACAGGCCGGCGAAGAACATCACTTCGCTGCCGAGCCAGACGATTGTGCCGACCGCAACCGGATCTGGCCGCTTCACCGTACGGAGGGCCTGCGAATACGTTGCTGGGGTCGTCACACATTCATTATGGCTGATAGTTGCCTGTGGTTCTTGCATCGGCGGGCCGTGCAAACACGCCTTCTGGGCTTAGGTCGACCTAAGTGTCGGTGGGGAGATCCGGGGTCTGCCGCGTGATCTCGCGGCAAGGACGCCGCTGGTGCTGTGACAGGATTGTGGCATGGCGGATCTGTACAGCTGGCCCTCGATTCTGACCGAGCTGCTGGCGGGCTCCGACCTCAGCGTGTCGGAGTCGACCTGGGCGATGAGGCAGGTCATGGCGGGGGACGCGACGCCGTCGCAGCTGGCGGGGTTCCTCGTCGCCCTGCGGGCCAAGGGCGAGACCGTCGATGAGATCGTCGGTTTTCGGGACGCCATCCTGGAGGCCGCGACCCCGCTGCCGGTGGGATCGGGCGTGTTGGACATCGTGGGCACCGGCGGCGATCGCTTCGGCACGGTGAACATCTCGTCGATGTCGGCGATCGTGGCGGCGGCCGCCGGCGTTCCGGTCGTCAAGCACGGCAACAAGGCGGCGAGCTCGTCGTCCGGATCGTCCGACGTGCTGCGCGCGCTCGGCGTCGACCTCGCGCTCTCGCCCCAAGCCGTCGCGGAGACCCTAGAGCGCACCGGCATCACCTTCGCCTTCGCGTCCGCGTTCCATCCGGGATTCCGGCACGCCGGTCCCACCCGGGCCGAGCTGGGCATCCCGACCGTGTTCAACTTCCTGGGGCCGCTGTGCAATCCCGCTCGTGCCGAGGCCAACGCGGTCGGCGTCGCCCAGCTGGACCGGGTGCCGTTGATCACCGGCGTGTTCCGAACCCGGGGGGCCACGGCGCTGGTCTTCCGCGGCGATGACGGCCTGGACGAGCTGACGACCACCGGGCACAGCCGGTTGTGGGAGATATCGCTCGGCGACGTCCACGAGCACGACATCGACCCGCGCGAGCTCGGTCTGCTCCTCGCCGACATTGCCGATCTCATCGGCGCCGACCCTGAGCACAACGCCGAGGTGGTGCGTCGTGTGCTGGACGGCGAGGGCGGTGCGGTGCGTGACATCGTGCTGCTGAACACGGCGGCCGGAATCGTCTCGTTCCGGCTCTTCCAGGATCCGGGTCAGGTTCAGCGCCCGATCCTGGAGCGCCTGGCCGAGGCCATGGAGGAGGCCGCGGCGGCGATCGATTCCGGTGCAGCCGCGGCGAAGCTCGCGCTGTGGGCCGAGACGACGCAGCAGCTCGCCGGCTGAGGGTTCAGCCGGCTGCGGCGCTCATCGCCGCGGCGGCGCGGGCGAACGCGGTACCGACGCCCCACCGGGTGGTGAAGTCTGTGGCGTCTGCCGGGTCCACCGGTCGGAGGGCCTCGGCCGGTGCGTTCAGCGGCAGATCCCGCACGACTCGTACGACCCGGGGCGCGACGTCGAGGTAGTCGGACGCGGTGAGGATCCGGGCACGGACGCCGGCCGTCATCCCGACTCCGTTCTCGGCCGCGGTGCGGATGCCGCGCAGGTCGCCGTGGGCGGTCAGCAGCGTGGCCGCCGTCTTCTCGCCCACCCCCGCGACCCCGGGCAGGCCGTCGGACGGGTCGCCGCGCAGCGTCGCGAAATCGACGTACTGCGAGGCTCCGACGCCGTACTTCTCCCGGATCGCGTCGTCGGTGATGACCTCGAGGTTGCTCATCCCGCGTGCGGTGTAGACCACGCGGACGTCGGCGCGGTCGTCGACCAGCTGGAACAGGTCGCGGTCGCCGGTCACCACGTCGACCGGCATCCGGGCGTGCGTCGCGAGAGTGCCGATCACGTCGTCCGCCTCGTGGTCCGGCGCTCCGACGACCGGGATTCCGAGCAGGCCCAGAGATTCACGGATGATCGGCACCTGACGCTCGAGTGGGTCGGGGACCTCTTCCACGTCGGCGCCGGATGCCGCGACCTCGACGACCCGGTGAGCTTTGTAGGACCCGATGAGCTCGACCCGCCACTGCGGACGCCAGTCGTCGTCCCAGCAGGCGACCAGGTGCGTGGGGCGGTAGGTCGTCACGAGACGCGTCACGATGTCGAGCATTCCGCGGACGGCGTTGACCGGAACGCCGTCGGGGGAGGTCACGCTTTCCGGGACGCCGTAGAACGCGCGGAAGTAGAGCGATGCGGAGTCGAGCAGCATGAGGCGATCGGGCACGGGGTCATCCTGGCACGGTGAGGTCGTGGTCGCGTCGTGGCGTGACGGCGCCGTCACGTCGGGCGTCAGCAGCCCGGCCCGGTGGGGTCCTCCAGGCAGGTGCGGGCCACGAGTGCGGTGCTGGCGGCGACGATCCGTACCTCGTACCCGGCGGAGGTGAGGGTGAGGATGCCGGGGACGGCGCGCCACCCGCCGCCGAAGTCGACCTGCGCCGTGTACTCGACGGACGCCGTGGCGCCGTACGTCCCGCGCTCTGAATAGGCATGGCTCGTCGCCGTCGGGGTGAAGTCGGCTTGGGCGAGTCCACGCCAGCTCGACCCCGGCGTCGCCCCGCGCTGCGAGGTGCCGTCGCCGTGATCGAAAACGTAGGCGACCGGCGTGAAGCGCACGACCACGTCGTAGCCGAACAGCTCGCCCGTGACGGTGTGCGGATCGGCGGCGGTCAGGAAGTTCGTCGGCATCCCGGCGAGACCGATGCCGGCGGGCTCGGACGCGACGGACGGCACCGTGGGTCGGAACGCAGCGAGATCCTCCATCGTCGCCTCGGGGATGCGCACGGCGGAATAGCCGCCCCGGCACAGCGCCGTCGTGCAGACGGGTGCCGCCAGGAGGGAGTCGTCGGAGTCGAGGTCGGAGCCGGTTGTGCCGTCGCCCGCCGATGCGCTCCCGTCTCCAGAGCCGCCTCCGGTGTGGGTCGTGCCCCCGACATCCACTTCGGTGCCGGTGTTCTCGACGGTGCAGTCGTTACCCCATATCCCGGCGGATCCGCATCCGGTGGCCGATGTGATTGCAGTTGATGATGCGACGGACAGGACGAGCGTGATCAGGAGCCGAGCTATTAACATGCCTCGTCCTCTGTCGATCCATCGAGGGCGGTGATCTTTACTGACGTCGGTGTGTCGAACGACTGTCTAAAGGACACGTTGACTGTTTGCAGATCTGGGCGATCAAGTGACACCTGCGACTCTCCAGCCGCATCGACAAGCGCGACCTCGGAGACATTGACGCAGGCCCGCGAAATCCCGGTTCCAGACGCGAGATCCATGCTGATCGGTGTGACGCTGACTAGGACAGATGCGCCGCGAACGACCCAGCCATCGGCGTGCATCTGGGACAGCGATTGCTTCTCGTTGGAGAGTGCTTCCCCGGTCGTCCACTGATACACGTCCTCGAACGTCGCCGGGTCGCTGAGATCGACCCGGTTCAGCGCGTCGACATAGGCGCGATAAGTCTCCTCCGCGGCGGCGAAGGCCGCCTCCTCGTCGGCGAAGTCTGTCGAGGTCGTCGTCGGCCCTGGTGCGGCCTCCGACGCGCAGCCGGCTAGCAGGAGCGCCGCGGCGAGCACGACCCCGGCGCGGATGGCGCGAACGGTGACGGGAACGGCTCCATTCCGCGGCATCATGCCGACACGGTATCCGGGCTCCTCCGCCCCGCGGGTGGGTTATCCACAGCATCCGCCGTAACGAGACCGACATGTGCAGCGGCAAGGATGGTGGGCATGACCCTTGCAACAACCATCTCCGCCTCCCTGCCCGATTGGCTCACCGACGAGCTCGACGCCCTTCCCTCGGTGCTGCCGACTCTGGAGGACCGCATGGATCTGGTCAACGCGCTCGCCGACCGCAACTGGCGGGAGGGCAGCGGCGGTCCGTTCGCGGCGATCGTGGTGGATGCCGCCTCCGGCGAGCTCGTGTCGGCAGGTGTGAACGTGGTGCTTGCCTCCGGGCTCAGCTCGATGCACGCGGAGGTCACCACGCTGAGCCTGGCGCAGACGGCGCTCGGACGCTGGGACCTGGGCGCGGCGGGCGCCGACCTCGAACTCGTCGTCAACTGGCGTCCGTGCGTGATGTGCTACGGCTCGACGATGTGGAGCGGGGTGCGCTCGCTCGTGGTCGCCGGCGACGGGCCCGAGCTGGAGGAGCTCAGCGGCTTCGACGAGGGCCCCGTCGTATCGGACTGGGCCGCGCAGTTCGAGGCCCGCGGCATCCGCGTCACGATCGGTGTGCGCCATGACGAGGCGGTCGCGGTGTTCCGCGCCTATGGCGAGAGCGACGCGCTGGTCTACAACGCCCGCGGCCAGGCCGAATAGTCCACGGGCCGGGGCGCGTTCGTCGCTGCGATACTGGACGGGTGAACCGGTCGGAACAGCAGGAGATCGCGGATCTTCTCGACGAACGACGGGCCGAGGTCTCGACCAGGATCACCGCGCTGGACGCGAACCTCGAAACGATCCGCTCGGCCCGTGGCGATGCCGCCGGTGCGGACGACGAGCACGACCCGGAAGGTGCCACGGCGTCGGGGGAGTGGTCGACGCTGGCCGGACTGCGCCGGGACGCGACCGTCGAACTCGCCGCGTTGGCCGATGCGCGGGAGCACCTCGAGCGCGGAGAATACGGTCTCTGTGTGGAATGCGGGGTGCCGATCCCGATCGAACGGCTGTACGCGCTGCCGGCGGCGACCCTCTGCATCAGCTGCGCCGCACGGCGCCGGTGAGGGCCTTACACCTCCGAATCGAGTGCTTCGCGGATCGTGAGATGGATGCGGTGGAGATCCTCCAGCAGGGATCCGATGAGCACCCAGTGACCGGACGACGGCACCGCCAGCTGCAGGGGCGTCGTGAGCGCGGGCGGTTCGGGCGCGGATGCCGGTGTCATCCCGACTCCGATCAGCGTCAGATCGTGCGCCGCGCGGCGCAGCTGCTCGGCGATCGCCCGAACGCTCGGCTCATCCATCAGGTCGTCCGAGTAGCCGTCGCACACGGTACGGGTCATCCCGATCAACTGCGTGATCATCGGGGTGTACAGATCGAGCAGGCGTTGCATGCGTGCCAGGTCGTCGCGGTGCCGGGCACTGCGCGGGTTGAGCGTGAGCGATTCGGTCGCCGTCGCCAAGGTCTTCTCGGTGCGGTCCCGCATCGGGCGCAGCAGCCGCGCCTCTACGAGGAGCTCCTGCCGACGCGCCGGCGCGACGGGGCGTTCGAGCGCGTCGGCGAGCCGCCGGAACGTGGCACCCATCTCGGTGCCGAGGACGGTGACCGCCTCGCGGGCGGGAGCCACGGCCACCGGGGGCACCAGCGCCACGTTCACGATGAAGCCGACAACGGCCCCCAGCAGGGTCTCCAAGACGCGGTCGAAGGCGTAGCCCGGTGTGGCCGTCCCCAACGTGAGGACGAGCAGCGCGCTGATGGCGACCTGGCTGGTGCCGCCCGCGGTCAGACGCGCCGACCAGGCCAGCAGCAGCCCGAGCGTCGCCGCGACAAGGATCACCCAGGTGCCGCTGCCGAAGAGCATGCCGAGGAGGGAGGCGACCACGACGCCGGCGATCACGCCCAGCGATCGTTCGATGCCCTTGGCGAACGTCTGGTTCAGGCTGGGCTGGACGACAAGCAGCGCGGCGATGGCCGCGAACACTGGCGCGGGCCCCGGCACGAGCCACCCGGCGAGCAGCCAGGCGGCGATCATGGCGAGCGCCGACTTGACCACCTGCAGCAGCGGTGCCCGTCTCGGGGCGCGGAACGTGGAGGCGACCTGCATGCCGTCCACGCTACGGGGCGGTGGGCCCGGTGTTCGAGATCAGGACAGGAAAGGCCGCAGCGCGGCGGCGGCGTCCGACACGCTCACGCCCAGCTCGCGCGCGTTGAAGACCAGGTCGTACCCGCTTGTGGTCCGCGTCTCGCGCAGGCTCTCCCTGGTCGTGGTCCGCGGCGCGCGCGTCAGCAGCGTGTCCGTACGGCGAAACCGGATGCCGAGCTCGCCGCGCGTCGTGGTGCCGATCCGGTCGACATCGGCCCATGGAGCGGTACCGATCCGCCCGACACGCAGGCCAGAGGAATCCGCCCGCAGCGTGGACGTGCGCAACTGCCCGAGCAGCGAGAAGGTGCCGCCGATGCCGAACAGCCCGATCGCCGCCGCGCCAACGACGAGGTTCACGAGGCTGTCCGCGTCGATGTTGAGGATGACGATCACGACGCCGAGGACGCCGATCGCGAGGCAGGCGAGGAGCAGTGCGACGACGCGACCGCGTCGAGGCTGGAGGCGGACGGTGGCGGGCACTCCGACAGCCTACGCGGGCCGGTCACCCCTCCTCGTTGCGCAGGAGTTCCGCGATTTCCGCATCCATCGCGTCCGGAGAGCCGGCGGCGGTGATCGTCGGTTCCGCCGCGAGGGTCAGATCCAGGGTGCGCCGGAGCAGATCGCCGAGGCTGCCCGAACCCAGCAGTGTCAAACGGTCGAGTTCGGCTATCGGGGCGATACCGGCCAGCTGCCAGGCCCGGGAGACCGGATCCTCGCTGAGCGGCATCGACGAGACCCGTCGGACGTCGCGATATTCCGCGGCGCGCGCGAGCACTCGTCTGACCGCGGTCTCCGTGGTCGACAGCAGCGGTCGCAACGATTCCGTGTGGGTCAGCGGGGGGAGCTCCTCGACGAGCGCCCTCGGGTAGGGGTCGTCCGGGATCCACTGGGAGACCCGGATGCGGCGTCCGCCGATGGCGACGACGTCGATCGCGCCCTCGCCCGCAGTCACCCGCACGATGCGGGCCATCGTGCCGACGTCATGCCGGACGTCTCCGCCGCCGGCCTCGTGGCCCTGCGCGATGAGGACGACCCCGAACCCGGGTTCGGGGTCGTCCAGAACGCGTCCCAGCATCACGCGGTAACGCTCCTCGAAGATGCGCAAGGGCAACGGCATCCCCGGAAGGAGTGCCGCGTTCAGTGGGAACATCGCCACCGGTTCCATGCGCCCAGTCAACCACCGCAGCCGCTGGCATCCACAGGCGATCCTCGGGGGCGCCGGGCGGGCGGCGCGGCCGAGATCGATTGCGCTGTGTTTCGTTCGCGCGCCTCGGCGACCTCGTTCGGTTCTAGGGTCGACGTATGAGTACGACGGCATCAGCCCCTGAAGACAGTCAGGCGCACGGCGCCGCTCCGGAGAAGGCGCTCGGAGCCTCGCTGTCCGCCGATGAGTTCAAGGCGCTCTTCCGCGGCCACCCCGGAGGGGTGGCGGTGATCACCGCGGAAGGCCCCGACGGCCCGGTCGCATTGACCGCCACATCGGTCTCCTCCGTCAGCGTCGACCCGCCGCTGCTCATCTTCTCGGTCTCGGCGCTCTCGTCTGCGGCGCCGGCGATCCTCGCGGCGGACACCGTCGTTGTCCACCTCCTCGACTCTGAGGACCTCGACGTCGCGCGACTGGCCTCCACCAGCGGCGTCGACCGCTTCGCCGATCGCACCACGTGGACGCGTCTGGTCACCGGTGAGCCGGTGTACAACGGCGTCCGCGCGTGGGTGCGGTGCAGCATCGTGCAGCGGATGAACGCCGGCGGCTCCACCGTGATCGCGGCGCATGCGCTTCAGTCGGACATCGCGCGCGATGTCGCTCCGGGCGAGCACGGCGACGCGCTGGTCTACCACAACCGCACCTGGCACAGTCTCGGCGAGCACTCCCTCATCCCGGACTGACCCGGCGCGCGTAGGCTCGGAGTGTGCGTGCGACGATTCTCCATGGTCCTGGCGACATCCGTCTCGAAGAGGTTCCCGATCCGCAGCTGTCGGGTGGACACGACGCGATCGTGCGGGTGCTGGTGGCCTGCGTCTGCGGCTCGGACCTGTGGCACTACCGGGGGCTGACCGGCTTATCGGACGCGCGCCGGATCGGGCACGAGTTCGTCGGCATCGTGGAGAGCGTGGGCGACGAGGTCCGTGCGGTGTCTCCCGGCGATGTCGTCATCGCCCCCTTCTACTACTGCGACGGAACCTGCGTGAACTGCCGGAACGGTGTCAGCACCTCCTGCCTGAACGGGGGCTGGTGGGGAGCCGACGACCGACATGGCGTCTTCGCCGACTGCGGGCAGGGGGAGCGCGTACGGGTCCCTCTCGCGGACGGCACGCTCGCGGTGGTTCCGGGGCCCGTCACGGACGATGAACTGCCCGGCTTGCTGACCCTGAGCGACGTCATGGGGACCGGTCACCATGCGGCCGTCTCCGCGGGCGTGAGCGATGGCGACACCGTCGTGGTGGTCGGAGACGGGGCGGTCGGTCTGTGCGCGATCATCGCCGCCCGGCGCCTGGGCGCCACAACCGTCATCGCCATGTCGCGCCACGAGGCCCGACAGGAGCTGGCGCGGGAGTTCGGTGCGACGCAGGTGATCGCCGGGCGCGGCGATGCCGGGGTCGCCGCGGTCCACGAGCTCACCGGTGTCGGCGCGGACCGGGTACTGGAGTGCGTCGGCACGAAGGAATCGATGGACCAGGCGCTGCGTTCGGCGCGACCGGGCGGGATGGTCGGCTACGTCGGTGTGCCCAACGGCGGGCCCGAGCTGCCCGTTCGTCCCATGTTCAATCGGAACGTCGGCGTGCGCGGCGGCGTCGCCCCCGTGCGCGGCTATATCGAGGAGCTGCTGCCGGACGTGCGCAGCCGCCGCATCCGGCCCGATCTCGTCTTCGACCTGGACCTGCCCCTGGCGGACGTCGCCGATGCCTATGACGCCATGGACGAGCGCCGCGCGATCAAAGCGCTGCTGCGCCCGTGAGCCTGCCGGAGCGATCGAAGGAGAAGAAGATGTCAACGACCATCCCGGAGGAGCTGCGTCCCCTGGTCGATGAGCCGCACTACGGCGTGCTCGGAACCATCCGCCCCGACGGTGCGGTGCAGGTCAACCCGATGTGGTTCCGTGTCGACGGCGATCACGTGCTGTTCACGCACACCACGACACGACAGAAATACCGCAACCTGCAGCACAACCCCACGATGAGCCTGGCGGTGTTCGATCCCGCGCAGCCCTACCGCTACGTCGAGTTGCGGGGTGTGCTCGACGATGTCGTCCCCGATCCGCAAGCCGCGTTCTTCCTCGAGCTGGCCGCGCGTTACGGCGATGCCCGCACGACGCCTCCGGAGGATGCGGCGGATCGGGTGATCCTGCGGATGCGCATCGACCGGGTCTCCGGACAGTAAGGGGACGTCGCCGGCGTGTGTTCGCCGGCCGGCGCGCCGGCTGAGACACTGGAACACATGCCTTCCGAGAACTCTCCGCACCCTACCGACAGGTATGTCGTCGCCACCGACGGCGCCTGCAAGGGAAATCCCGGCCCTGCCGGCTGGGCTTGGGTGGGCGAGGACGGGAACTGGGCGGCGGGTTCGCTCCCGGCCGGAACGAACAACATCGGCGAGCTGCTCGGGCTTCTCCACGCGATCACCGATCACGCCGATGTCGAGAACCTCCTCGTGCAGGCGGATTCGAAGTACGCGATCGACACCTACTCCTCCTGGATGGACGGGCACCGTCGTCGCGGTTGGGTGACCAGCGCGAAGAAGCCGGTCGCGAACCGCGACATCCTCGAACAGCTCATCGCCGCGCGGGATGCGCGGCGCGCGGCGGGACGTCCGGACGTCGTCCTCGAGCATGTGCGTGGACATGCCGGACATCGCCTCAACAGCTGGGCGGATGAGCGCGCTGTGCGCGCCTCGCAGCACGCCGCCAAGGGCGAGGAACTGGTCTGGACGTCGCTGCGAGGGCTGGATCCGCTCGACGTGAGCGTCGATCCGCCGCGCGGGTCGGCCGACCGCAACCGCTGACGGGAGGTCTGTGCCCGTCGTCGATATCCGGATCAGCGCAACCGCTCCGACAGGGCGACCTTCACGGTCGGCCATTCGGCGTCGATGATCGAGTACACGACAGTGTCCCTCACTGTTCCGTTCTCGAAGATCGTGTGGTTGCGCAGCACTCCGTCCTGTTTGGCGCCGAGTTTCTCGATCGCGCTCCGCGACTGGCGGTTGTGCCAGTGGGCTCGGAACTCGACCGCGATGCATCCGAGGGAGTCGAAGGCCCGCTCGAGCAGGAGGAGCTTGGATGCGGCGTTGACCGTAGTCCCCTGCACCGTCTTGCCGAGCCACGTCGAGCCGATCTCGAGTCGTCTGTTCGCGGGCTCGGGGTGGAGATAGCTGGTCATCCCGACCGCCCGGTCTGTGGAGACGTCGATCACGGCCCAGGGCACGGATGCACCCTGCTCGTGCTGCGTGACACGACGGGCGATGTCCGCCGCCATCGTCTCGGGCGAGGGCACGTGGGTGTACCAGGTGCGCCAGAGGTCTCCGACCGCGACGGCGCTCACAAGGTCGTCGTGGTGGGCGCGGTCGAGTCGTTCCAGGCGGACGGTGTCGTTCTCCAGCGGGGGAGCGTCCAGGTAGTCCATGTCGGCTACGTTAGTCAGCCGGGCGCGGGACCTGCCGGGTCGCGGCCATCGATGGATGGCCTGCCGGTGCCGATCTCTACCGTGACCGTGACCGTGACGAGCTCAGCGTCCCGGATCTCATCGTTCACCCGATATCGGCTGCGCCTGCGGTCCGTGGGTGCAGCCCCGGCTTTGGTGAGCAACAGGAGGGCGACGATGCTCGCGGCGAGAGGAAGAGACCAGCCCGCCGCGGCATACGGACATGGACTCCGCAGCCGTGATCAGGATCGTGGTCGTCTACGATCAGTCGACGGCGTGCCAGGACTTCGGTGCGATGCTCGACGCGCAGCCCGATATCGCGGTCATCGCAAGCGCCTCTGACGGCGACGAGGTCATCGATCTCGTGAAGTGGACGCGCCCGAATGCCGTCCTCATGGACATCCGGATGCCGAGGATCGACGGCCACGCTGCGACGCTCGCGATCCACGCGATGTCCGTCCGCGCGTGCTCGTGCTCACGATTTTGACGCGGACGAGCCCGTCTTCTTCGCTCTTCGCGCGAGGGCGAGCGGCTTCCTCCTTGAGGAGGCGACGTCGGAGGATCTTGTCCTATCGGCGATCCATCGAGCACCGGCCCTGCCAAGCCTTACGCAGCGTCGCCGATGACCGGCCCCTCCGTGTTCGGCTTCCACCCCAGCGCCGGCGCGACGTGCTTCGCGAACGACTCCGCGACGTGCAGGTTGAAGGCGACGCCCAGCTGCGACGGGATGGTGAGCATGAGGGTGTCGGCGGCGGCGATCGCCGCATCCTCACGCAACTGCTCCACCAGCACATCCGGTTCGGCCGCATAGGTGCGTCCGAACGTCGAACGGAAGCCGTCGATGATGCCGATACCGTCCTGATCCTGGCTGCGGCCGAAGTACATCGCGTCCTGCGAGGTCGTGATCGGGAAAATGCTGCGGCTGACAGCGACCCGCGGCGTCCCCGGGTGTCCGGCCTCGGCCCATGCCTCACGGAACAGGGCGATCTGCTCCGCCTGGAGCACATCCAACGGCTGGCCGGTCGCCTCGGTCAGCAGCGTCGAGGACATGAGGTTCACGCCGACGGAGCCTGCCCAGCGCGCGGTCTCCCGACTCCCGGCACCCCACCAGATCCGAGAGCGGAGACCAGGGGAGTGCGGCTCGATCGGCTGACGACCGGTGCTGCCGCCGAAGGCGCTCGACGGATCGCGCTCGGCGATGGGATCGCCGGAGATCGCGCTCATGAACCGCTCGAAGTGCGCGCGGGCGATGTCCGCGCCCCGGTCGTCCTCCGAACCGGTGTAGCCGAACGCCTCGTAGCCGCGCAGAACCGTCTCGGGTGAGCCGCGGCTCACGCCGAGCGCGAGTCTGCCGTCGCTGAGCAGATCGACCGCCGCGGCCTCCTCCGCCAGATAGAGCGGGTTCTCATAGCGCATGTCGATGACACCGGTGCCCATCTCGATGCGAGACGTCTTGGCGGCGATGGCCGCCAGCAGCGGCATCGGCGACGACTGCTGCCGGGCGAAATGGTGCACACGGAAGTAGACGCCGTTGACACCCAGCTCGTCCATTCCCTGCGCGAGGTCGATCGCCTGAAGCATCGAGTCGCGTGCGGTCAAAATGTGTCCGCCGCCGAGCGGGCCATAGTGGCCGAAGGACAGCGTGCCGAAATGTTGCATACCGATCCGAACGCCGCCGCGTCCGTCTTCATTCCATTGAATAGGATCGGCCCGGCGGCTCAGACCTCGAGTGTGGAATCCCGTCGCGGCAGCACCCACCCGGCACGCGGGAAGTGACAGGTGTATCCGAACGGGATCCGCTGAAGGTAGTCCTGGTGCTCAGGCTCCGCCTGCCAGAACGGACCCGTCGGCTCGATCGTCGTCGCAGCGGCCCCCGGCCACAGGCCAGAAGCGTCCACGTCCGCGATGGTCTCACGGGCGATGCGCTCCTGCTCGGCATCCAGCGGGAAGATCGTCGAACGGTAGCTGGTCCCGACGTCGTTGCCCTGCCGGTTCAGTGTCGACGGATCGTGGATCTGGAAGAAGAACGCCAGGATGTCGCGATACGACGTCTTCGCCGGATCGAATACGATCTCCACCGCCTCGGCATGCCCCGGGTGATGGCGATACGTCGCGTGGTCGTTGCTGCCGCCGGTGTAGCCGACGCGGGTGTCGAGAACTCCGGGTTGGTGGCGGATCAGCTCCTCCATCCCCCAAAAACAGCCGCCGGCGAGGACGGCGGTCTCGGCGCCGGCGCGCCGGGTGATCTCTCCCGAATCGGTCATGGTCTGAGTCCTCTCTGATGGCCCGATCCAACTCAACAGCAGAACGGCCGGATTTGATCCCGCCGTCGGCGATCCGCTCGTCGCACGGGACCCGTCGTCGGCGTTCCGGTACCCAACCGCGTCTGATATCGTGAACTGTTATTTCTGTGCGCCTGCTATCGGCGTGCCTGTGTGACGCCGCATGAACAATCCGCTTCGCTGCGACGTGCGCTTCTGCTCAACTGGGTGACCAGCCCCGCATCGGCGCATCGTGGCCTGACCCCAACCCAACAAGGACAACCCCCTATATGACTACCGCAACGACCGTCCCGGCCACCAAGCAGGTCGCGATCAATGACATCGGATCTGCTGAGGACTTCCTGGCCGCGGTCGAGAAGACTCTGAAGTTCTTCAACGACGGCGACTTGATCTCCGGCACCGTGGTGAAGATCGACCGCGACGAGGTGCTCCTCGACGTCGGCTACAAGACCGAGGGCGTCATCCCCTCGCGCGAGCTCTCCATCAAGCACGACGTGGACCCCAACGAGGTCGTCTCCGTCGGTGACGAGGTCGAAGCCCTCGTTCTCCAGAAGGAGGACAAGGAAGGCCGCCTCATCCTCTCCAAGAAGCGCGCGCAGTACGAGCGCGCCTGGGGCGACGTCGAGAAGATCAAGGAGAACGACGGTGTCGTCACCGGCTCCGTGATCGAGGTCGTCAAGGGCGGCCTGATCGTCGACATCGGCCTCCGCGGCTTCCTGCCGGC
>JAATGR010000269.1 GCA_015654575.1 Actinomycetales bacterium
ATCCGCGGGAACTTCGACGACTGCCTCTAGATCGCGCGCTAACTGGCCGACCACTATCCGGTGCACCTGGTCAACTCGGTCAACCCCGACCGCATCGACGGGCAGAAGACCGCGGCCTACGAGATCGTGGAGCAGCTTGGCGACGCCCCCGACTTCCACTTCATCCCGGTCGGCAACGCCGGCAACTACACCGCGTACACCCGCGGCTACCGCGAGGAGCTCGCGATCGGGGCCGCGACGAAGCTCCCGCGGATGTTCGGATTCCAGGCGGCCGGCTCCGCGCCGATCGTCCGCGGCGAGGTCGTGAAGAACCCCGAGACGGTGGCCAGCGCCATCCGCATCGGCAACCCGGCGTCGTGGCAGCTGGCGCTCGAGGCGCGGGACGCCACGGACGGCTGGTTTGGCGCCATCGAGGATGACCGCATCCTCGCGGCGCAGAAGCTGCTGGCCTCCACCGTGGGCGTGTTCGTCGAACCGGCCTCCGCGATCTCGGTCGCCGGCCTGCTCGATCGCGCCGAGGCCGGGGCGCTGCCCAAGGGCGCGCGGGTAGTGTTGACCGTGACCGGTCACGGCCTGAAGGATCCGCAGTGGGTCCTGCGCACCCCGGAGGGCGGAGAGATCACGCCGACCGTGGTCGACGCGACGGTGTCTGACGTGGCCGACGTGCTCGAACTCGCCCCCGAGGCGGGCGCGTGACCACCTCCGAGATGTCCCCCCTCGGACCGGGCCCCGTCCCACGTCGGACCGGAACCGGCCGCGCCGACCGGTCCGAACGGGGACATGGCGGGTGGGAGGGGACGGCGGATGTCTGACGCGAGCCTCTCCGGCCGGTCCGTTACCGTACGGGTGCCCGCGACCAGCGCCAACCTCGGCCCCGGGTTCGACACGCTCGGCCTTGCCCTGAGCTTCTACGACGAGCTGACGGTGACGGCGCTTCCCGCCGGACGGCTGGAGATCGAGGTCACCGGATCCGGCGCGGACGAGGTGCCGAGGGATGCGCGCAACCTGCTGGTGCGTGCGATCTCCTACGCTTACGACGCGGTGGGCCGCCCGCTCCCGGGGCTGCGGCTGGAGGCCCGCAACGCGATCCCGCACGGCCGGGGCCTGGGCTCCTCCGGCGCTGCCGTGGTGTCGGGGCTGCTCGCGGCGAAGGGACTGCTCTCCGGCGACGTCGAGCTCGCCCCCGATCTGCTGCTGCGGTTGGCGACCGAGATGGAGGGGCATCCCGACAACGTCGCGCCGGCGCTGTTCGGCGGGCTCACCATCGCCTGGGTCGATGAGGCAGGGCCGCAGTACAAGAAGCTCCTCGTGCACCGGGGGGTGTCGCCGGTGGTGTTCGTTCCCGAGTTCACGATGTCGACGTCGGTCGCGCGCAGTCTGCAGCCGCAGCAGGTGCCCCGCGAGGATGCCGTGTTCAACGTCTCCCGCTCGGCCCTGCTGATCGCGGCTTTGACCCAGAGCCCGGAGCTGCTGATGGCGGCCACCGAGGACAAACTGCATCAGAGCTACCGCGCGGCGGCCATGCCCGAGACCGATCGGCTCGTGCGGGCTCTGCGGGCGGCTGGTTTCGCCGCGGTCGTCTCCGGGGCAGGGCCCAGCGTCCTCGTCCTCGCCGACGGGCCGGGTCGCCGTCTGGAGGCGGCCCGTGTCGCGGACGCCGCGACGGACACTCCGTGGGAGGCGCTCATGCTGGCCGTCGACGTCAAGGGTGGTACAGTGAGGGACAACGCGGAGGGTGCCACGTAACCATCGTGAATCTGGCCTCCGTCGCAATTCTGCGAACCGCCGCGAACTTCCCCCATTTGAACCGCGTGTCGTCGCGGCCAGCCTCTGAGAACCATGAGAGGCATGCCCGAACCCGCGTGTCCGGATGACAGGTCGCGCATTTTCACATCTTCACAAGGGAGTACTCGTGGAGTCCATCTCCGAGATCCAGTCCACCGACGACACGACCGACACCACCGTCGGCGAGAGCGTCGACCAGAAGCCGGCCGAGTCGCCGGCTGACGCCGCCCCGGCCGAGCAGGCGGCGGCACCCGAGGCCGCGGAGGCGGCTCCGGTCGAGGCGCCGCCCGTCAAGGCGCCGCGCAAGCGTGCGCCGCGTCGTGCGAAGAGCACGGCGGCTCCGGCCGACGAGGCTCCCGCCGAGCCGGTTCCCGCAGCGGACGCCGCGACCGCAGAGCCGGCCGTCGCGCAGCCCGAGGTCGCCGCAGAGGCGCCCGCCGCCGCGGAGGAAGAGCCCGCAGCATCCGTTGAGGCACCCGCCGCCGCGCAAGGAGAGCTCGCTGACGCGCCGGAGGCCGCCGTGGCAGAGCCGGTGGCCGAGGCCCCCGCAGAGCCCGAGGCCGTCGTGGAGGACGCGCAGCCCGTCGCGGACTCCCCGTCCGAGACCCCCACGGAGAGCGCCGAGAACGCGGAGAACGTCGAGGTCTCCGAGGGCGCAGCCGAGTCCGCCGAGGGGGAGCAGCCCAGCCGCTCCCGCAGCCGTTCCCGCTCCCGCAACCGCAAGCGCGGCAACAATGAGGCGGCGCCCGCGAGCGCCGACGCGGTCGCTGAGCCGCAGCCCGAGGAGGCCGCGCCCCAGACGACCGGCCGCGGTCGCCAGCGCAACGGCAACCAGAACCCGAACCAGAACCGGCGTCGGGGCGGCGCGGACGAGTTCGAGCCCGAGATCGGCGAGGACGACGTCCTCATCCCGATCGCCGGCATCCTCGACGTGCTCGACAACTACGCCTTCGTCCGCACGACGGGTTACCTCGCGGGCCCGAACGACGTCTACGTCTCGCTCGGCCAGGTCAAGAAGTACAACCTCCGCAAGGGCGACGCCGTCGTCGGCGCCGTCAAGCAGCTCCGCGAGGGCGAGCAGAACAATCGGCAGAAGTACAACGCGCTGGTGAAGGTCGACGCGATCAACGGCCTGTCCGTCGAAGACGCCGCCACCCGCGTCGAGTTCGGCAAGCTCACCCCGCTCTACCCGCAGGAGCGCCTGCGCATGGAGACCGCTCCGGAGAAGCTGACGCAGCGCATCATCGACCTGGTCGCCCCGGTCGGCAAGGGCCAGCGCGGTCTGATCGTGGCGCCGCCCAAGGCGGGCAAGACGATCGTCCTGCAGCAGGTCGCGAACGCCATAGCGCAGAACAACCCCGAGGTGCACCTGATGGTCGTGCTCGTGGACGAGCGCCCCGAAGAGGTCACCGATATGCAGCGCACGGTCAAGGGAGAGGTCATCGCCTCCACCTTCGACCGCCCCGCCGAGGACCACACCACCGTCGCCGAGCTCGCGATCGAGCGCGCCAAGCGGCTGGTCGAGCTCGGTCGTGACGTGGTGGTCCTGCTCGACTCGATCACCCGCCTCAGCCGCGCCTACAACGTCTCGGCCCCCACCAGCGGCCGCGTGCTCTCCGGCGGTGTCGACGCCTCGGCGCTGTACCCGCCCAAGCGGTTCTTCGGCGCCGCCCGCAACATCGAGAACGGCGGGTCGCTCACGATCCTCGCCACGGCGCTCGTGGAGACCGGGTCCAAGATGGACGAGGTCATCTTCGAGGAGTTCAAGGGCACGGGCAACAGCGAGCTGCGGCTGAGCCGCCAGCTGGCCGACAAGCGCATCTTCCCCGCGGTCGACGTGAACGCTTCCTCCACCCGCCGGGAGGAGATGCTCCTCTCGCCGGACGAGGTGAAGATCACCTGGAAGCTGCGCCGTGCCCTCGCCGGCCTCGACCCTCAGCAGGCGCTGGAGGTCGTGCTCGGCAAACTCAAGGAGACCGCCTCGAACGTGGAGTTCCTCGTGCAGATGCAGAAGTCGATCCCGGCCCCGGCCGCGGGCGGGCACGGCCACGAGAACAGCATTCGCTGATCGCGTCCCGGTCACGTGTCCGAAACCGGCATGTTCGCCTCTGTCGAGGCGTTGATCGACGAGCACAGAGCCGTCCAGGCGGAGCTGAGCGACCCGGCCGTGCATGCCGATGCGGTCCGCGCGAAGCGGGTGAACCGGCGTTACGCCGAACTGTCGAAGATCGTCGCAGCGTACGACGGCTGGCGCACGGCATCGGACGATCTGGATGCGGCGCGCGAGCTCGCCCGCGAGGACACCGCGTTCGCAGACGAGGTGCCGGGTCTCGAAGACCGGCAGGCGCAGGCGCAGGAGCGGCTGCGACGGTTGCTGATCCCGCGTGACCCGGACGATGCCCGTGACGTGATCATGGAGATCAAGGCGGGGGAGGGCGGCGCGGAATCGGCGCTGTTCGCCGCCGATCTGCTGCGCATGTATCTGCAGTACGCCGCCTCGAAGGGGTGGAAGACCGAGCTGCTGGAGCGCACCGAGTCCGACCTCGGCGGCTACAAGGACGTGCAGGTCGCGATCAAGGGCACCTCGAGCGATCCGTCGCAGGGGGTCTGGGCGCACCTGAAGTACGAGGGCGGCGTGCACCGCGTCCAGCGGGTGCCGGCGACGGAGTCGCAGGGCCGCATCCACACCTCGACGACGGGAGTGCTCGTCTTCCCCGAGGTGGACGCGCCGGAAGAGGTCCAGATCGACCAGAGCGACCTGAAGATCGATGTGTTCCGCTCCTCCGGCCCCGGCGGGCAGTCGGTGAACACGACCGACTCTGCGGTGCGGATCACGCACCTGCCTTCCGGCATCGTCGTGTCCATGCAGAACGAGAAGTCGCAGCTGCAGAACCGCGAGGCGGGGATGCGGGTGCTCCGGGCGCGTCTGCTGGCGAAGCAGCAGGAGGAGCAGGATGCGGCGGCCGCCGATGCGCGCCGGTCGCAGATCCGCGGTATGGACCGCTCCGAGCGCGTGCGCACCTATAACTTCCCGGAAAACCGCATCGCCGACCACCGCACCGGGTACAAGGCGTACAACCTCGACCAAGTGATGGACGGGGCGCTCGCGCCGGTGATCGAGTCCCTCGTCTCCGCTGACGAGGAGGAGCGGCTGGCCGCCCTCGCCGCGAAGGAGTGACGCGGGCATGGCCGAGGTGCACGAGCTCAGCGCGATCGCGCTGGTGCGTGCGCTCGCCTCGGGGGAACTGAGCCCGCGCGAGGCCGTCGCCAACTTCCTCGGGCGGATCGCCCGCCACGACCCGGCGCTCGGCGCCTTCGTCGAGGTCACCGGGGAGCGCGCGCTCGCCCGCGCCGAGGCGCTCGGCGCACCGGATCCGGTCCTGCCGCTGTGGGGTCTGCCGCTCGCCGACAAGGACCTCACCGCGCGCGAGGGCGTCCCGACCCGGTACGGCTCGCGCGTGTTCGCCGAGTACGTGCCCACTCATTCGGACCCGTTGGCCCGCGCGCTCGACAGACTCGGAGCGGTGAGCCTCGGGAAGACCAACACCCCCGAGTTCGGACTCACCGGGTACACCGAGTCGCTCGTCGCACCGCCGGCGCGCAACCCCTGGGACCCGACGACGGGCGCCGGGGGATCCAGCGGCGGGGCGGCGGTCGCGGTGGCCGCCGGTCTCCTCCCGATCGCGGTGGGCGACGACGGCGGCGGTTCCGTCCGCATCCCGGCGGCCACCGTCGGCGTCGTCGGGCTGAAGCCGTCCCGCGGGCGACTCCCGATCGGCTCCGGACTCGACGCGCCGGGTGGGCTCGTCGTCACCGGGCCGATCGCCCGGAGCGTGGCGGATGCCGCCTTCCTCCTGGACGCGCTCGTCCAGGCCGCTCCCTACCAGCACGCGACGACGGCTCCCGGCCAGGGACCCTTCCTCGACGCCGCCGGGAGAGACCCGGGCAAGCTGCGGATCGGGGCGACGACCGTGACGCCTTGGGACGGCTGGACCGACACCGCGCTGGATCCCTCCTCGCGCGCCGCCTACGATGCCGCCGTCGCCGCGCTCGCGGGCGAAGGACACGACGTGTCCGATCCGGGCTGGCTGCCGCGCGGCTATCCCGAGCTGTTCACGACGCTGTGGCGTGCCTCGGCGGCCCTCGTGCCGGTGGCCGATGACCGTCTCGACGAGGTGGAGCCGTTGACGGCGTGGCTTGTGCGGGAGGGGCGGGCGCTCGGCGCGGCGGACGCGATCGCGGCCTACCGTGCTGCCGCCGCGTTCGAGCGCGAGACGATCGCCGCCTTCGCGCCCTTCGACGCGATCCTCCTGCCCTCGCTCGCCCTCACGCCCCGGCCGATCGGCTGGTTCGGCACCGACCCGTCGCAGAACTTCGCACGGCAGTGCTCGTACGCACCGCACACCAGCTTCGCGAACGTCGCCGGCCTTCCGGCGATCACCGTTCCCTTCCTCCCGGACGCCGCCGGTCGCCCGGTGGGGGTGCAGCTGGTCGGGCGCCCCGGCGGCGAGGCGACGATCCTCGCACTCGGGGCGCAGCTGGAACGACGACGGGGACGGCTGCCCGCGCCGCCGGTTCCCCCCGCCCCGTGATCGCGCCCGAACCCTCGTCGTCGACGCCCTGCGCCTGAGCCGCCGCGCGGCGGCTATCAGATCTCGTACTCGGGGTCTGCGAAGAACCGCTGGTCGACGTCGGCGGGGTGTTTGCGCGGCACGGCGGGAACCCCGATCATGACGCTGTCGGGCTCGGTGTCCTTGGTGACGACCGCGTTCGCGCCGATCGCGGTGCCCGCGCCGATCCGGATGGGACCGAGCACCTTCGCACCGGCGCCGACCGTGACCCCGTCCTCCACGGTGGGGTGGCGCTTGCCGCCTTCGCGCTGACGACCGCCGAGGGTGACGCCGTGGTAGAGCATCACGTCATCGCCGATCTCCGCCGTCTCGCCGATGACGACCCCCATGCCGTGGTCGATGAAGAAGCGTCGTCCGATCGTGGCTCCCGGATGGATCTCTATCCCGGTGAGCCACCGCGTCAGCTGCGCCCCAGCGCGAGCGGGGAAGCGCCAGCGGCGCAGCCACAGTGCGTGCCACAGCCGATAGGCCCAGATCGCGTGCAGACCGGAATACAGGAGCGCGATCTCGACGCCGCTGCGCGCCGCGGGATCGCGGAGCTTCGCAGCGGCGATGTCCTCCCGGAAACGCGCGACGACCGGCACGTCAGTCCTCGCGGAGATCCTCGAAGAGCGCGGTGGTCAGATAGCGCTCACCCGTGTCGGGGACGATCACCACGATGCGCTTGCCGGCGTTCTCCGGACGCTTCGCGACCTCCAGCGCGGCCCACACCGCAGCACCGGAGGACATGCCGACCAGCAGACCCTCCTGCGCGGCCAATTCCCGGGCGACGCGGAGCGAGTCCTCGAAGGTCACGTCGACGACCTCATCGAGCAGGTCGCGGTCGAGGACTGCCGGAACGAAGTTCGGGCCGATGCCCTGGATCTTGTGGGGTCCGGGGTGACCCTCGGTGAGGATGGGGGAGCCCTTGGGTTCGACCGCGACGATCTTCACGCCCGGGACCCGCTCCTTGAGTACCTGCCCGACGCCGGTGATCGTGCCGCCGGTGCCGATCCCGGCCACGAAGATGTCGACGGCTCCGTCGGTGTCGCGCAGGATCTCCTCCGCGGTGGTCTTGCGGTGGATCGCCGGGTTCGCGGCGTTCTCGAACTGGCGGGCCCACACCGCACCGGGCGTCTCCGCGACGATCCGCTTGGCCTCGTCGACGGCGTGGGTCATGCCCTTGGTGGGGTCGGTGAGCACGAGCTCGGCGCCGAAGGCTTTGAGCAGGATGCGACGCTCCTTGGACATGGACGCCGGCATCGTGAGGATCACGCGGTATCCGCGTGCCGCACCCACCATCGCGAGCGCGATGCCGGTGTTGCCGCTGGTGGACTCGACGATCGTGCCGCCGGGCTTCAGCTCGCCAGAGGCCTCGGCGGCATCCACGAGGGCGATGCCCAGGCGATCCTTCACGGAGGAGGCGGGGTTGTAGAACTCCAGCTTCGCGAGCACCTCGGCGTCGATGTCGGCGGTGACCTTGTTCAGCCTCACCAGAGGGGTGTCGCCGAACGCGGAAGTGATATCGGAGTGGATGCCGGGCATGTCGCGCCTTTCGGTCGGTCGGATCGGAACAAGCCTAGGCGAGCGGGGTCGGCCGCGCGTCATTGTGACCGGGGGGACCGCTCGCCGCAGCGGGGCCGTTCGGCACGGAGACCCGCGCGGACGATAAGGTGGGGTCTCGTGTCTGGGGCCGTCCGTATTGTGCTCGCCGCAGCGGCGGCGCAGCTCTCGAATGCCGGCATCGGTGACGCGCACATCGACGCCGAACTGCTGCTGGGTCATGTCCTCGGTCTCGGCCGGGGCGAGGTGCAGGCAGCCGCGATCAGAGGCGATGAGGTGGATGCCGACGCGGCCGCGCAGTTCGCCGCGCTGGTGGAGCGTCGCGCCGCCCGCGAGCCGCTGCAGCATCTGACCGGTCGCGCGCCGTTCCGGCACCTGGAGCTGCGGGTCGGACCGGGAGTGTTCGTGCCCCGCCCGGAGACCGAGATGGTCGCGCAGCTCGCGATCGACCAGCTCGTCGCCGCGGCCTCGCCCGCTCCGATCGCGGTCGACCTGGGCACCGGATCGGGCGCGATCGCGCTGGCGCTCGCAACCGAGGTGCCGCATGCGCGCGTCTACGCGGCGGAGAACTCCGTCGATGCCTTCGTCTGGACGAAGGAGAACTTCGCCGTCGTCGCTGCCGACAACGCACGACTGGCCTTCATCGATCTCGCGCTGGCGTTCCCCGAGCTCGACGGCGTGGTCGACGTGCTCGTCTCCAACCCGCCCTACGTCCCCGACGAGGCGATCCCGCGCGACCCGGAGGTGCGACTGTTCGATCCGCCTGCGGCGCTGTACGCCGGTTCTGACGGACTCGACGTCGTGCGGGTGCTCAGCCGGGTCGGACTGCGCCTGCTGCATCCGGGCGGATCGATCGTCATCGAGCACGCGGAGGTACAGGGGGACGCCGTCCGCGGCGTGCTGGCCGCAGACGGCTGGCTCGGCTCCGCGACGCACCGCGACCTGACCCTGCGCGAGCGCGCGACCACCGCGCTGCGTCCCTGAACGAGACCGCCGTCACGCGTAGACTTGGCCCGCTATGACCTCCCTCTTCGACTGCCGTGATGAGTCGGCGCTGCTGGCCGGAATGCGTCAGGCGCGCGGTGCGATCGGCCGGGGCGAGCTGATCGTGATTCCCACCGACACGGTCTACGGAATAGCGGCCGATGCGTTCAGCCCTGCCGCCGTGACGCGGCTGCTGGAGGCGAAGGGCCGCGGCCGGCAGTCGCCGCCGCCGGTGCTGGTCTCCGGGCTGACGACAGTGCGGGCGCTCGTTGCCGAGATCCCGGAGCCGATCGAACGGCTGGTCTCCGCGCACTGGCCCGGAGCGCTCACCGTGGTGCTGCCCTCCCAGCCGTCGCTGTACTGGGATCTCGGCGAGACCGGGGGCACGGTGGCGGTGCGGATGCCGGCTCATCGGCTCACGCTCGAACTGCTGGAGGAGACGGGCCCGCTCGCCGTCTCCAGCGCCAACCTGACCGGGAAGTCGCCGGCCATCGCCGCCCACGACGCACTGACCGCCCTCGGCGACGCGGTCTCGGTCTACCTCGACGACGGTCCCAGCAGCATGGGCGTCCCCTCCACGATCATCGACGCGACCGGACTCGTCGGCGGCGGTACGGGGCACGTGCGCGTGCTCCGCGACGGGGTCCTCTCCCGCGACGAGCTGCGTGCGGTGCTCGGCGACGCGCTCGAGCCCGACCCCGTCGAGCCGGCGTGACCCTCTACCTGATCACGGCGGTACTCACCGCGGCCGTCACCTTCGGGCTCTCCTGGGTGGTGTGGCGGATCGCACTGCGCTACAAGATTCATCCGGCCATCCGGGAGCGCGACGTGCACACCAGGCCGACGCCGAGACTGGGCGGCATCGCGATGTTCCTCGGCGTCGCCGTGGCGTTCTGGTTCTCGTCCCAGAACAGCGGATTCGCGCTGATCTGGGCGGATCCCGTGCCGATGCTCGCCGTGCTCGGGGCAACGCTGCTGATCGTGCTGATCGGCGTGGCCGACGACCTGTGGGACCTCGACTGGATGGTCAAGCTCGGCGCGCAGCTGGTGGCCGCGGGACTCATCGTCTGGTTCGGTCAGCTGCAGATCTCCTCGCTCCCCATCGGCGGCATGACCGTCGGCTCCAGCTGGATGAGCTTCGCACTCACAGTGATCGCGATCGTGCTGGTCATGAACGCCGTGAACTTCATCGACGGGCTGGACGGACTCGTCACCGGGGTCTGCCTGATCGCGAACGGCATCTTCTTCGTCTACTCCTACCTCCTGGTGCGCGACACCGGCGCGAGCACGTACTTCAACATCGCCTCCTTCATCGCGGTGATCCTCATCGGCGCCTGCGCCGGCTTCCTGCCGTTCAACTGGCATCCGGCGAAGATGTTCATGGGCGATTCCGGTGCGCTGATGCTGGGCCTGCTCATGGCGACCTCCGCCGTCGCCATCACCGGGCAGATCCAGCCCGCGATGCTCGATCCCGACCAGCTCGGCCGCTCGCAGCTGCTGGGCGCGTTCATCCCGATCCTGCTGCCGGTCGCGGTGGTGATGCTGCCGCTGCTGGACTTCGGGCTCGCGGTGGTGCGCCGGCTCCTCGCCGGGAAGTCGCCGTTCTCGCCGGACCGCAAGCACCTGCACCACCGAATGCTGGACATGGGGCACTCGGACCTCGGCGCCGTTCTGATCTTCTACGCCTGGACGGCGGTGATCGGCATGGCCGTGCTTCTCATGTACATCGCGACCCGGGAGAACTGGTTCGGCCAGTATTGGATCGGCGTCGCATTCGCCGTCGTCGGGGCGGTCGCCTGCCTGGTCGTCACCCTGTCGCCCGCCCGCCGCCGGCGCGCACCCACCCCCACGAAGGAGGCTCCGTGAGCACCGTCTCCAGCACCCCCATCCTGCGCGCGACCCTGATCTGGTCGGCGGTCGTCGCCGGCGCGCTCGCCGTGGTCGGCGCCATCGCCGGCTTCGTGGTCGGCGGCGGGTCGGGGCTCGCCAGTGCACTGGCGGGCATCGTGCTCGCGGTCCTCTTCCTGGGCATCACGGCCGGAAGCATCCTCGTCGCCAACCGCTGGTTCGGCGACGCCCTCTACGTGCCGATCTTCTTCGGCATCGTCCTCGGCGGCTGGCTGGTGAAGATCGCACTGTTCGTGGTCGCGATGATCGTGCTGCGCGACCAGCCCTGGATCGACCGCCCGGTTTTCTTCGTCGCGTTGATCGTCGGCATCGTCGCAGCCCTCGTCGTCGACGTCGTCGTGATGGCGCGCATGCGGCTGCCCACCGTCAGCGACACAACCTTGCCCACCGACCCCGAGGAGGGGGAGCGGACGGATTCAGCCCGCTGAAACGGCCGATATTCCGTCCCGGCGCACGTGCGAGTCCCGGGAGTTTGATAGGGTGAGTGTGCGCCAGTTCGCGAGCCTTTGATCTCCTGATCTCTTGCATGTGGCGCTCCCCGACCATCGTCGTGACGGTTCTACACCGTTGCCCCGAAGCTGGAGCCAGCGCTGTTTACCGAAGCTGCGAGCCTCATCGCGAACGCCGAGTCGTCCGACGGATTCCACGCGCCGTCCATCTGGGAGTTCTTCCCGGACGCGGTCCTCTTCGAGGGATCGTGGCTCCAGCTGACGCGCATCAACCTGATCCAGATCCTGGCCACGGTCGTTCTGGTCGTGCTCTTCCTGGTGGGAACGCGCCGCATGCGTCTGGTTCCCACCCGGTTCCAGAGCATCGTCGAGATGGGCCTCGACTTCGTCCGGGTCAACATTGCGCACGATTTGCTGGGCCGCAAGGACGGCAACCGGTTCCTGCCGCTGCTGACCACGATGTTCTTCATGATCCTTTTCATGAACGTCACCGGGATCATCCCCTTCCTCAACATCGCGGGAACGAGCGTCATCGCGGTGCCGCTGCTGCTGGCGGTGGTGTCCTACGTGACCTTCATCTACGCCGGCATCAAGAAGAGCCCCAAGAACTTCTTCAAGAACTCGCTGTTCCCCGCGGGCGTCCCTCCGGTGCTGTACATCATCGTCACGCCGCTCGAGTTCCTGTCGACGTTCATCATCCGCCCGGTCACGCTCACGCTGCGACTACTGATGAACGTGATCGTCGGCCACCTCATGTTGGTGCTGTTCTTCAGCGCGACGTGGTTCTTCACCGTGCAGATGAGCGGCTGGTGGACGGCGCTCGGTGTCGGCACCCTCGCGTTCGGCTTCGCCTTCACCCTGTTCGAGATCCTGGTGGCCTTCCTCCAGGCGTACGTCTTCACCATCCTCACCGCGGTCTACATCCAGCTCGCGGTCGCGGAAGAGCACTGATCGGGACGGCATCCGCCGCCCTCAACGAAAGGAAAACACCCGTGGACGCAACTACCGTTCTGGCGGACGTCAGCGGAAACGTCGCAACGATCGGCTACGGCCTGGCGGCCATCGGCCCCGCCATCGGTGTGGGCATCGTCGTCGGCAAGACGATCGAGGGCGTTGCGCGTCAGCCCGAGCTGGCCGGTCGCCTGCAGGTTCTGATGTGGATCGGTATCGCCTTCACCGAGGCGCTGGCCTTCATCGGCATCGCGACCGGCTTCATCTTCACTTGATCCGACCGCCCGACACACGAACAAGTAAGGAGACAGGATGCTGAACGCTCTTGTCATCCGCGCTGCCGAAGAGGGTGGCGAGGCCACGGCGAATCCGCTGGTCCCGGCGATCTACGACCTCGTCTGGTCGCTGGTGTGCTTCGTTGTGATCCTCTTCGTCTTCTGGCGCGTCGTGCTGCCGCGGATGCAGAAGCTGCTGGACGATCGCGCCACCGCCATCGAGGGCAACATCGAAAAGGCGGACCAGGCGCAGAAGCAGGCAGAGGCCGCGCTCGAGCAGTACACCGCGCAGCTGGCCGAGGCCAGGGTCCAGGCCGGCGAGATCCGAGAGGCCGCCCGCGAGGACGGCAAGAAGATCGTCGCCGAAGCTAAGGATGCCGCGACGACCGAGGCGGCGCGTGTCACCGCGCACGCCCAGGCGCAGATCGAGGCCGAGCGTCAGACGGCGCTCGTGTCGTTGCGCAGCGAAGTCGGATCGCTCGCCCTCACGCTCGCGGGGGGTGTCATCGGGGAGAAGCTCTCAGACGACAAGGCCTCCCAGGGCGTGGTCGACCGGTTCCTGGCCGATCTCGAGTCCGAGAAGGCGTCGAACTAATGGGGAGCGCGACCACGCAGGCGATCGTCGCCGCCCGTGCGGCGCTGGCCGACGCGACCGCCGTCGACCTCGGCGTCTCCGCCGAGCTGTTCGAGGCGGCCCGCGTGATCGATGCGACCACGCAGCTGCGGGGCGCACTGGCTGACGGTGCCGCCGCGCCGGCGGCTCGTCGCAAGGTGGTCGCCGATGTGTTCGGCGCGGCGTTGTCCGCTCCGGCTGTCGCGCTGCTGTCGGCCGCGGTCGGTCAGCGGTGGTCGAGCGAGTCCCAGCTGATCGACGGCGTCGAGGAGCTCGCGGTGCGTGCAACCTCGATCGCCGCCCCGGAGGCCGATCTGGAGGGCGAGCTGTTCGCCGTGTCGCGCCTGGTGACCGCGAACCCCGAGCTCGAACTCGCGCTGGCCAGCCAGCTGGGCGACGCTGAGGCCAAGGCCGATCTCGTCCGTTCGCTGCTGTCGGATCGCGTGGGGCAGGCGGCGGTGCTGATCGTCGCCGCGCTCGTGCGTCACCCGCGCGAGCGCCGCGTGCGTCAGCTGCTGACCCGGGCGATGTCGCTGGTGGCGGATCAGCGCGGTCGTACGATCGCGACGGTGACCGTCGCCGCACCGCTGGCCGCGGCCCAGGCCGACCGGTTGAGCGCGGCGCTCTCCGCGCGCTACGGCGCGACGGTGACGCTGAACACGGTGATCGACCCCGCAGTGATCGGCGGCGTTCGCGTGCAGGTGGCTGACGACCTCATCGACGCGAGCGTGGCCACTCGTCTCGCCGACCTGCGACAGCGGTTGGCGGGCTGACACAGACTTCTCGTCCGTGCCGCAGCGCGGGACGGACGCAGACTTCGGGGCCGAGGCCCCACGAAACGAAGGAAGACAATGGCAGACATCTCCATCAGCCCCGACGTCATCCGTGACGCACTGAAGGACTTCGCTGCGGCTTACGAGCCGCAGGGCGCTGCGGCCGCAGAGGTCGGGTCCGTGATCGACGCGGCCGACGGCATCGCCCACGTCGAGGGCCTGCCGGGCGTCATGGCCAACGAGCTCGTGACCTTCGCCGACGGCACGCTGGGGCTCGCGCAGAACCTCGACGAGCACGAGATCGGTGTCGTTGTGCTCGGCGACTTCGCCGGGATCGTCGAAGGCCAGCAGGTCACCCGCACCGGAGAGGTGCTGTCGGTGGGTGTCGGCGACGGCTATCTCGGTCGCGTCGTCGACCCGCTCGGCAACCCGATCGACGGCCTCGGCGCGATCGCGACCGAGGGCCGCCGCGCCCTCGAGCTGCAGGCGCCGGGCGTCATGCAGCGCAAGTCCGTCCACGAGCCGCTGCAGACCGGCATCAAGGCGATCGACGCGATGATCCCCGTCGGCCGCGGCCAGCGTCAGCTCATCATCGGCGATCGTCAGACCGGCAAGACGGCCATCGCGATCGACACGATCATCAACCAGAAGGCCAACTGGGAATCCGGCGACGTGAACAAGCAGGTGCGCTGCATCTACGTCGCCATCGGGCAGAAGGGCTCCACGATCGCGTCCGTGAAGGGCGCCCTCGAGGACGCCGGTGCGATGGAGTACACCACCATCGTTGCCGCCCCCGCGTCCGACCCGGCCGGCTTCAAGTATCTGGCGCCTTACACGGGCTCGGCCATCGGCCAGCACTGGATGTACGGCGGCAAGCACGTCCTCATCATCTTCGACGACCTGTCCAAGCAGGCAGAGGCCTACCGTGCGGTGTCGCTGCTGCTGCGCCGCCCGCCGGGGCGCGAGGCATACCCGGGTGACGTCTTCTACCTGCATTCGCGTCTGCTGGAGCGTTGCGCGAAGCTGAGCGACGAGCTCGGCGCGGGGTCGATGACGGGCCTCCCGATCATCGAGACCAAGGCGAACGACGTGTCGGCCTACATCCCGACGAACGTCATCTCCATCACGGACGGCCAGATCTTCCTGCAGTCCGACCTGTTCAACGCGAACCAGCGGCCCGCAGTCGACGTCGGCATCTCAGTGTCCCGCGTCGGCGGCGACGCGCAGGTCAAGTCGATCAAGAAGGTCTCCGGCACGCTCAAGCTCGAGCTCGCGCAGTACCGCTCGCTTCAGGCGTTCGCGATGTTCGCGTCCGACCTGGACGCCGCCTCGCGCCGTCAGCTCGAGCGCGGTGCGCGTCTGACCGAGCTGCTGAAGCAGCCTCAGTACTCGCCCTACCCGGTTGAGGAGCAGGTTGTCTCGATCTGGGCGGGAACCAAGGGCAAGCTCGACACCCTCGCCGTAGAGGACGTGCTGCGCTTCGAGCGCGAGCTGCTCGACCACCTGCGCCGCAACACCACCGTGCTCACCACCCTGCGCGAGACGAACGTGCTGGACGATGACACGCTCGCGGCGCTCGAGAAGAGCACCGATGAGTTCCTCCTCGAGTTCCAGTCCGGCAGCGGCCAGGCCATCGACGCTCCCGGTCGGGAGGAGTTCGCCCAGGCGGACGCCGCCGACGTGAACCAGGAGAAGATCGTCAAGGGCCACCGGGGCTGAGGCCGCGAGGCAAAAACCATGGGCGCACAACTCCGGGTCTACAAGCAGAAGATCGCCTCTGCCCAGACCACGAAGAAGATCACGAAGGCGATGGAGCTCATCGCTGCATCACGCATCCAGAAGGCGATGGCGCGCGTGCGCGCCTCGAGTCCGTTCGCGACCGCGGTGACGCGGGCGGTCTCCGCCGTAGCGACGTATTCGAACATCGACCACCCACTCACCCGTGAGCCGGAGACCATCCGCCGTTCCGCGGTGGTGATCTTCAGCTCCGACCGGGGGCTTGCCGGCGCGTTCAACTCGCAGATCCTCCGTGAGGGCCTCGAGCTGGCGAGCCTGCTGCGCAACGAAGGCCGGGAGCCGGTGTTCTACCTGGTGGGACGCAAAGCCGTCGGGTACTTCCAGTTCCGCAAGATGGACGCCGCCGGCGAATGGGTCGGCGACACGGACACCCCGCACTTCACCACGGCGGAGGAGATCGCTGGGACCCTCCTGGAGGCCTTCAACCGCGGTGGTGTCGATGGTGGCGTGGATGAGATCCACCTCGTGTACAACCGCTTCGTCAGCATGATGACGCAGTCCGCCGAGACGGTGCGACTGCTGCCGCTCGAGGTCGTCGAAGCTGAGGAGGCGCCTGCATCCGGTGCCGTCTACCCGCTCTACGAGTTCGAGCCGGATGCCGAGACGGTGCTCGACTCGCTGCTGCCGGTGTACATCCAGAGCCGCGTCTTCAACGCCCTGCTGCAGTCGTCGGCGGCCAAGCATGCCGCGACGCAGAAGGCGATGAAGTCGGCCAGCGACAACGCCGACAACCTCATCACCGACTACACCCGCCTGCGCAACAACGCGCGTCAGGCCGAGATCACGCAGCAGATCGCCGAGATCGTCGGCGGTGCCGACGCTCTGGCGAGCGGCAACTAAGACCGATACCGAAAGAGACAGACAATGACTGCCACTGCCACTGAGGCCCCGACCACGGTCACAGGGCGCGTCGCGCGCGTTACCGGCCCCGTCGTGGACATCGAGTTCCCGCAGGACGCGATCCCGGGCATCTACAACGCGCTCAAGACGAACGTCACCGTCGAGGGCGTCACCAGCGAGATCACGCTCGAGGTCGCCCAGCACCTCGGCGACGACCTCGTCCGCGCCATCTCGCTCAAGCCGACCGACGGCATGGTGCGCGGCCAGGAGGTGCGCGACACCGGCGGCCCCATCTCGGTGCCGGTTGGCGACGTCACCAAGGGCAAGGTCTTCAACGTCACGGGCGATGTGCTCAACGCCGCTGACGGCGAGGTCATCGAGGTCACCGAGCGCTGGGGTATCCACCGCCAGGCTCCGCGCTTCGACCAGCTCGAGTCCAAGACGCAGATGTTCGAGACCGGCATCAAGGTCATCGACCTGCTCACCCC
>JAATGR010000164.1 GCA_015654575.1 Actinomycetales bacterium
CGGGATCGTGATCTTGACGGCAACGCTCCCGGGCGCCTCCATGGTGTCGAGCTGCCGGAGCAACTCGGCCTTCAGTAGCGCTTCCGCCTCGGCTTTGTCGGGGGCGTCGATGTCGATCTCAGGCTCGAGGATCGGCAGCAGATCGGCCGCATGGATCACCGACCGCTCCTTCGTTCCGCTGATGCCCTGCGCTGCGGCACGGGCGAGCAGCGCGTCGAGGTCGGGGATCTCGCGCATCGGCTGCACGCCGTCGTGCTCCAGGTCGAGGCCGACGTCGATCTTCAGGAACGGGAGGAGGCCCTTGCCTGCTCGGAGAAACTCGGGCACGCTGCATCCGTCGACCTCGCGATCGAGGGACCCCGCGAACAAGATCGCGCCGATGAGCCGATCACTCGTGAAGGCCGGGCTGGTGAGAACTCGGGTGCGGGCGGTATGGATGAGGTCGAACATCTCGGCCTCGTTCCTGTACTGCGACGGGTCTATCCCGTACCGCTGGAGTGCCTGAGGAGTGCTGCCGCCACTCTGATCGAGTGCGGCGACGAAGCCCTGGCCGGTCGTGAAGAGTGCCAGTGCCGCAGCGTCGGGCATGGTGATTCTCCGATGCTCGATCGATCAGCCCTGGCGTCCTTTGAAGCGGGGGTTGAGCTTGTTGATCACGTAGATCCTGCCGCGGCGGCGCACGACCTGTGCGCCGGGCTGGTTCTTCAACGATTTGATCGAGGCGCGTACCTTCATGGAGACTCCTAATGAGAAAGATTATCGTTAGGTATCTTACCGATGACGAGCGAAACGGGGAACACGATGGAACCAGTAGGCGTGATCGCCGTCGTGGGGGCGTGCCGGCCGGAACGGCTGCGCTACGCACGGCGGCTCGCAGCGGAGACGAATCGCATGCTCATCCCCGCCGTCCGTCTGGTCGGCTCTCCGGATCCGGCCCGCGAGGCCGCCGTCCTCTCGTCCTGGGCGGATCCGTCCGTGGGTGCGGTGGTCGAGTTGCCGGAACAGGTGTCTGCGACCGAGCTGATCGGAACCTTCGCGGACGAGGCCGAGCGTGCGCTGCTGGGGGGACTGGTCTGCGTCGTTGACGCCTCCCACATTGTCGACGACCTCCACCGGGACGACTACCTGACGATTCGGGACATCGACAGCGGACTCGCGACGCCGTTCGTGGCGCGCGCCCACCTGACCGTCGTCCAGATCGAGTACGCGTCCACGATCGTCCTCGTGAACTGGACGACCCTCGCATCGAGGGAACTCGCGACGGTGATGGCACTGTTGAGCAGTCTCAGCCCGGGCGCGCGGCTTCGACTGCACCGTGACGACATCGCGCTCGACGAGCCGGTCTCCAGGTATTCGGCGGAACAGGAGCGCGCCGGCTGGGTGCGCCTGCTCAACGGAGCATTCGACCCGCACATGACGGATCGCCGGGTCGTCGCGCTGCGTTACGAACAGCTGCGTCCGCTGCACCCCGGCAGGCTCAGGCGGCTGCTGGACGACCGCGTCGAGGCCGGCGAGTTCGGGCGGGTCGTCCGGTCCGCCGGGTTCTGCCGCTTCGCGACGCGTCCGGGCATCGTCGCGCAGTGGGACCACGTCGGCCGGGTCATCTCCTTCACGCCGGTGGCGGTCGACGATCCCGTCGGGGAGGACGAGGAGACTCTCGCACTCGGCCAGGATCTCGCGATCATCGGGCTCGATCTCGATGAGGAAGGGCTGACCGAGGCACTCGACGAGGCATCCCTCACAGACGAGGAGTTCGCCGCAGGGCCCGCGGCCTGGAGGTCGTCGCCCGATCCGTTCCCGCGGTGGACGACCGCGACCGACCGGAGCGAATGAGCGGATGCGCCCTTCGTCCGCTTGGAGGTGCGGAGTCCGCGCGTGGATGCATGGAGGGGGATGTGCCGCTCATGCGGCGCATCCCCCTCTACGGGTTACGGAGGCTCAGTGCTCGTCGTAGTGGTCCCCGTGCAGCGCGTGCTTGTGTCCGTCGTGAACGTAGTCCACGTGGTCGCCGTGCTGGACGGTCTCGTGGCCGCAGTCGGCGCCGTGGACGTGCTCGGCGGGCTTGTGCTCGGCGTGGACATCGGTGGTGGTCATGATGACTCCTTCTTCTCTTCTGGCTCTTCTTCTGGTCGAGGCTCTTCCGTCGTGGAAGGCTCTCGGACGTGGGTGAGGGCGTCGGCGACCACGTGGCTGACATGCAGATCCGCCACCCGATATGTGATCTCCTTGCCGCTGCGGCTCGCGGTCACGAGGCCCGCCTGGCGTAGCGTTCGCAGATGCTGCGACACCAGGGGCTGGGACAGGCCCGTCGCGGTCGACAGGGCGCCGACCGTTCGCGGCTCCTGGCCGATCGCGCGCAGCAGTCCCAGCCTCGACTCGCTGCCGAGGACCTTGAACAGCTGTGCCGCTTCCGCGACCCCCGGCTCCACATCCATCTCGTTGATTCCAGCACACATATAAATAGATTGCAATGTGTATATACTATTGGGAACGGTTCTCACTCGACGAAAGGAGAAGGAGATGACCGCCACGATCCGCGATCGCCGCCACACGGCCCAGAAGGAGGCGGTCCGATCCGCGCTGTCCGCTGCGGGAGGCTTCGTCTCCGCCGGAGAACTGCATCTGCGGATGTCCTCGCAGGGGCATGGGATCGGTCTCGCCACGGTCTACCGGCAGCTCAATGCTCTCGCCGAGAACGGGCACGCCGATACTCTGCTGGTGCCCGGAGGCCAGCTCTTCCGCGCCTGCGAACCCGGCGCCCATCATCATCACCTGGTCTGCGAGAGCTGCGGAACCGCCGTCGAGATCGATCCGCCCGACGAGGACTGGATCGCCGCATCGGCCGACCGCAACGGTTTCACCGTGACCCGGCACCTCGTCGAGGTCTTCGGGCAATGCGCCGAGTGTTCCGAAGGCTGAGCACGGGGACCGCAGCTCCGCGACGCTGCGGGCGGTCAGCGCGTGGTCGCGTGTTCGGATGAAGCCGGGGCGGGGCGGTCGCGGCCCCTGCTTCGCAGCACGTGGGTGAGGGCGGTCAGATGCGGGAACTCGATGAGCATCCCGAGGATGATCGCGGCGTACACGATCGGTTGGCCGGGCACTGCGACGGTCGTGACCGCGAGCATCAGCGGGGCGTTGCGGGCGGACGTGGTCATCGTCAGCAAGGCGTGCACGGGCCGGCTCAGATGCAGCAGCCGTGCGAGCGCCTCCGTGATGAGGAAGAGAGCGACGAAGAACAGGAAGGCGGCCAACAGCACCAGCGCGAACGATCCGGGATCACCCAGGATCGTCTCGACGTTCGCGGCGAAGACCGAGAAGACCACGGCGGCGATCATCAGCGGCACCAGACGGTCGACCACGGTCACTGCGCGTGTCCTCAGGGCCGCCGGCGCGATCAGCCGCAGCACCAGTCGGAGACCCAGCCCGACCGTGGCGGGCAGGACGAACCACGTCAGGAGCGCGGGGCCGGTCTCGGTGAACGTCGCAGCCACCGTTGTCCCCGCGAACACCGACAGCCAGACCGGATACAGCGCGAGCTGCAGAGCGAACTGCACCGGGATCAGCGCGGCACCGGTCATCGTGTCGCCGCCGGCGAGACGCGTGAAGCCGAGGAACCAGTCGGTGCACGGCGCCAGGCAGTAGATGAGCACGCCCAGGCGCAGGGCGTCGTCCGGGATGGCCGAGGTCAGGACGAGCGCGACGACCGGGACGATGAGGAAGTTCACCCCGACGGCGAGGGCGACGGTCCGAGGGGCGCGGCGGAGGGACGCCGTGCCGTCCAGTCGCAGGCTGAAGAACAGCGACGCGACCAGCAGCATGATCAGCGGATCCACCGCGTTCCCGAGCGCCTCGCCCGCGTCCGAAGAGACGGCGCCGACCGCTCCGCCGCCGAGGATCGCGACGATCAGCAGCCCCGTGGTCATGGCGGTGCCGGCACGAAGGCTCAACACGCGCATTCCACTCCGCAGCACGACAGGTCGTCGGTGAGCATGCCGGCCGCGCGCCACGCCTCGAGCGCGCCGACGTCCTTGCCGGCGCGTTCCCCGATGACCCGCGCGACGTGCGCGAAACGCTGCCGGAACTTGTAGACGAAGCAGAACTTCAACCCGCCGTGGCGGATGGCGGGACCGGAGAGGAAGAGGCCGGGGGTCAGCGTCGACTGATCGTCGTCATCGAGCTCGGGCCAGCCGTCCGGGCGTCGGGCGAACAGGTGCTCCACCGGTCCGAGACCGGGGCCATAGCCCGTTGCCGCGATCGGGCGTGAGTCCGCCCGCAGCCGGGAGCCGTTGTCGAGGCTCACCGTCCACTCGGCGCCATCGCGTTTGATGCCCGCGGCATGCGCGCCGATCAGGGTCAGACGCCCGGTGTCCAATGCCGCGGCGAGCCGGACGCGTGAGCGCGGCGCGAGCCGGAAGGAGGGATCAGAGCCCGTGCCGGCATCCCACGGGGTCGAGCCGTCGACGACGGTGACCAGGGACCCGCGCTCGACGTGATGGCAAGCGAGGTCGAGGCCGGACTCGTATCCGCCGATCACGACGGTCCGCCCTTCCCGCTGTTCCCAGGCCTCCGGGGAGCGGGCAGGGTCGGCCAGTGCGCTGCCGGCGACGCGCGGTTCCAGGGGCTGAGGGAACTCGCCCCCGGCCCACACCAGGGCGCGGGCGATGACCGGGCCGCGTGCGCACTGGAGCTCGAAACCGTGCTCGTGCGCTGCGACAGAGGTGACCTCGGTGTCATCGAGCAGCGGGATGCGGAAATGGCGCACGACGTTGCGCAGATAGGTCGCGTACTGCGGACCGGTCGGGTAGTCGACGCCCAGGCTGAAGGCGGGCGAGGTCTCCGGATGCACGGAGTTCAGATCGGTCGCGCCGAATCCGTTCCCGGTGAACGAGGGGGTGAGGAAGGTCTGCGCCGCGGGCCAGTCGAGGAAGGTCTGGCCGATCCGGCCGCGTTCGAGCACCCCGAAGGTGAGGTCCTCCACGGCGGCCAGGGCGAGAGCGGTGCCGATCCCCGCGGGGCCGGCTCCGACGACGAGCACGTCGAGGATCGTGGGGTCAGTCGACATGGGGTCGCAATCTGGGGGAGCGGGCGACGGGCGTTCGACCCCGTGATCGGAGGAGCGTCCGACGATCTCAGTATTGAGAAGCGTTCTCAATAGCGTAGCGGATGGCGACCGCTCGAAACATCGACGCCGGTCAGCGCGCGGTGATCGCCGCGGTCACGGCATCCACGATGGGCGATCGCGGTCGCTCGGAGAGGTGCGCCAGCGCGACCTCCAGCGTCACCTCGGGATCGACCAGTTCCACCAGGCGCAGCCCGGCGGCGGAGGTCCCGTCGAGGACGGCGGACCGGGGCACGACGGCGGCGCCGGCGCCGCCGGACACGAGCATGATCAGCGCTTCGACGGAATCCGTTTCCACCTGGGGTGTCAGGACGAGACCACGGCGCGCGAAGGCGTCGTCGACCAGCTGGCGCGCCCGCATCCCCGGCTCGAACAGGCACAGGCGCATCCGCATCACGGCCTCGCCGGAAACCGAATCGCCGAGGACGTCCGCGTCGCCTGCGGGGACCAGCAGCACGAACGGATCGGCGTAGAGCGGATGCACCTCCAAGTCGGCGCCCATCTCGCCGGAGGGATGGAGCAGGCCCGCATCGAGCTCGAAGTGCCGGAGCCGGTCGGCGATCTGCTCGGAGGTGAGGCCGGTGACCAGCTGCACCCGCGCATGCGGGTGGGAGTCGCCGATCCGGGCGACGAGACGGGCGGCCTGCCCCACGGCCGAGGGGATCGCCCCGATGCGCACGTTCGCCGACAGATCGGCGTGCGCGCTCTGCAGCGCCGCGTGCAGGGAGCGGTGCTCGGAGAGGATCCGCTGCGCCCAGACGAGTGTCGTCTCGCCCTCCGGGGTGAGCCCTTCGAAGCTGCGCCCACGACGGATGAGCGGCACGTCCAACTCGGCCTCGAGCTTGTGGATCGCCTCCGACAGCGCGGAGGGTGAGACAAAGCACGCCGCCGCCGCCCGCGCGAAGTGTTGCTCGCGGGCGACGGCGACGAAGTATTCCAGCTGGGTCAGCAGCACGGTGAGCCCTTCTCGGGCGCTCCCGTGCGGCCCGTTCAGTCCTTCTTAGCGTAGGAGTGCGCGCCGGTTCCGGCGTAGGAGCCGCCCTCGACGATCAGATACTCCGGGCGGAGGGGCCGTCCCGCGAAGTAGTTCTCCAGGATCTCGCGCGTGCCGGCGGCGTAGCGCGCCTGCCCGTTGAGCGACGTGCCGGACGTGTGCGGGGTCATCGCGTGGTGCGGCATCGTGCGCCACGGGTGGTCGGCCGGAGCGGGCTGGGGGAACCAGACATCGCCGGCATACCCGGCGAGCTGGCCGCTCTCCAGTGCGCGCACGATCGCGTCGCGGTCGGCGATGGCGCCGCGGGCCGGGTTCACGATGTAGCTCCCGCGGCGCATGGTGCCCAGCAGCTCGTCGTCCAACAGGCCCTTGGTCTCGTCCGTCAGGGGCGCGTGCACCGTGAGGACGTCGACCTCCTTCACCAGCGAGCGGATGTCCTCGTGGAAGGTGAGGTTGTACTGCGCCTCGACCTCGGCGGGCAGGCGGTAGCGGTCGTTGTAGTGCAGCTTCACACCGAACGGCGCGAGCCGCTCGATGACGGCCCGGCCGATGCGGCCGGCGGCGAAGATGCCCACGTCCATGCCTTCGAGGTCGTAGGAACGCTTCACCGCGTCGGCGATGTTCCAGCCGCCCTCGACGACGATCTTGTACTGCGGCACGAAATCGCGCACCAGCGCGAGGACCTGCATCACGGTGTGCTCGGCGACGCCGATGCTGTTGGAATACGTCACCTCGGCGACGGTGATGCCCCGTTCGATCGCCGACGCGAGGTCGACGTGGTCGCTGCCGATGCCGGCCGTGACCGCGAGCGTGAGGTTCTTCGCCTTCGCGATCCGCTCCGGGGTCAGGTACGCCGGCCAGAACGGCTGAGAGATGACGACATCCGCGTCGACCAGCTCACGCTCGAACTCCGAGTCGGTGCCCTCTTTGTCGCTGGTGACCACCAGGGTGTGGCCGGCGTCTTCGAGGAACTTTCGCAGACCGAGCTCGCCGGAGACGGACCCGAGCAGCTCGCCGGGGGTGAAGTCGATCGCCTCCGGGGTGGGGAGCGTCTGGCCGTTCGGATACGTCTCGATCACGGGGAGGCTGTCCCGCGCGTAGACGGGCGGGTAGCCGTCGATCGGATCCGGATACAGGACAAGCAGCACTTTCGCCACGGGGAGGCCTTCCTCTCTCTGTGCGCGCCCAGGACGCGGGCACGCCGTCCCGAGTCTTCGCGCCCGGCCTCCCCGCGTCCATCCGGTGTCTCCGCACGCGTGACCGGCGTCGCCGCACGCGTCGGAGCGGCCTCAGCGCTGGAGCGTCTTGTACAGGACGATGCCGTTCCCCTGGTTGTCGTAAACGACCGCGCGACGCTCATGGGCGTCGTCGTAGGCGGCGCGGGCGATGGCGCCACCGGCTTCCTCGACGGCCGCGGCTGCCGCGTCCACGTCGTCCGTCTTGAGCCCGACGACGATCTGGCCGGGGATCGGGTGGTCGAGCGGGGTGGCGAGGGCGAGGGTCACGGTGCCGCCGTCGAGCGCCGCGTAGTGGTTCCCGTCGCGGAACTTCAGCGGGAAGCCGAGGCCCTCGTAGAAGGCGATGGACGCGTCGAGGTCATCGGTGGCCAGGACGATCTGACGGATCTGCTGCTCGGTCATGGGCGTGTCTCCTTGCGCTGCGGCGGGCGATGCCCGCGGATGGGGGAAGCGGGTGCTCCGTGCGCCACGCTACGCCCAGGAGCCGTAGGACCGGACGGGGCCGACATCGTGGTTCACGAGCGGACGCGGCAGGGCTGTCTCAGGCGGGACGGGTCAAGGAGCGTCCGGCATCGCGCGACATTCGCAGCGCCTCCACCAGCGGGACGAGGGTGAGCGCCGCGATCAGCAGGAACGCGAACCGGTAGGGCACGGCGTCGGGTCCCCAGATCTGGCCGATGGCCAGCGCGATGCCGCCGATGGCGACGCCTACGCCCGCGGAGAGCTGCTGCAGCGTCGCGTTGAGGGTGTTGGCCGCGGTCATCTCGTCCGCGCCGATGTCCGCGAAGGCGATCGTCGTGTACACGGTGAACCCGGTCGATCGCGCCGCGCCGCTGACCACCAGCAGCGCCACGATGAGCGCGATGGGCGCCGAGGCGGTGAGGAAGGCCATCGCCACCATGCAGGCGATGCCGACCGCGATCGAGGCTAGGAGCACGGTCCGGAATCCGAGTCCGTGCAGCATCCGGGTCGTCGCCGGCTTGATGACGAGGTTCCCCACGAACAGGGTGAGCACGATGGCGCCGGAGGCCACCGCGGACCAGCCGAAGGCGTCCTGGAAGAGCAGCGGCAGCAGGAACGGCACAGCGCTGATCGTGGCGCGATACAGCGAGCCGCCCGCGTTGGCGATCCGGAACGACTCGTGGCGGAACGCGCGCAGATCCACGAGGGGGAACGGCGCGCGCAGCAGATGGCGGATCGCGAGCGCGGTCGCCACGACGCCGATCGCGCCCGCCACGATCAGGCCGGGCACGGCCACACCGGACTCGGAGACCATGCCCGCCCCCCAGAGCAGAGCCCCCAGGCCGATCACCGTCGAGACCAGGCCGTACCAGTCGAAACGGGCCGCCGCCGGCATCTCGATGTCCGGTACGAGCAGCAGAGCGGCGATGAACGCCGCGATGCCGAACGGCACGTTGATGAGGAAGATCCAATGCCACGACGCGTACGTCGTCAGCACGCCGCCCAGGAACGGCGCGATGATCGGGGCGACCAGGCCCGGCCAGACCAGGATCGCGATCGCGCGGATGAGCCCGGACTTCGGGGTCACCCGCAGCACCGCGAGCCGACCGACCGGCACCATCAGCGCGCCGCCCACGCCCTGCAGGACGCGCATCGCCACCAGCATCGGCAGGTTCGCGCTCAGCGCGCACAGCAGGCTCGCGAGCGTGAAGATGGCGATGGCGACGACGAAGACGCGTCGCACGCCCAACCGGTCGGTGAGCCAGCCCGATGCGGGGATGACGACGGCGACGGCGAGCAGGAAGGCGGTCACCGTGACGGCTATTGCTGCCGCGTTCACGCCCAGGTCCGCGGCGATCGCGGGGGCGGCGGTGGTGACGATCGTGCCGTCGAGGTTCTCCATGAAGAAGCAGGCCGCCACGAGCAGCGACACCGCGAGGCGCCGCTGCGGGGTCATCGGCGCGCTCCCGGAGGGCCTGGGGGTGCGGCGGACGGGGGTCGACCGAGCGCGCCAGTGCACCGGAGAGGACGCCGCATCATTCGAAGCCTCTCATCCGGACGGACGGGCCCGGCCCCGCAGCGGACGGGATGCCGGGGAACGACGCCGCTCACGGGATCGGCAACGGCCGGATCAACTCGGGCGAGTCGTTGCGGGCATTGCCGACGGCGGGGGAGACGGCGCGCACCTCGAGCGTCTCGGCCAGTTCGGGCGCGGCGTCCAGGGCGGCGTCGAGGACCTCCTGCGCGGCATCCGCATCGGGTTCGAGCCAGACCTCCGCGACGTCCGTGTCGACGAACAGCGGCATCCGGTCGTGCACCGGGAGCAGCATGCCGGTCGCGCCGCGGGTGAGGATCGTGAACGACAGCAGCCAGCGCTGCGGATCGTCGTCGGCCCGGGCGGCGTCGCGCCACCACGAGTACAGTCCCGCGAGCATCAGCGGTCCGCCGTGGGTGGGACGGATGAAGTGCGGCACCGTGCCCTCGGCGGTGCGCGTCCACTCGTAGTAGCCCGTCACCGGGACGATCGCCCGCCGGTCGTGGAACGAATCACGGAACGTCGGCTTGCTCTCCAGCTCCTCTGCGCGTGCGTTGAAGGCGCGGACGCCCACGCCGGCATCCTTCGCCCAGGACGGCACCAGCCCCCATCGGGCGGGTTCCAGTCGCCTCGTGGGCGGCTCCGTCTTCGCCGAGTCGAGCACGATGGCCGCCGTCGCGGTCGGCGCGATGTTGTACGAGGGCGGCGGGAGCAGGTCGGAGACGTGGTCGATGTTCAGCGCACCTACCAACTCGACGGCCGGATCAGCCACCACGAACCGCCCGCACATTCGGCCAGCCTACGACTCAGTCGCCGTGCAGCAGGCCCTGCTCGGCGAGCCGGTCCATGAGCTCTGCGCCATCGTCGCCGGAGACCCAGGGCACCGCCGCCGCGGAATGGTCGTCGACGACGGTGCGGCCGCCGGCCAGCACCGCCTCGGTCGGGGTGAGCCGGCGGATCGCGACGGCGGCGACGTTGTCCGGATGGGCGGCGGTGAACGCGGTGTAGATCTCGTCGTCGTGCTGACCGTCATCGCCCACCAGCAGCCAGGTGATCCCGGGGAACTCCGCGGCGAGCCGGGTGAGGTTCTCGGCCTTGTGGCTGCGACCGCTGCGGAACCACCTGTCATGGGTGGGCCCCCAGTCCGTCAGGAGCATCGCCCCGGCCGGGAAGAGATGACGCCGGAGGAACCGCGCCAGCGTCGGCGCGACGTTCCAGGCGCCGGTGGAGAGATAGACCATCGGCGCACCCGGATGCTGCTGCACGAGCCGTTCCAGCAGCACCGCCATCCCCGGAACGGGCTGTCGGGCGTGCTCGTTGACCACGAACGAGTTCCATGCGGCGAGCAGCGGACGCGGCAACGCGGTGACCATCACGGTGTCGTCCACGTCCGAGACGACGCCGAAACGTACCTCCTCGCCGATCACCAGCACGCGGGTGGTCGTCGGAGGCTGGTCCTCGACGCTCATCGTGACGGAGCGCCATCCGGGGGACAATGTCGCCGGGAGCACCGTGTCGATGACACCGCCCCGATCGGCCGAGACCTCGTGGACGGCGCCGTCGATCTCCACCCTGACCTGTGCGAACCCGACGGGTACGGCGACGAAGCTCCGCCAGCCGCGCACGCCGACATAGGTGTGGGAGCGCTTGCGCTGTCGGGGGGCGATCATCACGCGTCCGAGGACGCGCACCCAGGTCTGCGATCCATAGCCAGGGAAGGCCTCGACGCTCGGGCGCAGGCCGCGCCGGCGCGCCCGATGCTCGCGCCAGGCGTGGAAGCGACGTTCGAGCCGGGCCAGCCACAGGACTTTGGCGGGCGCCGGTCGGGATGACTTCACGACCGTCAGTCTTTCATGCCGGATGCGGGCGGTCCTGCGGCGTCCGGCGCCTTCGCGTCGTGCGCTTCGTCCTCGTCGTCGTCGAGGTGACGACGCTCCAGCCGGGAGAGGAGCGTTCGGCCGCCGAGCACGAGCAAGAGGAAGACGACGATCACTCCGACGAACAGGTATCCGGCGAAGTGGATCTGATCCGACAGGTCTCGGTAGGTGCCGGCCGCGGCGGCTGCGACCCCGATGTACAGCGCCGCCCACAATGCGCACGCGGGCGCCGTCCAGGCCAGGAACCGGCGATACCGGAACCCTTCCGTCATCCCGACCGTGAGCGGCACGAGCGAGTGCAGCACCGGCAGGAACCGCGACAGCAGGATCGCCGGTCCGCCTCGTCGACGGACGTAGCGCTCCGACCGCGCCCAGTTCTTCTCGCCGATCCACCGCCCCAGCCGCGAACGCCGCAGCCACGGACCGAGGAACCGCCCGAGCAGGAAGCCGACGGACTCACCGGCGAGCGAACCGGCGACCACGGCGACCCAGAGGACGACGCCCTGCACCGGATCCGTCACGCCCGCTCCCGCGACGATCACGATCGTGTCGCCGGGCACGATCAGACCGACCAGCACGCTCGTCTCCAGCATGACGGCGAGCGCCGCGAGCAGCACCCGAGCGATCGGCGGCACGTGCTGCACGGCATCGAGCAACCACGTCAATGCGTCGTTCACGATCCTGAGCCTAGGGTGCGGGTGCTCCCTCTACGCTGGGAAGGTGCGACAGAGCATCGAGGCGGTCGAGCTGCCGCGCACGATCACGCCGGAGCAGGCGTTCGCCGCGTTGCGCGATCGCCCCCACGTGTTCTGGCTCGACGGCGGCCCGAACGCCCGCGACGGCTGGAGCTGGGTCGGCACGGGCGAACCGGACGATCCGGACGCGGTGGGCGCAGTCGTCCTCGCCACGGCGGGTTCCTCGGCGAAGACCGGACCCTTGCACGGCGGCTGGGTGGGCTGGACCGGCTACGAGCCCGGTGCCGCCGCCGCCGGCGCCCCCGTGACGCACGCCGATCCGCTGCCTGCGCAGCGCTGGCTCCGGGTGCAGGAGGTGGTCGCCTTCGACCATGCGACCGGCCGGGCATGGGCGGGCGGAGCGGATGCTGCGGGCCTCGCCGCGCGGGTGCGGGCCGCCAGTCCGCGGCCGTTCGTGCGGGCGGTGCCGCCGCACCGGATCGCCGCCGCCCGGATCGGGCCGGACGACTACGCCGACCGCATCCGCCGCTGCCGTGCCGCGATCCGCGCCGGCGACGCCTACCTGCTGTGTCTGACGACGCGGTTCGAGATCGACGGGCCGGTGGACCCGGATCGCGTGCACGCGGCGCTGCGGGCCTCCTCGCCGTCGCATCACGGCCTGCTGATCCGCTCGGGCACGCATGCGCTGGTGGGCGCGTCGCCCGAGCGTTTCCTGGAGGTCGACGACGGGATCGTCCGCACCCGACCGATCAAGGGCACGCGCCCGCGCGGGACGGACCCGGACTCCGACCGGATGCTCCGCGACGAACTGCAGGCCAGCGCGAAGGAGCGTGCCGAGAACGTCATGATCGTCGACCTGATGCGCAACGACCTCGCGCCGGTGTGCGAGATCGGTGGCGTCAGCGTCGAACGGCTCCTCGAGGTCGAGAGCTATGCGAGCGTCCACCAGCTCGTCTCCACCGTGGCCGGACGGCTGCGGCGCGACGTCACCGTCGCCGATCTGCTCCGTCAGGCGTTCCCCGCCGGCAGCATGACCGGCGCACCGAAGCTGTCTGCCATGACGCTGCTGCACGGGCTGGAGGACGGCCCGCGCGGCCTGTTCTCCGGCGCGGCCGGCTGGGTCGGCGACGACGGACGGCTCGATCTGGCCATGACGATCCGTTCCGTCGCGGTGCATCCCGGCGGTGCCTACGTCGGCGCGGGCGGCGGCATCACCTGGCATTCCGTCGTCGAGGAGGAGGTCGACGAGGTGGCGCTGAAGGCCGCCGCGCCCCTCGCCGCCGCCGGCGCCCTGCTCCCACCTGGCTGGGACGCGCGTCGGGTACCCTGAAAGATGCGCATCGCGCAGGATTCCCCGTCATGACATCCGTGAGGTTCCCCCGTGCCCAGCACTACCCCGACCGACGCCGTCCCCCTCTCCGAGGGCGGGTTCGATCCGCACGCCATTCAGGCGAAGTGGCAGGCGCGCTGGGCAGAGAGCGATCCGTTCCGTGCCGGCGGCGACACGGACACCCGGCCGCGAAAGTACGTGCTCGCGATGTTCCCGTACCCGTCCGGCGATCTGCACATGGGGCACGCCGAGAACTACCTCTACTCGGACATCGTGGCGCGCTTCTGGCGGCACCGCGGCTACAACGTCCTGCATCCCATCGGCTGGGACTCCTTCGGCCTGCCCGCCGAGAACGCCGCGATCAAGCGCGGGGCGAACCCGGTCACCTGGACCTATGACAACATCGCCCAGCAGAAGGAGAGCCTGAAGGCCTACGGCGTCTCCTTCGACTGGAGCCGGGTGCTTCACACCAGCGACCC
>JAATGR010000178.1 GCA_015654575.1 Actinomycetales bacterium
GCTGGAACCAGTGGCTCTTCCTGCAGCTGCACGAGCGCGGTCTCGCATACCGCAAGGAGAGCCCGGTCAACTGGTGCCCGAACGACCAGACGGTGCTCGCGAACGAGCAGGTCGTGGACGGCCGCTGCGAGCGGTGCGGCGCGGTCGTGGTGAAGAAGAAGCTGACCCAGTGGTACTTCAAGATCACCGACTACGCGGACCGCCTGCTGGACGACCTGAACCAGCTCGAGGGCTTCTGGCCGCAGAAGGTCATCCAGATGCAGCGCAACTGGATCGGACGGTCGGTAGGCGCCGACATCGACTTCGAGATCGAGGGTCGCGCCGAAAGGATCACCGTCTTCTCCACGCGTCCCGACACCCTCCACGGCGCGACCTTCATGGTGGTCGCCCCGGAGTCGGATCTCGCCGCCGAACTGGTCTCCGGCGCGAGCAGCGAAGCCCGCATGCGTTTCCAGGCATATGTCGAGAAGGTGCGGGCGACCACCGACATCGACCGGCAGAGCACCGACCGCCCCAAGACCGGCGTGTTCCTGGAGCGCTACGCCATCAACCCCGTCAACGGTGAGCGGCTGCCGATCTGGGCCGCCGACTACGTGCTCGCCGACTACGGGCACGGCGCGGTCATGGCCGTGCCCGCGCACGACCAGCGCGACCTCGACTTCGCCCGCGTGTTCGACCTTCCGGTGCGCGTCGTGGTGGACACCACGGCGCCGATCACCGGGGCGATCCCGGTGATCGAGGTAGACGAGAACGGCGTGCCGGTCGATCCTTTCGACGGGATCGACACGATCGACGACGTCGATCCCGCCCGCACCGGTGTCGCGCTCACCGGCGAGGGACGGCTGATCAATTCCGGATCGCTGAACGGGTTGAGCAAGCGCAACGCGATCGCCCGCGTGATCGAGGAGCTGAGCGCCGCGGGCACGGGCCGTGCAGCCAAGACCTACCGGCTGCGCGACTGGCTCATCTCCCGACAGCGTTTCTGGGGTACGCCGATCCCGATGGTCCACACCGCGGACGGCCGCATCGTGCCGGTGCCCGACGATGAGCTCCCGGTTCGCCTGCCCGACCCGGCCGGCCTCGACCTGCTACCCAAGGGCAGTTCACCGCTGGGCGCGGCGTCCGAGTGGGTCAACACCGTCGACCCGGTGACGGGCGAGCCGGCGCTGCGCGACCCCGACACCATGGACACGTTCGTCGACAGCTCGTGGTACTTCCTGCGGTTCCTGTCGCCGAAGAACACGAACGCCCCCTTCGACGACGCCCAGGCGCTGAGATGGGCGCCCGTCGACTTCTACATCGGCGGCGTCGAGCATGCCATCCTCCACCTGCTCTACGCGCGCTTCATCACCAAGGCCCTCTACGACCTGGGGCATGTGGACTTCACCGAGCCGTTCTCCAGCCTCATCAACCAGGGCATGGTGATCCTTGACGGCGCGAAGATGTCCAAGAGCAAGGGCAATCTTGTGCTCTTCCAGGAGGAGCTCGACCTGCACGGCGCCGACGCGCTGCGCGTCGCTCTCGCCTTCGCGGGGCCCGTCGAGGACGACAAGGACTGGAAGGACGTCTCCACCACCGGTGCGACGAAATTCCTCGCCCGGGCGCTGCGCATCGCCGGCGAGGTCGACAGCCCGACCGACGTACTGTGGGCCGACGGCGACACCGCGCTGCGCCGTATCACCCACCGGCTCTGGGCGGAGGCGCCGGGCCTGGTGGAGCAGACCAAGTTCAACGTCGTGGTGGCCCGGCTGATGGAACTCGTCAACGCGATCCGCAAGACGATCGACTCCGGTCCGGGCGCGTCGGATGCCGCTGTGCGCGAGGCCGCCGAGGCGGTCGCGATGATCCTCGACCTGTTCGCCCCGCACACCGCGGAGGAGATGTGGGAGCTGCTGGGCTACCCGGCCTCGGTCGGCCTGGTCACGTGGCGGCAGGCGGACTCCACGCTGCTGATCGAGGACTCCGTGACCGCGGTCGTGCAGATCGACGGCAAGGTGCGTGCGACCCTCGAGGTGCCCGCCCGCATCGACGGGAGCGCGCTGGAACAGCTCGCCCGCGATGACGCCCGAATCGTGCGTGCGCTCGGAGACCGGGCGATCGTGCGGTCCGTGGTGCGTCCGCCGAAGGTCGTCAGCTTCAGCACGAAGTAGCGTCTCCGGCCGCGCGCCTCTCTTGGTGAGGCGCGAGAGGGGAATCGGGGTGGCATCCGCTCCTCCCCAGACGGGAGGCAGCGGGAAGTCGTCCACCGGATCCGGGTGAGCGCACCGCGCGAGCGGGCGCCGACCTACGCTCGCCCGGGTGAGCTCGAACCCGCCGGAGACCGCGCGTCCGCGCCTGCGCATGGGCGTCGGCGCGGCGATCGTGCTGCTCCTCGGCGGTTTCGCGGTCGTCGTCGTGGCGGGGATGCTGCAGGGCGCCGTCGCGCCGCAGACCGTGCCGACGTCGGCATCCTCCGCGACGATCGCGTCCGCCGGGGTCTACGTGCACGTCGAAGGCGCGGTCCAGGCACCGGGCCTGTACCTCCTGCCCGCCGGCGCGCGCGTGGTCGATGCCATCGGCGCGGCGGGCGGGTTCACCTCGGACGCCGATCAGGCGGGTCTCAACCTGGCACGCATGCTCACCGACGGCGAGCAGTTGCACGTACCGCTCATCGGCGAGACGGCGGCCGACACGAGCGACGGGGTCGAATCCGACGGACGCGTCAACATCAACACGGCGGATGTCACGACCCTCGACACGCTGCCGCGCATTGGCCCCGCGATCGCGCAGCGCATCGTCGACTGGCGCGCGGCGAACGGGGCGTTCACGAGCGTCGACGACCTCCTCTCGGTGTCCGGCATCGGCGATGCGATCCTCGCCGGGCTGCGCGATCTGGTGACCGTATGAGCCGCGCGGCGTGGCGCCTGGTGCCGGCCGCGACGGCGGCCTGGGGGAGCGCCGCCGCCTGCGTGCTCGCGCCCGGCATCGCGGGCGGCGTGGCGGCGGGCTCGATGCTGGTGACGGTGGCGCTCGGCATCCTGCTGGCACGATCCGGACGGCGTCGGCGGAGGATCCTCGCTCTGCTCGTCGCAGCGATCGCGGCCGCGTGCGCCGCGACGGTCGTCATGATGGCGGCTCCCGCCCGCGATGCCGTCGCTGCGATTCCGGTGACCGGGGGACGATCGCTGACGGCCGAGGTCGTCGTCACCGGAAAGGTCGATCCGACCGCGGCCGGAGCGCGCGCCGACGCACAGCTGGCGACGCTGCGGATCGGCGGCACCGACCACGCAACCGGTGCCCCGGTGTCCCTGCTGTTCGAGGATCTGCCCACGGGCGTCGACATGGGCTCCCGGCTTGACCTCGTCGGCTCCGCGTTCGTGGCCGACCCGGGCGAGCGGTCGGTCCTGGTGATCCGGGTCACCGAGATCCTGGCGCGGTCCCCGCCGTCTGGGGTGCTCGGCATCGCGGCCTGGTTGCGCGAGCGTCTGGTGACGGCCGCCGGCGCGCTGCCGGGATCGGGTGCGGCGTTGATCCCGGGCCTCGCCGTCGGCGACACCCGCGCGGTGGACGTCGACCTCGACCAGGACATGCGGGGCGCGTCGCTCACGCACCTCGTCGCGGTCTCCGGGGCGAACTGCGTGCTCGTGATCGGCGCCGGATACCTCCTCGGTTCCCTGCTCGTGCTCCGGCGCGGAGTCCGTGTCGCCCTCGGCATCTCCTTTCTCGTCGGCTTCGTCGTGCTCGTCACTCCCGAGCCGAGCGTGATGCGCGCCGCGGCGATGGCGGTGATCGCGATGGTCGCTCTGCTGATGGGCCGGACCGCCGCAGGTCTCTCGGTGCTCTGCCTCGCGGTCGCGGTGCTGCTCGTGCTCGACCCGTGGCTGAGCCTGCAACTGGGCTTTGCGCTGTCGGTCGCCGCGACCGCGGCCCTGCTCGTGCTCGCGCCCCCGCTGGCGCGGGCGATGTCACGGTGGATGCCGAGACCGCTCGCGCTCGCGCTGGCCGTCCCGCTCTCAGCGCAACTCGTGTGCGGGCCGCTCATCGTGCTCGTCTCGCCGCAGCTGGCGACGTACGGCGTCCTGGCGAACCTCGTCGCCGCGCCGGCCGCGCCGGCGGCGACCGTCCTCGGCCTGCTCGCCTGCCTCGCCGTGGCGGTGCCGTGGGTGCAGGGGGCTCTTCTCTGGGCCGCCTGGCTGCCCGCCTCGTGGATCGCGACGACCGCGAGGGTCGCCGCCGGGATGCCGGCCGCGCTGCTTCCCTGGTGGGAGGGGATCCCCGGGGTGGCCGCGCTGGCGGCCGTCGGCACGATCCTCGCCGTCGCGATCGCCCCACCGGGCGGCCGTCGGGCACGACCGGTGCGCGTCGGCACCCGCGTGCTCGCGATGCTCCTGTGCGGCGTCGCGGTGGGCGCGGCCGCGCTGGCGACGGTCGCCGCGCCGCTGACGGTCGCCGGAAGGTGGTCGGTCGCGGCCTGCGACGTCGGACAGGGCGACGCCCTGGTCATCCGTTCGGCCGGTCAGGTCATGACCATCGACACCGGTCCGGATGCCGAGCTGTTCGCCGCCTGCCTGCGTCGGCTCGGCGTCGACTGGGTGGAGGTCGCGGTGCTCACCCATTTCGACATCGACCATGCGGGCGGCGCCGCGGCGCTGACGGGCAGGGTCGGCACGGTGCTGCACGGGCCGGAGGACGTCGGAGACGACCGCATCCTCGCGCAGGTCTCCGCTGAGACCGAACGTGCGGCGGCGGCGGGGATGACCGGCGTGCTCGGCGACGCCGCGTGGCGGGTGCTCTGGCCCCTGACGGACGTTTCCTTCGGACCGGGTAACGACAGCAGCCTCGTCATCGAGATCGGGGGAGGAACCGTGCCCTCCGCGATCCTGCTCGGCGATCTCGGCGCGCAGGCGCAGGCGGGCCTCCGCGCGAGCGGCCTGCTGCGACCGCCGTACGAGGTCGTGAAGGTCGCGCACCACGGCTCGGCCGATCAGGATCCGGCCCTGTACGCGGCGATCGGGGCCTCCGCCGGAGTGATCTCGGTCGGCGCGGACAATGACTACGGCCATCCCCGCGCGGAGACCCTCGACCTTCTCGCCGGCCTGGGCGTCGCTGTCGCCCGCACCGATCAGGACGGTCTGGTGCTGTTCGACGGCAC
>JAATGR010000152.1 GCA_015654575.1 Actinomycetales bacterium
CCACCTGGGACGAGTACGCCGCCGACGCCAAGAAGATCCACGACGCCAACCCGAGCCAGTTCATCGGGACGATTTCGTCGGCCGACCCGGGCTGGTTCGCGGGTCTCGCCCAGCAGGCCGGTGGCAACTGGTGGAGCACCAGTGGGGACTCGTGGCAGGTGAACATCAACGACGCTGGCAGCAAGAAGGTCGCCGACTTCTGGACCACCCTCTACCAGCAGGGTGTCGTCGAGGGCACGCCATTCTGGTCGACGGACTGGAACGCCCAGATGGACAACGGGACCCTGGTCGGCTGGGTCTCCGCCGCGTGGGCACCGGCCCAGCTCCCCAACATCGCGGCGGACACGGCGGGCAAGTGGACAGCCGCGCCGCTCCCGGCGTGGACCCCGGGTGACACGACGACCGGCGTCTGGGGCGGCTCGGCCGTGGCCGTCTCGTCGAACTCGAAGCACCCTGCGCAGGCCGCGAAGTTCGTCGAGTGGCTCAACACGAGCGACGAGGCGCTGAAGATGCAGATCAGCACCATCAACGTCTACCCTGCCGCGACCGCTGGACGCTCGCTCCCGGAGCTCGACCAGCCGCCGGCATTCATGAAGAACCAGCCCGACTACTACAAGCTGATCGGCCAGATCGCGCCGCACGCGCGCAGCTTCGACATCTGGGGCCCGAACGCCGCCGTCACCTTCGGGGCGTACCGGGACGGGTTCGCGGGGGCGCTGCAGAACAAGACCGCTCTCTCCGCGGCTCTCGACACCATGCAGTCGACCACCGTCACGGACATGACCAAGCGGGGATTCAACGTCGCGAAGTAGCGACCGATCCCGGGTGGGCGCGGCCTGCGCCGTGCCCACCCGGGCCTGCCCCACGACCTCCCCGACCAAAGGGACCGCGATGCCCCGAACCCGCACGTCACCACGCAGAACCCTGCACAGCAACCGCCTCGCCATAGCACTCGTCACACCCGCCGTCGTCCTCCTCGTGGCCTTCACGATCGTCCCGGCGGTGTACGGCTTCGTCCTCAGCCTGCAGCAGGTCAAGGTCTCGGGCGGTCTCTTCGGTGGGACGACGAGCGAGCACTTCGTGTGGTTCGCCAACTACGGCGCGGCCCTGGGGGACGCGGCGTTCTGGCACAGCATCGGCCGGATGCTGCTCGTCGCGGTCGTCGGCGTGCCGCTGACGATCGTGCTGGCCACGGCCTTCGCGCTCTGCCTCGACGCCCGTGGGTCGAAGCTGTCCGGCCCCGCGCGGCTGATCATCTTCGTCCCGTACGCCGTTCCCGGCGTCATCGCGTCCCTGCTGTGGGGCTTCCTCTACCTCCCGTCGACGAGCCCGATCGGCGGGGCCGCCTTCGACTACTTCGGCAGCAAGGCCGTCTTCTTCTCGGTGGCGAATGTCGCAGTGTGGGGCGTCGTCGGCTTCAACATGGTGATCCTCTACACGGCGATCCGCGGGCTGCCGTCCGAGATCTACGACGCGGCCGCGGTCGACGGTGCCAGCGAGCTCCAGCTCGCGCTGCGGATCAAGCTCCCGATGATCCGGCCGGCGCTGACGATGGTGAGCATCTTCTCCGTGCTCGGCGCGTTGCAGCTCTTCAACGAGCCGACCGTCCTGAAGCCACTTGCCAATGCCATCACCTCGTCGTGGGTGCCGCTCATGAAGGTCTACGACGACGCATTCGTCAACAACAACATCTATCAGGGCGCGGCCAACGCGCTCATCATTGTGGCGATGACGATCGGGGCGACGCTTCTTGTGAGCGCCATCGGATCTCGCGCCGGTGGGAGGAATCGATGACCACCGCCATCGGGACCCGTCGGCAGAGGCTGAACCTCCCTGCCACGATCGTCCTCGCCGTCGGGATGATCTACACGATTCTCCCCGTCGTCTGGATCCTCATCGCGTCGACCAAGACGAGCGGCGAGCTGTTCTCAACGCCAGCAATGGTGCCCTCGTTTGGAGGCGGCTTCGCGAAGAACCTCCATGAGCTGTTCACGTACGGGAACGGCATCTTTCTCGAGTGGGCACGCAACTCGGTGATCTACGCCGTGGGCGGCGGGGTCCTGTCGACCGTCATCGCGGCCGCCGCAGGCTACGCGCTCGGCAAGTACCAATTCCGGGGGAGCACGCTGATCTTCCGGGTCATCGTCGCCGGGATCATGCTCCCGGCGGTTGCGCTGGCGATCCCGCAGTGGCTCCTGCTCTCGCGCGTCTCGCTGACCAACAACTACCTGTCGGTGATCCTGCCGGTGCTGGTGTCGCCGTACGCGATCTACCTCTGCAAGATCTACGCCGAGGCGTCCATCGCGCCGGAGCTCATCGAGGCGGCGCGCATCGACGGGGCAAGCGAGTGGCGGATCTTCCACGCCGTCGGGCTGCGGCTGATGTTCCCCGCGCTCGTGACCGTGTTCCTGCTGCAGTTCATCGGGATCTGGAACAACTTCCTGCTGCCGTCGATCATGCTGAGCAACCCGCACCTCTACCCGCTGACCATGGGTCTGTCCGGGATGCTTCGCGTCAGTGGCGGTCAGGCCGCCCTGTACTCGACGGTCATCATGGGATCGCTCGTCGCGATCATCCCCGTCGTCATCCTGTTCCTGGCTCTCCAGCGCTTCTGGAAGATCGACCTGATCTCGGGTGGGGTGAAGTCGTGACCCGCGCGTCAATTGCGCCGGGGCGTCGAGTCGCGCAGCACCACGGTCGCCTGGATGACGTCGCGACGGACGGCGACATTGTCGATGCGGTTCGCGACCTCCTCGCCGATCTCGTCGACCGGCACGTGAACCGTCGTCAGGCTCGGCTGAGAGTTCCGGAGCGTGCGGATGTCGTCGAACCCGGCGACCGCAATGTCGTCCGGGACGCGAAAGCCGCGCCCCCGCAGGCCCGCGACGGCGCCGAGCGCCATCTCGTCGTTGACGGCGAACACGAGGTCGATCTTCTCCAGCACGTCGTCCTCCAGCAGAAGGATCGCGCGGTAGCCGCCATCCCAGGAGAACTCGGAGAACGAAAGATCCTTCTCGTCGACCGTGATGCCCTTGTCGGCGAAGCCGGCCGTGAATCCGGCGACCCGGTCGCGCGTCGCCGTGAGGTTCTCCTCGCCCGCCAGGATGTGGACCGAGCGGTAGCCCAACCTGGCGAGCGCGACAGCCAGCCGGCGGGAACCGTCGAAGTTGTCGAGGTCGATGTTGTCGAACGGCAGGTTCGTGCGGCTGACGAGCACGACCGTTCCGCCGCTGGCTTCGAAGAGCTTGAGCTCCCCGACGAGCGGTTCCGTCGCCGTCTCGTCGTGGTAGGCACTTCCGGCGAGCACGATGGCCCGCACGCGCTGGCCACGGAACTCCCGGACGAGCTCAATCTCGCGTTCGATGCGGCGCTCGGTCACCGCGATCGTCAGCCGGAAGCCTCGGCTCTCGACGCTGCGCATCACCGCGGCCGCCAGGGTGCCGAAGTAGGAGTCCGCGATGTCGCTGAGCAGGAGCGGGATGTACGACGTGTGCCCCCGTGCGACGGCCTGCGCCTGAGCGTTCGCCGCGTAGGAGAGCTCACGCGCCGCCGCATTGACACGATCCCGCAGGCTCGCGCTCACATACCGTTCCGATCCGTTCAGGACTCGGGAGGCGGTCGCGGTGGAGACTCCGGCCGCAGCCGCAACGTCTCCGAGCGTCGCCGCTCGAACTCGGAGAGTCATGGCGTGCACTGTACTCGGCGGGGGTGCGCTCGTGGCTGAGCTGAGAATTGCCGCCGGGTCGGGTACCTGGCTCGCGTTCCTCGTCGGTGAAGATACCGATGAGGCGGACTCGATCGCACTTGTTCATGGGATCTTCGCCGACGGGCGAGTGCGCACGATCGATACGTCGAACAACTACGGCATGGGTGAAAGTGAGCGCCGAATCGGCAAGGCGATCCGCGAATATGGGGGCGTGCCCGACGGTGTTGTGATCCAGACAAAGGCGGATCGCGACATGGCGACGGGCGAATTCACCGGCGAGAGGATGCGCAGATCGCTGGAGGAAAGTCTTGAGCGGCTCGGCCTGGACCGATTTCCCGTGCTCCACCTGCACGACCCGGAGAACACGTCCTGGGACCAGGCGATGTCCGACGACGGCCCTGTCGCGGCACTGGTCGCGGCGCGTGACGAGGGTCTGATCGGCGAGCTCGGCGTCGCGGGCGGCCCGGTGCGGCTGATGCGGAGGTTCGTCGACACCGGGCTCTTCACCCGTCTGATCACCCACAACCGGTTCACGTTGGTCGACCGATCCGCGGACGAACTCATCTCCGCCGCGCACGAGCGTGGGATCCACGTGTCCAACGCGTCTCCGTACGGCGGCGGGATCCTCACGGCCTGGCCGCCCACCGTCGGCCGGTACGCGTACGACGTCATCAAGCCGGGAATGCTCCGGTCCTGCGACGGCTTCGCGGCTGTGTGCGCCGACCACGGGGTCACGCTGGCGGCCGCCGCGCTCCACTGGTCCCTCGACGACCCACGCATCGACGAGACGATCGTGGGGATGCGGTCGCTGCGTGACCTGGAGTCGACGATCGCACTCGCCGAGCAGACCGTCCCGGCGGCCTTCTGGGATGACGCCGCCTCCGTTCCACTGGCGCGCGACGAGTGGCAGGACGTGCCCGACGGTCGGTGGCAGCCGTGAAGGCGCTGATCGCGGTGGGCACGGGCCGGTATGCGGACCCGTGGCACCGGTTCGCTGACAATGCGCGTCGGGTCGCGGGGATCCTGTCCTCGGACGGCTGGCTCGTCGAGCTCGACGAGGACGTGGATCGCGCGATGACGCGGCTCGACGACGTCGATCTGCTCGTCGTCAGCGCGGGGGACCCGTGGGGAAAGGGCGAGCGGTCGTTCTCCGCGCCGCAGACGTCGGTCACCGGTCTGGCGGACGCTGTCGCTCGCGGCATCGGGGTGATCGGGTTGCACGCCGCCGCCGCGAGCTTGCGCGACTACCCGAGCTGGGGCGAGACGCTCGGCGGGATCTGGGTTCCCGAGGCGTCGACGCACCCGGAGATCTCGGAGTCGAAAGTCTCGGTCTGCGCGCACCCGTTGACCGCGGGAATCGGCGAGTTCTCGATCTTCGACGAGATGTACAGCGACCTGCAGCCGATCGGCGATCGCACCACTCTGGCGACCCACACGTGGGACGGAAGGACGCATCCGCTCGTCTGGCTGCGGGAGAAGGGTGCGGCGCGGGTCGCGTACGACGCGCTGGGCCACGACCTCGCGTCCTACGACTCGCCCGAGCACGTGGTGCTCCTGCGCCGCCTCGCGCGGTGGGCAGCGAAGACATGACGCACGACAGCAGACGCACGCCCGCTCATCCCGCCGGCCGGACAAGCGGCCCGGCGACGAAAGGAACGACCTTCGTGACCAGCACCTCGACCAGCATGGCGGCGACGGATCCGGTCATCGCCGCGG
>JAATGR010000155.1 GCA_015654575.1 Actinomycetales bacterium
TCGGCAGGCAGGGTGTCGACAACCGCCGTCTCGACGACGTCCTCCGTCGCCTCAGCGGGAACGGTCAGCGGCAACTCCTCGGCGGGCAGGACGTCTGTCACGCCGTCGGGGGTCCCGGATCCGGTCGAAGTCTCCACCGTCAGCGACGCATCCGCCGCCGACTCGCCATCCGAATACTGTTCTGCGTCATCGTCGTTCACCGGGGCACTCCCAGCCGGGACGGCACCGCGCGGCGCCCCGGCGAAATCTCGTGCGGCGCCGCACCGCGGTGCCGCGAACTCAGTCGGTCTGCAGTCGGCCTTGCGCTCGAACTGCGCGGGCGTTCATCGCCCGAAAGTCTGCGTCGATGCCTGAGGCGACGCGGCCGCACCAGACATCGAGGACTATTATCGCATCCTCTTCGCATTTCCGCGCATCGCGGGACACCCGGCGCGTTTGTCCCGGCGCCCTTGCGGCCGGCATTCCCGTCCGGATGGGATAATTCGAGCCATGTCCGACGCACCCGTGGCCCGCCGTCCGCTCGTCTTCGCGATTTGGTTGATCGTCGCCGGACTCGTCGGCGAGTTGGCGGCGTTCTCTCTGACGATCGAGAAGATCGACAAGCTCATCAACCCGGATGCCGCGGCATCCTGCGATTTCAGCATCCTCTACCAGTGCTCAGCGAACCTCGAATCCTGGCAGGGCAGCGTGTTCGGCTTCCCCAATCCGCTGATCGGTCTGATCTGCTGGGCGGCCCCCATCGTGGTTGGCGTCGCGCTGCTGGCCGGTGCTCGGTTCGCGCGATGGTTCTGGGCGCTGTTCTGGGTCGGCTTCCTCTTCGCATTCGGCTTCGTATGCTGGCTGATCAGTCAGAGCATCTACGCCCAGAACCTCCACACGCTGTGCCCATGGTGCATGGCGACCTGGTCGGTGACGATCCCGTCGTTCTACGCGGTCACGCTGCACATGCTGCGCGAGGGCGTGCTGCCGATCTCGGCACGGGCACGCCACATCGCGGACCGCCTCATGGTCTGGGTACCGCTCGCGACGTTCCTCAGCTACGTCGTGATCCTGCTGCTGGCACAGTTCGAGCTGAACGCCATTCCCAACCTCTGGAAGACGATCTTCGGCTGACGGCCCGCGACCGCCGGGGAACCGGACGTCAGGCGGATGACTCAGTCGAACCAGATCCCGATCTCACGCGCGGCAGACTCGGGGCTGTCGCTGCCGTGCACGAGGTTCTGCTGCACGCTGGTGCCCCAGTCGCGGCCGTAGTCGCCGCGGATCGTGCCGGGCGCGGAAACGGTCGGATCGGTCTTCCCCGCCAGCGATCGGAAGCCCTCGATCACGCGCTCGCCCGACAGGCGAACGGCGACCACCGGACCGGACAGCATGAAATCGATCAGCGGTTCGTAGAACGGCTTGCCCTCGTGCTCGGCGTAGTGCTGCGCCAGATGCTTCCGATCGGGGTGGATCAGACGCAGGTCGACGATCGTGTAGCCCTTCGCCTCGATCCGGGCCAGGATCGCACCGGTCAGGCCGCGGGCGACACCGTCCGGCTTGACGAGGACAAGGGTTTCTTCAGTGGGCATCGTTCTCTCCGTTCGCGTCGGCCAGCTGGGCCGCGAGCAGCGCGTTGCGGCGATCCAGCTGCGCCCCTTTGATCGTCGCATACGCCCACATGCCGCCAAAAATGAGCACGACGATCAGGATCGCCGGCACCAGCAGCGCCGCCGCCAGCAGGACGACCTGCAGTGCCCACCCGAGCGCGACGCCCCAGGGGCGACGAAGGGTGCCGGTCGCGGCGATCATGACGATGGCGAGGACGGCGCCGCCGACGATCCCCCACCATTGTTCGATGCCGGCGGGCATGGCCTTCAGCCCGAAGATGACGAGTCCGGCGAGGAAGACGATCACCGACTCGAAGCCCAGGACGATCTGGCCGAGCGACTCCTGCGCACCGCGCGCCCGGCGTTCCCGCGGGGTGCGGGTCATGCCGTCCACCCGGCCTTCCAGTCGCCTGCGTCGGCGAGCGCGAGCGCCTCCCCCGCCAGGACGACCGACCCGACGATGATCACCGCCCGGCGTTCGGACGATGACGCCCACGCCCGTGCGGCGTCGGCGGCGTCCGCGAGGTCGGGATGCACCGTCACGGGGATGTCGTGGCGTTCGAACAGGTCGGCGACCGCATCCGCATCGCGTGCCCGCTCGGATGCCGGAGCGGTGGCGAACACCTGCGCGGCGACGGGGGCCAGCTCGGCGACGATGCCGGGGGCATCCTTGTCGGCAAGCACGCCGAACACGATCCCCCATTCGTCGAAGTCGAACGCGTCGCGGAGGGCCTCGACGAGCGCGTGCACACCGTGCGGGTTGTGGGCGGCGTCGACGAGCACGGTGGGGGCTGTGCCGACCAGCTGAAGCCGACCCGGCGAGGTCGTCTCCGCGAACCCTTCGGTGACCAGGTCGGGTGAGAGCCGTTCGCCCTCGGGCGCGAGGAGCGATTCGACCGCGGCGAGCGCCAACACGGCGTTGCGTCCCTGGTGTGCGCCGTACAGGGGCAGGTACTGCTCCTCGTACACGCCGCCGAGTCCCCGCAGGTCGAGGAGCTGCCCGCCGACCGCGAGGCGCTGCGCGTCGAGTCCGAAGTCGCGTCCTTCGACGGCGAGGGAGGCGCCGGCGGCAAGCGCGGCCCGCGCGATTACCTCGGCCGCCTCGGGCTGCTGCGCGGCGCTGACGACGGCGGCACCCGGCTTGATGATGCCGGACTTCACCGTGGCGATCGCGGCGATCGTGTCGCCGAGCCGGTCTGCGTGGTCCATGCCGACCGGTGCGATGACGGCGACATCGCCGTCGGCGGTATTGGTGGAGTCCCACGCGCCGCCCATGCCGACCTCGACCACCGCCACGTCGACGGGGGCATCGGCGAAGGCCACGAAGGCGAGCACCGTCAGCAGTTCGAAGAACGTCAGCGACGCGTCGCCCGCCGCGGCCAGTTCCGCGTCGACGAGGTCGACGAAAGGTGCGATCTCCTCCCAGGCGTCCGCGACGGCGGCATCCTGGATGGGCTCGCCGTCGATCATGATGCGCTCGGTGAAGCGCTCCAGGTGCGGGCTCGTGAACAGGCCCGTGCGCAGCCCGTGGACCCGCAGCAGGCTCTCGATCATGCGACTGGTGGAGGTCTTGCCGTTCGTGCCGGTCACGTGGACGACCCGGTAGGTGCGCTGCGGGTCGTCGAGAAGCTCCAGCACGCGGCGGGTGCGCTCGACCCTCGGCTGCACCCACTGCTCGCCCTGCCGCCGCAGCAGCGCGGCGTAGACCGCATCCGCTCTGTCCCGCTCAGTCATCGTCGTCCTCCGCGTCCCACGTGCTCTCCCCCGTGTCCCGGTCCATGTCCCACGTCGGACCGGCAGATGTCCCGATTCGCACCGCTTGAGCGGCCGCCGAGCGGTGCGAACGGGGACATGCTCACGAAGCAACCACTCACGACGCGCCACCCACCCGGGTGACGGCGACCGTGAAGGCGCCGCGGTTCGCGAACGTTCCGGCGGCGACCTCTGCGACGTGGTCGGGGGCGGATGCGGCGTCCGCCGCACTCCCGACGATGACGTCGCCGTCGACCGTGGCGCTCAGCGCCAGCGTCTCGGCGGCGACGCCCGCGACCGTGAACGCGGCGCGCACCGCGGCGGCGTCCTCGGGATCCGCGAAGCCGAGCGCCAGCGCGATGCGGTCACTCACCTCGAACCCTGCGGCCTTCCGGGTGTCCTGGATGGCACGGATCACGTCGCGCGCCAGCCCCTCGGCCTCGAGCTCCGGGGTCGTGACCGTCTCCAGCAGCACGAATCCACCCCGCGCCAGCACCGCGAGCGCTTCGCCGTCCGGTCGTCCTGCAGTCTCGAGCACGAGCTCGTACTCGCCGGCCTCGAGCGGGATGCCGCCCGCGACGACCACGCCGTCGCGCTCGCTCCAGTCGCCGCTGCGGGCGGCGCCGATCGCCTGCTGCACCTGCTTGCCCAACCGGGGTCCGGCGGCCCTCGCGTTGATCGTGAGCCGATGGGTGATGCCGTATTCCTCGGCGGTGCTCTCCCGGAGCTCCGCCAGTTCGAGCGCCTTCACGTTGAGCTCGTCGCGCAGGATCTCGTCGAACTGCGACAGCGCCGCGGCATCCGGCACGACCACCGTGAGCAGCGGCAGCGGCAGCCGCACGCGCTTGCCCTCACGCTTGCGCAGCGCGTTGGCGACGGAGGAGACCTCGCGCACGGCGTCCATGGCTGTGCGGATGTCGGCAGCGTCCGGGAATGCCGCCGCATCCGGCCAGTCCTGCAGGTGGACGCTGCGCCCGCCCGTCAGTCCCTGCCACACCCGCTCCGCGATCAGCGGAAGCAGCGGCGCCGCCACCCGGGTCACGGTCTCCAGCACCGTGTACAGGGTGTCGAACGCCTCGGTGGAGCGCGGGTCGTCGGTCACTCCCAGCCAGAACCGGTCGCGCGAACGGCGGATGTACCAGTTGGTCAGCACCTCGGCGAAGTCGCGCAGGCGCTCCGCGGCGGTGGTGGAATCGAGCGCTTCCAGGTCTGCGGCGACGTCGCGTACCAGGTCACCGA
>JAATGR010000099.1 GCA_015654575.1 Actinomycetales bacterium
CGAGATCCCGTAGAGCAGGCACGAGACCAGCGGCGAGACCGAGACCGTCGACATCTGCGAGAGCCGCAACGCGGTCGGTTGCCAGACCAAGCGTCGCGCCGACCGTGCCGGATCCCGCGTCCAGCGAACTCCCCAGAGTCGACGGGTCGGTATCAGCGCTGCCGGTGGACAGCGACACCACCCAGTCGAGCTAGGCGACGGTGCTCCCAAAGCTCGGCGGTGCGTCTCCGGCACGAATCAAGGTCGGCACCGTCGAGCGCAGCGTACGGGTTTCCGCAAGGACGCGTTACCGCACACGCGAACAGGCGGTCTCGATTGAGATCACGCGACGTGTTGCTCAGGTTTGACTTGTTCCAAAGGCCTTTCGCGCGGCCGGGCACGTCGTATCGACGGACTGCGGACCCTCACAGCCCTGGATCGGGCCGTTGGACGAACTCGCCTTGTTCGCTGGGGCTCCTACGGTGCTAGCGGTCGAGCGATGAAGCGGCCGCGCGGAGCGCTTTTCTTGATGTGCGCATGAGGGGCTGAGGCGGCGGGCGCGGTCCCCGGAGCGGTCGCGTACGCACCAGGCCCTCAGCGGACCAGTGCGGGGAGGATGTCGGTGCTGGTGGTGGTTTCACCGAGTTTTGGGAAGACGTGGCTGATGCTGTGGGTGTGGCTGGCTTGGTCGGGGTCGAGCATGACGTCGGTGGCCAGGACGACGTGGTAGCCGTGCTCGTGCGCGGCGCGCGCGGTCGACTCCACACCCATCGAGGTTGCGACCCCGCCGATGACGACCTGGGTCACGCCACGCTCGCGAAGGGCATTGTCGAGACCGGTCTGGTGGAAGGCACCCCAGGTGCGCTTGGTGATCAAGATGTCGTCGGGATGTGCACCGAGGTCGGGCGCGATCTCCGTCCATCCGTCCGGCCGTTGCCGGGGCGCGGTGCGGGCGGCTGACGCGTCGGTCCGGCCGGGAGCGCCGCCGGTCACGTTCACCAGGACGACGGGGAGCCCTTTTGCGCGGAACGCGTCGGCGAGCTTCGCGGCGTTTTCGACGACGACAGGGACATCCGGGCGTCCGGAGGCCAGGATGCCTTTCTGCAGGTCCACGAGGATCAGGGCGGGGGTCGAGTCGAGTTCGGTGAGGGGCATAGTGTTCTCTTTCGCTGGAGGTGATGTTCTGGTGCTTAGTCATTGCTCTGGTGATCGATAGGTGGGCGGCGCCATAGGCAGGGCAGCACGATTAGGCCCAGAGCGATCGTGGGGCACCACCGATGGTGAATCCTTAGCCGCTGCGAAAGTTCTCGACGACCTAAACCAACCCGGGCATGCCGATTACGCTGCAACCGCGCCATGCCATGGTCCGCAGCGCGATTGCGCGGCCGCGAGTTCCGGGAGGCGGGTCGCGTACCGGAACTGTCCGAGGGGCTGCCCCGGTGCCCGTTGTGTCCGGGCGGCCACCGGGATATCAGCCCGCCGCATCATCGCCACACCTGAGAATGACAGCACCGAAGGAGTCCGCGTCGATGACAGAAGCAGGCCGGAGTGCCGACCATCGCCACGGGGGGCGACGACCGGGCCGGGGACCCGGGCGCCCATGGTCAGTGATGGAGTTCAGGAGCCGATAGTTCCGCGCCCGCAGCGGCGAACCCGCAGCCGCGAGGCACTCCCCCCGGGCCGCGAACGGGGACCTCACGACTCTGCCCTCGCACCGCCGAGTGTGACGAGCTTGCCCAGCAGCGGAACCACCGCAGCCAGTTGCGCCTGCTCGGCAGCGCTCAGGGCCGCGCCGATTGTCTGCTGGAGATCATCGACCCGCAGCGAGCGATGCGTCGCGACCGTCGAGACACCGCGATCAGTCAACGACACCGTGATGCGACGTGCGTCCTCAGAAGAACGCTGCCGCGACACGTAGCCCGCGCTCTCAAGCTCCCCAAGAGCGGCGGCCACGTTGGATGTGGTCATCCCCAGCTCATCCGCAATCCGACCCGGCTGGACACCCTGGCCGCCCTCGGCACGGGCAACGACACCGAGTACCCGTACCGCCGAACGCGAGATCCCCTCGACCGGAGGCACGCCGTCCCGGAACTGTTTGTGCAATGCCCGCAGATACGCCTGAAGCTCCCGCGCCGTGACCTCGTCCATAGCATCTATTGTACGTAGCGTTGCGACATAGTCAATACGAGCTGAGCCGGGATTACAGTTGCTATGCTAAGTAGCTATGTTGCATAGCCTACTAGAGCCTGCCGTCCTCGTCCGCGGTCGGCCGTCGCATCGACCCGCCCCAGGAGGTCCCTCATGAGTGCCGGCGAGTCGCTGCGCACGATCGTGCGCACATACCTCGCCCGCGAACCGGGCGTCGCCTACGACTGGCACATCGGTGTAGCTGCCGCGATCGCTGTGGGCGTCCCCGCCTGCCTCGGTGTCGCGCTCGGCCAGCAGGGCGACGGCATCCTGACCGCGATGGCCGCCTGGCTTGTCATGCGTTCCACCCCCCGAGGCGACGCTCGTACCCGCGTCGTCTCCCTGACCCGACGCAGCATCCTGATGGCCGTGGTGCTCGCGCTGGGAATGCTCACCGGCGGTTGGGCCGCACTGCCGGTGGTCGCCCTGGCCGCATTCAGCGCACCACTTCGCGTCGTGGGCCCCTTCCCCGCCTTGTGCGTCGTGATCGGGGCCCAATGGCCAACGCACGGCGCGTGGCTGCAGACGGGGCTCTTCCTGACGGGCGGACTGTTCGCCACCGTGCTGCTCCTGATCCCGTACTTCGGCGGCAGACACGACCCACCGCGACCCCGTGCCGGCACCTCGCGCATCCCGGGTCACCTGCGCGTCCGCGCGGCTCTGGCCGACCTGGGTGCTGCTGCGCGCGAGGGCACCCCCCGCTTCCGGCATGCGGTCCGGCTCGGCGTCTGTGTCACCACCGCCTACATCCTGATCACCGCCACTGGACTGCCCGGCGGCCAACTGATGATCATCGGCATCGTCACCACGCTGCGCCCCAGTTGGGGCCAGACAACCAACCGCATCGTCAAACGCGTCGGGGGCACCATCCTGGGGTCCCTGCTCGCGGCCGTACTCCTCGCCTTCACCGCCGGCGTGTCTGCGTACGTCCTCATGGCGGCGGTCGCCGTTCTCAGTGGACTCGGCCAGCCCCTGCGCCGCATCAACTACGGCTTCTGGCCCGTCTTCTCCGCCCCGGTCGCTCTCTTGCTCACCGACTCCGGCGGCACCATCGGCTGGCCCCAAGCCTTCGAACGCAGTACCTACAACGCCGCGGGCGCCCTCCTCGCCGCCCTCGCCACCCTATTCATCTGGCGCGCACACGAGCAGGACAAAGTCCCCGACCACCTCGCCGTTGTCCTCCAGACGCACGCTCGCCTGCTCGAACGCACCGCAACCCTCCTCGCCCTGCCGCGCCTCCCCGGCGAACGCCTGAACACCCGCGCCGCCGCCGACGCGGCCACTCGCGAACTCGATCAGGCCCGCAAACGCCTCTCACAGCAGCCCCGCCCGCCACAGAACCTACTGAAATGCCTCCAAGAAGTGACGGAATCCGCCGACGAAGTCCGCTCATCCGCCCGCACGGCGCTAACTCAGCCCCTCCCCGCAGCCCCCAAGACCATCGGCACCTACGCCAGCCTCAGCGAATTGCTGCACCGCACCGCTGACCGCCTCGAAGACGACTTCACCGACCTCCCGGTCACCTCCGACCCCGCAGCCGTGGCCGATCTCACCACCCAAGCCACCACAAAACTCATTGACACTGCGTGCAGAGCCGCCCGACTCGCCCTGGCCAAATGAGCCAAGCGCAACGTGGGCACACATCGCGCGGCATGAACCACAAGCAGTCCCAGCTTCAGGACCTGCAAACGTCTTTCGCTCTCAGGAGCCGGTGGAGCAGCGCGCCATGCAGGCGATCGAACTGGCCCGCAAGCACGGGTGGGAGGAGGCCGCCCCAGCAGCCGCGGCCGCGGCCGCGGCGCTTGCCCGGTCTGGACCGTCACTGCCGCCGCGATGTTCGCCGTCAGTGACGGCAGTGCGGCGAACATCGCCTCCGGACTGCGACACCGAATCGCGCAACGACCTCGGGCCTCCGGGCATCCGGCTGGCGGTCTCGAGCAACCGATGAAACGAGTGTAGAGACCCGCCGGCCCGGAGAATGTGACGAACCGCTCGCCTCGAGCAGTTCGTCCACATCGGCTACTTGTCAGTCTGCGCGTGCTCATTCCGTCGGTATCGACGCGTGCGATGAGACGCATGACATCCGGCGAAGCGGGAGGCGCGGCGGCATGTTGCACGCGACGGACCGGGACGTTCAGGCGCGGATGCGCGATCGTCGTGGCACCGGGAGCACCGACCAGCATCCCGGCGCGCCATGGAGCGGCGCCGGTGATCATCGCCCGTCCTTCAGGTTGAGCGGCGCGGTGCCGATATGGGCATCTGACCGTGTTCAGTGGTGTTGGCGGCGCGGCCGTCGGTGGCTTCCGTGATCGGCGGGGGGGTCGTCTCGAGTAAAGGATCTGAACGGATGTTGGGTGTTGCTGGGTGTCGCGCGCGGTGGGGCGCTGTCGTGGGTGGTTCGTTGGTGCTGCTGTGCGTGTGCTGGGCGCGACCGGCGGGGGCGACACCGGTCCCCCAGCGAGTGACGCTTGGGTCGATCGGCGCGGAGCAGATGTTCACCGTTCCGGCCGGGGTCGAGCGCGTGCAGGTGGAGGCGATCGGCGCGATCGGCGGGAGTGGGTATGGCCAGTCTCCCGGTGGGGCTGGCGCGGATGTCTCCGGCTCGCTCGACGTGGCACCGAGCAGCACGCTGTATGTCGAGGTCGGCGGCGCCGGCCGCGAC
>JAATGR010000007.1 GCA_015654575.1 Actinomycetales bacterium
CTGGGGCGTCGAGCCGGGCGCCCCGTTCGAGGTAGAGGAGCTGCTGACCGGTGCCCGCTGGCAGTGGAGCGATCACAACTACGTCCGGCTCGACGCGTTCACGGAGCCGGTCCACATCCTCCACGTGCTCCCGATCGAGGCACAGGGATGACCGCGATCGACGACCGGGTCCTCGACGCCGTCTCCTCCGGTTCCCACCACGCCCCCCACGCTGTGCTCGGACTGCACGAGGGCGGCGACGCGCACCGCTGGGTCGTCCGCGCCCGGCGTCCGCTGGCCGCTTCCGTCACCGCCGTCTTCTCCGACGGCGACCGGGTCTCCCTCGGGCACCTCGCCTACGGCATCTGGGAAGGGGTGCGCGAAGGAGAGCCGTTGCCGTACCGCATCGTGGCGCACTACCCGGACGGTTCCGACATCGTCGTCGACGACCCGTATCGGCACGACCCGGTCATCGGTGAGCTCGATCTGCATCTGATCCGCGAGGGTCGGCACGAGCAGCTGTGGCGGGTGCTCGGTGCGCACGTCCGCGAGCACGGGGGCACACACGGCGCGTCCTTCACCGTCTGGGCTCCGAACGCTCAGGCCGTGCGCGTCGTGGGCGATTTCAACGCCTGGGACGGACGCGGCCACGCCCTGCGATCGATGGGCTCCAGCGGCGTGTGGGAGATCTTTGTCCCCAGCATCCGGGCGGGCACGACCTACAAGTTCGAGATCCTCAGCCGCGGCGGCGTCTGGACGCTGAAGGCGGACCCGATGGCCCGCCGCGCCGAGCTCCCTCCGGCCACGGCATCCGTTCTCACCGACACCGACCACGCCTGGGCCGACGCCGCCTGGCTCGACGAGCGCGCCCGACGCTCCCCGGTTGCGGAGCCCATGTCGGTGTACGAGGTGCATCTCGGCTCGTGGCGGGCGGGGCTCGGCTACCGTGCCGCGGCCGACGAACTGATCGACTACGTCGGCGCGACGGGCTTCACCCACGTCGAGTTCCTGCCGTTGGCCGAGCATCCCTTTGGCGGATCGTGGGGCTACCAGGTCACCGGCTACTACGCCCCGACGAGCCGCTTCGGCACGCCCGACGATCTGCGGTATCTCATCGACCGCCTCCACGGGGCCGGCATCGGCGTCATCCTGGACTGGGTCCCCGGCCACTTCCCCAAGGACGCGTTCGCGCTGGCCCGGTTCGACGGCGAGCCCCTCTACGAGCACCCGGACCCCCGCCGCGGCGAGCACAAGGACTGGGGCACGCTGATCTTCGACTACGGCCGCAACGAGGTGCGCAACTTCCTCGTCGCGAACGCGCTGTACTGGTTCGAGGAGTTCCACATCGACGGACTCCGAGTGGATGCCGTGGCGTCCATGCTCTACCTCGACTATTCGCGCGAGGCCGGCGAATGGGAGCCCAACATCCACGGCGGGCGGGAGAACCTGGAGGCGGTCCGCTTCCTCCAGGAGGTCAACGCCACCGCCTACAAGCGGCATCCCGGCATCGCGATGATCGCCGAGGAGTCGACGAGCTACCCGGGTGTCACCGCACCCACCAGCGCCGGCGGGCTCGGGTTCGGCTTCAAATGGAACATGGGCTGGATGAACGACTCGCTCGTCTACATCGCCCGTGACCCGATGTTCCGCGCGCACCACGAGGGCGATCTGTCCTTCTCCTTCGTGTACGCATTCAGCGAGAACTACGTCCTGCCCATCAGCCACGACGAGGTCGTCCACGGCAAGGGCAGCCTGATGGCGCGGATGCCGGGTGACCACTGGCAGAAGCGCGCCAACCTGCGCCTGTTCCTCGCATACATGTGGGGCCACCCCGGAAAGCAGCTGCTGTTCATGGGGCAGGAGTTCGGGCAGATCTCGGAGTGGTCCGAGGCCCGCGAGCTCGACTGGTGGCTGCTGGACCAGCCCACTCACGCGCAGCTAATGGGGTTCGTCGCCGAGCTGAACCGCGTGTACCGGGCGGAGCCCGCGCTGTGGTCGCGCGACCACGACGGGGAGGCGTTCAGCCGTCTGGGCGCGCCGGAGGGCAACCCGGATGTGTTGGCGTTCGCGCGGCGCGACCGCGACGGCGACACCATCGTCGTGGTCTGCAACTTCGGAGGATCACCCCGGCACGACCACGTGCTGGATCTTCCCGAGGCGGGCGTCTGGCAGGAGGTTCTCAACTCCGATGCGGCCGTGTTCGGCGGTTCCGGCGTCGGCAACCTGGGCACAGTGCACACCGATCCCGCCGGACGCGCCCACCTCGCCCTGCCGCCGCTCGGCGCGCTCTGGCTGCGCCACCGCTCCGTCTGACCGGCGGGCGGCGCGGGAGTGCTCAGAACAGCAGCGAGGCCAGCCGGGCGCGCGCGCTGAGCACACGGGGATCGGCGTCGCCGACCACACCGAACAGCTCTAGGAGCCGTTCGCGCACCGGGACCCGCTCCTCGTCCGGGAGCGTCTGGAACAGGTCGAGCAGGCGGGCGAACGCATCCTCCACGTGCCCACCGGAGACGTCCAGGTCGGCGACGGCGAACTGGGCCTCGACGTCCGCCGGGGCGTCCGCCGCGGCCGCGCGTGCGATCGCGGGGTCCAGCCCGGCAACGCGTCCGAGCAGCGTGACCTGTCCGAGGCCCGCCTTCGCGTCGGCATCCCGCGGATTCTCCGCCAGCGCCCGACGGTAGGCGTCCGCCGCGGCCTCGTAGTCGCCCGCCTCGATGGCGGCGAAGGCTTCCGCGTGGAGCGGCGGAAGCGTGGGCTCGACGTCCTCCTCGGCCGGGTCGTCACCGACGGGCACCGTACCGGTGACGCCGTTCTGCGCCGCCAGCTGCAACAGCTGCCCGAACACGTCGCGCACCTGTTGCTCGGGCACCGCGCCGGTGAACAGCGGCACCGGCTGCCCCGCGACGAGCGCCACGACCATCGGGATCGACTGCGCCCGGAACGCCTGCTGGAGCTGCGGGTTCGCGTCGACGTCGACCTTGGCGAGCACGAGGCGTCCGGCAAGCTCCGTCACGACCTTCTCGAGCACCGGGCTGAGCTGCTTGCAGGGACCGCACCACTCAGCCCAGAGATCGACGACGACCGGGACCCGGCGCGACAGCTCGATGACCTCGGGGAACGACTGGTCGGTCGCGTCGAACACCAACGCAGACCCTTCCGCCGATCCCGCCGCGGGTGTGGCCCCCGGCTGCGGGCGGTTGCGGAGCGTGGAGAGGTCGACGGCGCCACGCAGGACGGCGCCAGGAGTGGGATCGGTCACGGGATCACCTTTGCCTCGAGGATGCTGGACGAGTATCCGAGCAGACGGATGAGGTCGGTCGACCCCTGCGCCGGCACGTAGAAGAACAGCTGGTCGACGAATATCGACGTCACACCGGTCTGCGACTCGGACGCTCCAGTGAGCGCCTCCACGGTGGCGTTGTCGTCGAACTTGATGACGACATCCGAGTCCAGCGGTGTCACGGTGTCCGTCTCGTTCACCGTCACCGCGACGATCGCTCCGCTCTCCAGCGTCGCCAGGGCGAGCGGGGTCTCTGTTCCCGCCGCCGCGGAGAACGTCAGCGTCCCCGTGTCCGTCGCGGTGCTGTTGAACTGATCGAGACGGTCCTGCCGATCGCTGGCGACTTCGGCGCTGAAGGCGTCCGAGGTCTCGTCGAACAGCGACGCGTAGACGCTGCTCGTGCCGTTGGTGAGGATGTCGGCGTACGCCGCCGCGACCGAGTCTGGGGTGACGCTCAGGAACGTCGAGTCCGGCGGAACCTGGGCTGCGCCGATGTACACCGGTGACAGCGCGGGAAGCTCGGTGGAGGCGCCGAGATTGCCGACGTATACCAGCTTGTAGTTCGACCAGGCGTCCTGCTGGGTGAGCATCATCATTGTCGAGCTCTGGTCGGTGTCGGCCACGGCCAGCACAGTGCGGGGCCAGTCGTCGTAGGCCTGCGGGAGGATGATCTGCAGCGAGTCGGACGGGATCGCCGCCAGCGCCGCGTAGTCGGAAATGCTGCTGCGCAGCGTGTAGTTGGTCTGTCTGGCGGCCAGGGCGGCACCGTCGAGGCGGGTCGCCGCAAGGGTCGCGTCGAGGTTCGCGTCCGCTTCGGCGACCGTCTCCGAGATCCGTTGAATGATCTGCTGCGCCTGCGCCTCCGTCACGGCGGGCTGCTGCTGGTCGCTGGCGTCGACGGCTGCGGTCGTGGTGGTCGTCTCCGGCGTGGCGTTCAGATCGGGCCACGCGTCGGCGGAGCATCCGCTGAACACGAGCGGGGCGACCAGCACGAGCGGCGCGATGACGAGCGCCCGCTTCCCTGCCGGGCGTCGCGACGGCGTCGCCGCGATGACTCCCTTGTCTTCCGCCGTGTCGGCGATATCGATGGGCTGCGTCGCCTCCAGCGGCGGCGGCGCCTTCCGCCTTGGCCCGGTCGACCGTCGCGCGTGGCGGATCGCGAGCACGTACAGCACGATGCCGACGATCAGGAACAGTCCGCCGAGCACGATGAGCGGCCCCGCCCACGGGGTCGACGTGTCGTGCTCCCAGGTGATGGCGATCGCCTCTGGTGCGGGCAGCGTCCCATCGGAGGCCACCAGCACGCTCATCGACGTGGGCACCTGCAATGACACCTCCACCTGCGAGGCGTCGTCGTACTCGGCCAGCCACAGATCCGAGCCCTGCGGTGAACGCGCCACAGCGGCATCCGTCTCGGCCGCCTCTGTGTCGGTGGGGTCGGTCTCTGCGATCGCGTCGGCGTCAGGCTCCACCTGGGTCACGGTGACGGCGCCCGTCTCGTCGACGACGGCGTGGCTGTACTCCTGATCCGCGAGCCAGGCGGTCAGGTCCGCGGTGCGCCCGTACGCGACCACGACCCCGTTCTGGCCGGACACCGTCAGAGTCTGCCCGCCTGGAAGGAGCGACATCACCGCGCCGTCGATCAGCGTGTACGGCGTGTCGGATGCGGCGGACACCGCGACGGACTCGGTGTCCGCACCGTGGGGCATCGCGCGCTGTGCGAATCCGACTCCGATGAGCACCGCGGCCAGGATGAAGGCCGCAACGGCCCACACGAAACGCACTCGTCCACCCTCTCTGCGGACCCCGGGCAGGTCCGATCCGACGTTCCAGCCTAGCGAGTGTCGGCTGAGCGTGCTCCGAGAGGACTCGCTTCCCGGCTTGTCGTGGGGTGCGACGTATCCTGTCCAGAGTCCGCCGTGTCCGACAGGAGACCTTCGATGAAACTGCACAACCCGTTCCGCGTCGCGTTCGTCGCCACGCTGGGTGTTGGGCTCGGGATTGTGCTCCTCAACAGCGTGTCTATGCTGTCGACGGTGCTGCTGTACGTGGGTACGGCGCTGTTCCTCTCCCTAGGGCTCGACCCGGTGGTGCGATTCTTCGAGCATCGACACCTGCCGCGGTGGGCTGCGGTGCTGGTGACGATCCTCATCGTCCTGGCGGTGTTCGCCGGCATCGTGATGATGGTCGTGCCCATCATCGTGAACCAGATCACGCAGCTGGTCAGCGCGATCGTCGACATCGTGCAGCAGGGCACCCTGCTGACCGACGCGCGCAACTGGCTGGAGACCACCTTCCCCAACTTGAACGTGGAGGAGGCCTTCACCTACGTGCAGAACTGGGTGCAGACCCTTGACTACGGATCGATCGGCGAAGGCCTTCTGTCCTTCAGCGCCTCGATCCTCTCCGGCTTCACGGGGACGTTCATCGTGCTCGTCCTGACGATCTACTTCACCGCATCCACGCCGTCGCTGAAGGCCGCCGCGTACAACTTGGTGCCGGCCTCGCGTCGCGCCCGCTTCATCGATCTGTCCGAGCAGATCACGGACTCGGTCGGCTACTACGTCATGGGGCAGGTCGCCCTCGGCCTCATCAACGGCATCCTGAGCGCGATCTTCCTCACCATCATCCAGGCTCCCTTCCCCGCCGTGCTGGCCGTCATCGCGTTCTTCTTCTCGCTGATCCCGCTGGTCGGAACGCTCACCGGATCGGCGCTGATCGTTCTCACCTGCCTGATCCCCGGCCTCGGATCCCCCACGACCGCGCTCGTCGCGGCCGTGTACTACATCGTCTACATGCAGCTGGAGGCCTACATCCTCTCGCCGCGGATCATGAACCGCGCCGTGTCCGTCCCCGGTGCCGTGGTCGTGATCGCCGCTCTCGCCGGCGGTGCGCTGCTGGGCCTGCTGGGCGCGCTTGTGGCGATCCCGGTGGCGGCGAGCATCCTGATCATCTACCGGCAGATCGTGATCCCGCGCCAGAACGAGCGGTGACGGGCCGCGCTCAGCCCTCCCATTCGGTCGGCAGGGGGAACGCGGCAGGGTTCACGACGCGGACGATCTCGTCGAGCACGCGCCGGGTCTGGGTCTCCCCCACCCACAGGTGCCGCCCACCGTCGACCGCGATGAGCGTGGCCGACGGGACGGACGCGAAGCGCTGTGCCGCCTCCTCCGGACGGAGGTAGTCGTCGAGCTCCGGCACGATCACGACGAGCGAGCGCCGGTCGCCCTCCCAGGCCGCGACATCGGCGGCCGTTGCGCGATGCAGCGGCGGAGACAGCAGGATCGCGCCCTCGATGTCGTGCTCGCGGCCATACTGCAGTGCAAGCTCGGTACCGAACGACCACCCGACCAGCCACGGACGCGGCAGACCGCGCTCGTGCACGAACTCCATCGCCGCCGCGACGTCGGCGCGTTCCGTGATCCCGTCACCGAACGCGCCGCCGCTCGTACCTCGCGGGCTGCTCGTGCCGCGGGTGTTGAACCGGAGGACGGCGAGATCGGCCAGCGCAGGCAACCGGGCGGCAGCTTTGCGCAGCACGTGCGAGTCCATGAAGCCGCCGTGGGTCGGAAGCGGGTGCAACGTCACCAGCGTCGCGACCGGTACCCGCTCCAGCGGCAGTGCGAGCTCGCCGACGAGCGTCACCCCGTCGGCGGTGCGAAGCTCGATGTCCTCGCGTCGCGCCGGCAGCACGGTTGCGCTACGGATCTCCATTCAGGCCGCCTTCCAACACGGGGAGTGCCAGTGTCGTCGGGCGGCGAGGTCCGCGGCGTCACCGAGGACGCCATCCGCCCGCCAGACCACGACGTGCGCCGTCCCCGGATCGATCACGCCGCCGCATCCGGGGCAGGTGTAGGGCTTCTGCGCTCGCGCCGCCGACACCGGCTGCACCGTCCACTGCGCGCCGCGCCGCGACTCGGTGCGCTTCCACCCGGCCAGCAGACGTTCGAAGCCGTCATCGGCCGACGACGGTTGCGCGCGACGGCGCCTCGGACGTGCCATGGCGCGTGCTCACCACCAGTGGTTGTTCACCCAGAAGGTGTAGGCGCCTGACCAGCTGCCGTAGCGGCTGACGGCGTAGCTCGTCGCCCAGGTCAAGTTGTCGACCGGATCGTAGCCGTTGCCCGGCACCTTGCTGCACGGCAGCGCCTGGGCCAGACCGCAGGCCCCGGAGGACGAGTTCGTCGCGTTCGGGTTCCAGCCGCTTTCGCGGCTCACGATGTAGTCGACATAGCCCCAGTCGCTCTCCGCGATGCCCGCGGACGCCATCCACTCCGATGCGGTGCCACCGCCGGTGTAGTACAGCACCGAGGCGACGGATTCGCCGCTACCGCTGCTGCTGCTGGACGAGGACGTCGTCGTGGTGGTCACGACCTTCGGAATCTCCACCGCGGAGTACGTTCCGCGGCCGAGATCGATGTCGTCCTGCGCGTCGGCGACAACCGTCATCGACTGCGCATCGGCCACCATGCCCGAATACACCGTCGTCGATGTGTCCGTCTCCTGCGCATCGGTCTGCGCCATGGCGAAGCCGGCCGGACCGATATACGCGCCGGCGAGCCCGAGGGCGGCAACCGTGGCGAACAGACCCGTCACCCCGCGGCGGCGCGACCACCGCCCGCGGCGGGGCGGCTTGCGGCGACGCATCGCCTCCGCCGCCTCTCGTCGGGTTAGGGGCACTGCGGTGGCGGTCGTCGGATCGTCAGCGGAAGTCACAATAGGCCCGATCCTACCTTTCCCCGCCTGAGCGGGCCATTCGAACCGATCATTGGACCGCGAGCATGATCGCGACCACCGCATCGAGCACGGCATCTACCTGCGCTTCGCGATAGCCGCCGCGCTGCATCCGGAACGCGACCGAGCGGATCTGCTCGACCGTCACCTTCTCGCCATCGGCCAGGTATCCGGCGACTTTGTCCGCCACCAGATCAACCTCTTCGAGCCGGTAGCCGTAACGCAAAACGCTCACGCGCGTGAATCGATGACGGGGCGGGCGGGTGAGGCGATCAAGGATCTCCTGCGCGCGATCACGCTGCTGCGAGACCCAGGCGCTCGCGCCCACCTCGACCAGCGCCGTCACCCTGCTGCGCGCGGCGAAGGCGTCTTCGATGCGCCCGAGAGCAGCATCGACCGCGGAGATCGCGTACCCGTGACGAACGAGCGGAAAAGAGGCGTCGCGCACGGTCTGCGCGATGATGGCATCGTCGGCGTCATCCTGTTCGAACGCGGAGCGCGCGCGCAGCAGGAACTCGTCGACCGCCGCCTTGTCGTATCCTCTGCCGCGCGTCACGGCGGGGAACGTCGTCCGCGCAGCCACATCGTCGGACGCCGGGTTCTCTAGATCGGCATCCGTATCGTCGTCGATGGTCGTCATATCACCGCCAAAGGAGTCAGCAGGTAGTAGAGCGCCAACGCAGCGCCGGCGGAGGGGAGGATCGAGTCCAGCCGGTCGAGGACGCCGCCGTGTCCAGGAAGCCAGGAGCTCATGTCCTTGATGCCGAGGTCGCGCTTGAGGAAGGACTCCCCCAGATCGCCCGCGGTGGCCGTTCCGAGGATGACGGCGCCGAAGATGATGCCCGCCCACCACGGCAGCCCCAGCATGAGCCAGGCCAGCAGGATGCCCGCGGCGACCGCGAAAAGCGCCGCACCGGCGAAGCCCTCCCACGTCTTCTTCGGGCTGATCTTCGGGGCCATCGGGTGCTTGCCCAGGAGCAGGCCGGTCGCGTATGCCCCGGTGTCGGCGGCGATGGTCACGATCAGGAACGCCATCACCCACCAGGAACCCTGGTCCTGTCCTAGCAGCACGAGGGCGAGCGAGGCGAGGAACGGCACGTAGACGACAACGAATCCGGAGACCAGGACATCGTCGAGCACGGCGCCGTACCGACGGCCGTCGCGGGCGGACATCTGTGCCACCAGGCGCCAGACGACCACGAACGCGATGCTCGCGAAAAGCGCCACCCAGTGCAACGAAGGCGCCAGGAACCAGGCGGCCGCCATCACGACCGTTCCGGCGATCAGCAACGGCACGATGTCGAGGTGGCGCCCCGCGCCCTGCAGCGCGCGCGTCAGCTCGAACGTGCCGAGGAGGGTCGCCGCGAGCGCGAAGACCGCGAACGGCCAACCCACAAACACCAGCGACACGAACACGACGCCGCCGATGGCGAGGCCGATGGCGATGGCCAGCAGCAGATCCCGTCCGGTGCGCGCCTTGATCCGCTCGTTCGCCTGGTCGAACTCCGCCCGCGCGTGGGCCACCTGCTGCTCGAACGCGGACGCGCTCGGCACAGGTACGTCGGGTTTTCCCAGCTCGGAGTCCGAAGGCGCGTCGCTCATACCGGCTCAGACCTCGAGGAGTTCTGCCTCTTTGCGCTTGAGGGCCTCGTCGATCTCGTCGACGTGGGTCCGCGTCAGCGCATCCAACTCCTTCTCGGCCCGCGACAGCTCGTCCTCCCCGACGTCGGACTTCAGCGCGTCCAGGTCGTCCTTCGACTTGCGTCGGATGCCTCGGACGTGCACCTTCGCGTCCTCGCCCTTGCTGCGCACGAGCTTCACGAACTCCTTGCGACGGTCCTGCGTGAGCTCCGGGAGGGTCACGCGCACGAGGTTGCCGTCGTTGGTGGGGTTGGCGCCGAGATTGGGGGTGTTGCGGATCGCGTCCTCGATGGCTTTCAGCGCCGACTTGTCGTAGGGGGTCACGACGATCGTGCGCGCCTCCAGGTTGTTCAGCGAGGCGAGCTGCGCGAGCGGTGTCGGCGTGCCGTAGTAGTCAACGTGGATCTTCTGGAACAGCTGCGGGTTGGCCCGTCCGGTGCGAACGGTCGCGAAATCCTCCTTCGCGGCCTCCACGGCCCGGTCCATTCGTCCGGCGGCGTCGCTCAGCACATCGGCGATCACAGTCACTCTCCTCGTTGCGGCTCTCGATCAGTCTAGAGGGCGCGGATGTGCGCCCCGTGGTGTCACACCGTGACGAGTGTGCCGATGACGTCGCCGCGCAATGCGCGCGTCACGTTCCCGGCCGGCTCCATCCCGAACACCCGCATGTCGATGCCGTTGTCCATGCAGAGGCTGAACGCGGTCGCGTCGACGACCTTCAGGCCCCGTACGAGCGCGTCGCTGTAGGTCAGCCGGTCGATGCGCGTGGCCGTCGGATCCTCTCGAGGGTCCGCCGTGTACACGCCGTCGACGCCGTTCTTGGCGACGAGCACCTCGTCGGCGCCGACCTCGAGGGCCCGCTGCGCCGCCACGGTGTCGGTCGAGAAGTAGGGAAGGCCGGCGCCGGCACCAAAGATGACGATGCGCCCCTTCTCCATGTGCCGCTGCGCGCGGCGGGGGATGTAGGGCTCCGCGACCTGCGTCATCTCAATGGCGGACTGCACGCGGGTCGCCGCGCCCGCCTGCTCCAGGAAGTCCTGCAGGGCGAGGGCGTTCATCACGGTACCGAGCATGCCCATGTAGTCGGCGCGACCGCGGTCCATGCCGCGCTGGCTCAGCTCCGCGCCGCGGAAGAAGTTGCCGCCGCCGACGACGATGGAGATCTCGACCTCGTCGCTGGCTTCCGCGATCTCGCGGGCGATCTGGCTGACGACGTCGGGGTTGACGCCGAGCGATCCACCGCCGAACGCCTCCCCTGACAGTTTCAACAGCACTCTGCGGCGTCCGGTGGACTCATCCATCACGTGGCTTCCTCTCGCTCCACACAACCTACGACATGGGAAAGGCCCGCACCGACGGGCGATGCGGGCCTCTCACGGGACGATTACGCGCCGACCTTGAAGCGGGCGAAATCGGTGATGGTCAGTCCGGCATCCTGCGCCACCTTGGCGACGGACAGCTTGTTGTCCTTCGCGTAGTCCTGATCGAGCAGGGCGACCTGCTTGAAGTACGCGTTCACACGCCCCTCGACGATCTTCGGCAGCGCGGCTTCGGGCTTCCCCTCGTTGCGGGAGATCTCGGTGACGATCTCGCGCTCCTTCTCGACATCCGCCGACGGCACGTCATCACGGCTGAGGTAGGAAGGGTTCGCGAACGAGATGTGCTGGGCGATCGACCGCGCAGTCTCGGCATCAGAGCCCGTGTAGGCCACGACCACGCCGATCTGCGGGGGGAGGTCCTTGCTGGTGCGGTGCAGGTACACCTCGAACGCGTCGCCGGTCAGCGTGCGCACGCGACGCAGCTCGACCTTCTCGCCGATGATGGCGGCCTCGTCGGAGATCAGCTGTTCGACGGTCTGGCTGCCCGTGGATGCCGCGAGGGCGGCTGCGGCGGAATCGGCTCCGGCAGCGGCGGCGGCGTCCGCCACCTTGTCGGCCAGCGCGATGAACCGTTCGTTCTTCGCGACGAAGTCCGTCTCGCACGCGAGCTCGACGAGGGTGACCTTGCCGTTCTGCTCACGGGCGACGACGAGGCCTTCGCTGGTGGAACGGTCGGCGCGCTTGGCGTTGCCCTTCGCACCCTTCAGCCGCAGGATCTCGACGGCCTTCTCGACGTCGCCGTCGGCCTCCTCGAGCGCCTTCTTCGTGTCGACCATGCCGGTGCCGAGCTGTTCGCGCAGCGCCTTGATGTCAGCGATGGTGAAGTTTGCCATGTGTGGCAGCTCCTTCTGTGTGGATTACTTGTCGGCGGCCTCGGCGTCAGTGACCTCTTCGGTCTCGACACCGGCGGCGTCCGCGATGGCCTCGTCGTGCGCTGCGGCAGCGGTCTCGTCCGCGGGGGTCTCCGTCGCGGCGGTCTCCGTCGCGACGGTCTCGTCCACGACGTCTGCGGCGACCTCTGCTACCTCGGCCGGCTCGGTCACGACGGGCGCATCCTGCTCGAGCAGCTCGCGCTCCCACTCGGCGAGGGGCTCAGCCGCCTCGGCCGCGTCCGCCGGCTGGTGACGCTGGATGAGGCCCTCGGCGGCGGCGTCGGCGACGATGCGCGTGAGCAGCGCGACCGAGCGGATGGCGTCGTCGTTGCCGGGGATCGGGAACTGGAACTCGTCCGGGTCGGCGTTGGTGTCGAGGATGCCGATCACCGGGATGCCGAGCTTGGTGGCCTCGTTGACGGCGAGGTGCTCGCGCTTGGCGTCGACGACCCAGATCGCGGACGGCGTCTTGGTGAGGTTGCGGATACCGCCCAGCGACTTGTGCAGTTTGTCGAGCTCGCGCTTCTTGAGCAGCAGCTCCTTCTTGGTGAAGCCGCTCTCCGCCGGGTTCTCGTAGTCGAGCTCCTCGAGCTCCTTCATGCGCGCGAGACGCTTGGAGACGGTCTGGAAGTTGGTGAGGAGGCCACCGAGCCAGCGCTGGTTGACGTAGGGCTGGCCGACGCGCGTCGCCTGCTCGGCGAGCACTTCCTGCGCCTGCTTCTTGGTGCCGACGAAGAGGATCGTTCCGCCGTGCGCGACGGTCTCCTTGACGAACTCGTACGCCTTGTCGATGTAGGACAGCGACTGCTGGAGGTCGATGATGTGGATGCCGCTGCGCTCGGTCAGGATGAAGCGCTTGACCTTCGGGTTCCACCGACGGGTCTGGTGTCCGAAGTGGACGCCGCTGTCGAGCAGCTGGCGAATGGTGACGACGGCCATGGCCGTACTCCTGTTCTGTTTCGGTTGTCTTCGCCGACCCGGCGGGTGGCGAACCTGGTGCCCGGCGCACGCCCGCCCGGCTCGGGCTTCCGAGCACGGGACCGTGGGAGTGTGATGCCGCACGGCTGTCTCCGTCGAGGAGAGCCGCCATGCTGTGGGCACGCGTAGTCACCCCGCAGAGCGGGGCGCCCCAGAAGTCTAGCAGGGCACCCCGCCTCTCCTCCCCCGCGGGCCCGCACTGCCGTTTCCTCCCCAGCGCGCTGCCCTCTCCTCCCCAGCAGCCCGCTCTCGACGGCTCCTCCACAGACCGGACGATCCGCCGCGCCGGCGAGTGCCGGACAGGGAAGCTCGGGTCATGTTCCGTCGAATGCTCCTGGTCCTGATCCTGCTCTGCCCGCTCGCCGTGGGCACCACGGTCGCAGCGAATGCAGCCGAGGAGGACGAGGCCCCGTCGTGGCGCTGGCCCGTCCTCTCACCGCGCGTCGTGACCCCCTACGTGCAGCCGGCACACCGCTACGCCGCCGGTCATCGCGGCATCGATATCGCGGGCGACGGCGAGGTCGTGCTCGCCCCAGCGGACGGTACCGTCGCGTTCGCGGGCTCGGTCGCCGGGCAGGGCGTCGTGACCATCGACCACGGCGACGGCTGGGTGAGCACGCTCGAGCCGGTGACGCCGGAGGTCAGCGCGGGCGATGTCGTGCGCGCCGGCGACGAGGTGGCGCGGATCGCGGGCGGGAACACAGCGCCCGCCGGCGCGATCCATCTGGGCGCTCGGCACGATGGCGAGTACGTCAACCCGCTGCTGCTGCTCGGCGGGGTTCCGCTCGCCGTGCTGCTGCCGTGCTGCGACCCTCCTCAGCCACCGTTGACGGAGTTCCGCTGGCCCGAATCGGACACCGTGCCTACGCTCGCGCCGGTCACGACGTTGTCGTTCCCCGCGAGCGTGACGGCGCCGATCGCACCTGATCCGGCGATGGTGTTCCGATCACCGTTAAAGGTGACCGCACCGATCGCCGCGCCAGTGATCGTGTTCTCCTGGCCTGCGACGGTGACGCCGAGCACATCGCCCGCCGTGACGGCGTTGCGGTCGCCGTCGACCACGACCAGCTGAACCGTCGCCCCGGCCAGGTCGACCGTCATGTCGGTGCCGGACAAGGTCACCGTCGAGCAGGTCCCGGACACCGTCGAACTGGTTCCGGCACCGCTGAGCGTCAGCGCGCCGCCATCGCACTCCTGCGCGCCCGCCGCGCCGCCCGAGACCGATGCGCTGGCGCTCGGCGTCGCGGTCGACGTGGCGCTGGAGGTGGCGCCCGCCGCGGAGGTCGGGAGCACCGTGGCCCGTGCTGTCGCGAACGGCGCGCATCCGCTCAGGAAGACGGCTCCGAGCAGAGCGGTCAACACGAGCACGACCGCCGGAACAGGACGGGAAGACGTCATGAACCCACGGTACGGGCCGCGCGGGCCGCGCGCGAGTTCAGGCGCGGGGATGGGCCTGCCGGTACGCCGCCGCCAGCCGCTCGCTCGAGACGTGGGTATAGATCTGGGTGGTGCCGAGGCTCGCGTGCCCCAGCATCTCCTGTACCGCGCGGAGGTCGGCCCCGCCGTCGAGCAGATGCGTCGCCGCGGAGTGCCGCAGCGCGTGCGGTCCGACGGCGCTGCGTCCGACCGCGGGCGCCAGCGCACGCGAGACCACGTCGTAGACGGCTCGCGGGCCCAGCCGTCCGCCACGGGCAGCGAGGAAGAGCGCATCCGCCGCGGCCCCGTCGCCGCGGGCGAGCAGGGCCGGTCGAGCGGATCCGAGATAGTGCGTCACGGCGCGGTCTGCCGCGCCGCCGTAGGGCACGACGCGTTCCTTGTCTCCCTTGCCCACGACACGGACGGTGCGGCGTTCCGGGTCGAGGTCGCCGATGCGCATCCCGCACAGTTCCGACACCCGCACCGCGGACCCGTAGAGCATCTCGAGCACGGCCCGGTCGCGCACCGCCACCGGATCTCCGTCCTCGGCACGGTCGGCGGCGGCGGCCAAGAGGTCGTCGATCGCGTCGACGGCGCCGACCGTGGGGAGGGTACGGCCGCGTTTGGGCGCGACCAGGCGTAGCGCGGGGTCAGCCTCGATCAGTCCGTCGTCGGTCGCCCAGTCGAAGAATCCGCGGATCGCGGCGGTGCGACGCGCCAATGTCGAGCGGCTGGCTCCGCGCGTCGTGGCGTGCCATAACCAATCCCGCAACTGCTCCAGGTCGATGTCGATGAGAGCCGTCTCCGCGCCGAGATCGCCGGCGAGATCCGCGAGGTCGGCACGGTATCCGCGAACCGTCGCGGGTGAGAGACGTCTCACCTGCGTCAGGTGGGCGCACCATCGCATGCTCGCGTCCGCCAGGTTCATGTTCCCAGCATGCCGCGCACCGCCCGCCGACGGGCTGAGGCGTTCGGCGCGGCGCTGTGCCAGGAGGATCACCGGCCTCCGCTTCCGCTGGCCGTCCGCCAGCCCTCGGCGGAGTACTCGACGGCCGCGTCCAGCAGCAGCGTGCCGAGAATCGCCTCCACCGCGGCGACCGGCAGGCCGCTGCGGGCGGCAATTGTCGCGACGTCGCGGAACGCGCGGCGACTCATCGCGTCGCGCACGCGGCTGAGGTCGCTCGTCGGCTCACCCAGCTCGAGACGGATGGGTTCGGCGCGACCGATCAGTTCCAGCACCTCCTCGGAGGACGTGACGCATCGTGCGTCGTCCTCGCGCAGCAGCCGGTGCGTGCCGACCGATGCCGCGCTGGTCACCGGACCAGGCACCGCCCCCAGCGCACGACCGATCGCCGCCGCGTGGTGAGCCGTGTTCAACGCTCCGCTGCGGGCACCCGCCTCGACGACCACGGTCGCGTCGGACGCCGCCGCGATGAGTCGGTTGCGCGCCAGGAACCTCCAGCGCGTCGGCGCGGTGCCGCAGGGCGATTCCGCCACGACCGCGCCGGCGACGGCGATCCGTTCCAGCAGGGCCGCGTGGCCCGCGGGATACAGCCGATCGCACCCGCCGGCCAGGAACGCCGCCGTCGCGCCGCCGGACGCGAGCGCGGCGCGATGGGCCGCGCCGTCGATGCCGTATGCCGCGCCGGAGACGACGAGGACACCGGCTGACGCGGCCCCTGCCGCCAGTTCGCCGGCGACATGTTCGCCGTATGGGGTCGCGGCGCGCGCGCCGACGAACGCGACCGCCCCGTCGTCCGCCTGTAGCACCCGGGGATCCCCTCTTACCCACAGCGCGAGCGGCGCGTACGGGCCGAGGTCGTCAAGGCGCGCGGGCCAGACCGGATCGTCCGGTGTGAGCAGCCGGGCACCGCACCGGCGGGCACCCGCCAGCGCCAGCGCGATGACGTCCGGGGCGAGCCGGGGACGCCACCGTGAGATTCCCTCGGCGATCTCCCGCGGCTCGACCTCCGCCACGGCCGCAGCACCCGAGACATCGCCTGCCGTGAACACCCGCTCGTACGCGCTGATCGGGTCCATCGCGCCCAGAAGCGCACCCGCGATGCGGTCTCCCGGTTCGGTGAGGCAGCACCAGAGCACTCTCGCGGCTCTCCGAGCCTCCGGCAGGGAACCGTCCGGAGGAACCGACACCTGTGCCCGTTCGAACAGCGCCGCCAGCATCGGCGCGGTCATGCCTCGATCCCCCGTTTCAAGAACAGCGCCCGGCCGATGTCCTGGGGCTCCGGCCGCGCGCGGTCAGCCAGGTCTGCGAGGGTCCACGCGACGCGCAGCACGCGGTCGTAGCCGCGCAGCGTGAGAGCGCCGCGCTCGAGCGCGGTGTCGAGCGGTCTGCGTACCGCGGCCGACGGCGCCGATGGGCCGTCGCGCAACCACGCACCCGACACCTCGGCGTTGCGCCGCCACGGGGTATCCCGCAGCCGGCGCCGGGCTCTCTCCCGCGCCGCGGTCACGCACCCGCGGGCCTGCCGGGAGGAGACACGCCCCGCCGCCGACAACTCGGTGGCATGCGC
>JAATGR010000093.1 GCA_015654575.1 Actinomycetales bacterium
CGATTGCGGGTGCCGGTCTTGCCTATCGCGCTCGACAGGTGATTTCGCACCGTGCCCTCGGACAGATGCAGGATGCGCGCCAGGTCGGCGACGGATCCGCCGGTGCGCGCGGCCGACAGCACATCCGATTCGCGCTCGGTGAGAGAGGAGTCCCCTTGGACGAGGGACTCGGCCGCCAGCTGCGGATCGATCACCCGGAGGCCGCGCGCGTTTCCTCGGTCCAGCCCGCGGTCACGCTCATCGCGACGATTGTGCATCGCCGTAGGATTCGCTTGTCAGGACGAGCCGAGGGAGCCGCCCAGGATGACGCCGCCACGCGGTCACGGTCGTAGGCTGGCGCCGCCGGACAACAGGAGCCGAACCATGCCGCAGCACCCGCCCGCCCGCCCGCCCCGCGCCGACGCGCTCGACCTCGAGCCGCACCCGGAGGGCGGATGGTTCCGCCGGACGTGGGCCTCTTCCGCGGTCGTGAACACCCCGCGAGGCCCCCGGCCCGCAGCTACGTGCATCCACTACCTGCTCACGCCCGGCGAAGACAGCTCCTGGCACGTCGTCTCCAGCGACGAGCTGTGGCTCTGGCACGGGCCGGGCGTGCTGGAGCTGTCGCTCGGCGGCGACGGTGAACGTCCCGCGGAGGCGGAGACGGTGCTGCTCGGAGCGGATGCCGCGGCCGGCCAGCGTGCGCAGTGTCTCGTCCCCGCGGGAGTCTGGCAGGCGGCTCGTCCGTCTGCCGGGACCGACGTGCTGGTCAGCTGCGTCGTCTCCCCGGGCTTCAGCTTCGACGACTGGCGGCTCGACCGCTGATCGGCGGACACACCGATCCCACGTCATCCGCTAAGATGAACAGGTTGTCCGGCTGCGCCCATGCGCGCGTGAGTCCGTGACGGCGTGCATTACACCCTCCTGCTGCCGGGAAACGCCCGGTAGCCGTTCTAGTCCGAAGGAGGTGGGTTAGTGACGCACAAGCACCAGTACGAGCTCATGGTCATCATCGATCCCGCGATCGATGAGCGCCAGGTCGCCCCGAACCTCGACAGGTTCCTGAAGGTCATCACCGCAGACGGTGGCTCGATCGACAACGTCGACGTGTGGGGCAAGCGCCGGCTCGCGTACGAGATCCAGAAGAAGAGCGAGGGCATCTACGCCGTTGTCAACTTCACCGCGACCAGCGCTGCCACTCAGGAGCTCGACCGCCAGCTGAAGCTGGCGGAGATCATCCTGCGCACCAAGGTGCTGCGTGCCGAGGAGGCCATCGCCCAGGTGGCTGCCGAGGCGAAGCGCGCCGAGGAGAAGGCCGCTCGGAAGGCCGCAGCGCCGGCTCGGGCTGCCCGTCGCGCCGAGCCCGCCGAAGCAAAGGCATAACGACCATGGCCGGCGAGACGATCATCACCGTCGTGGGGAACCTCACGGCGGATCCCGAACTGCGGTACACGCAGAACGGGCTCCCCGTCGCGAACTTCACGATCGCATCGACGCCGCGCAGCTTCGACCGTCAGGCGAACGAGTGGAAGGACGGCGAAGCGCTGTTCCTCCGGGCGTCGGTCTGGCGCGAGTTCGCCGAGCACGTGGCGGGTTCGCTCAGCAAGGGCAGCCGGGTCATCGCGACCGGGCGGCTCAAGCAGCGCTCCTATCAGGACCGCGAGGGCAACAACCGCACCTCCATCGAGCTGGAGATCGACGAGATCGGTCCGAGCCTCCGGTACGCCACGGCGCAGGTCACCCGCGCCGCTGGCGGGAGCGGCGGCGGTGCTCCGCGTGTGCAGGCCTCGGCCGCGGAAGAACCGTGGGCGACTCCCGGGTCGTCCTCCGGCGGCGGAGATTCCTGGGGTGCCTCTGGCTCCTACGGCGACGACACCCCGTTCTGATCCATCACGATCCAGGATGCTGCCGCGCGCGGCGTCCCGCTGAAAACTCTTAAGGAAACAACATGGCTGGAAAGTCGAGCGGCGACCGCCGCAAGCCGCGGAAGGGCCCGAAGAACGCCGCCCCCGCGAAGGCGATCCGCGTAGGCGTCATTGACTACAAGGATGTCGCCACACTGCGCAAGTTCATCTCGGAGCGCGGCAAGATCCGTGCCCGTCGCATCACCGGCGTCTCGGTGCAGGAGCAGCGTCTGATCGCCACCGCGATCAAGAACGCCCGTGAAATGGCGCTCCTGCCCTACGCGGGTGCGGGCCGGTAAGGGGCACCCACATGGCAAAGCTGATTCTCACGAACGAGGTCACCGGGCTCGGTAGTGCCGGCGACGTTATCGAGGTCAAGAACGGGTACGCCCGTAACTACCTCATCCCGCAGGGCTTCGCCGTGGCCTGGACACGCGGCGGCGAGAAGCAGGTCGCTTCGATCCGTGCCGCTCGCGATGCCCGCGCGATCCACGACCACGAAGAGGCCGTGGCGCTGAAGGGCGCCCTCGAGTCCAACACGGTCAAACTGACCGTCAAGACGGGCGCGGAGGGCCGCCTGTTCGGCGCGGTCAAGACCGGCGACGTCGCAGACGCGGTCAAGGCTGCGGGGCTGGGCGATCTGGACAAGCGCAAGATCCACATCACCGCTCCGATCAAGGTCGTCGGCGAGCACGAGGCGACTGTTCGCCTGCGCGACGACCTGACTGCTGTCATCACCCTGCAGGTGGTGTCGGCCAAGTAAGACCCGTGCCCTACCCGGGCGCGCTTTCGCGGATGGCGCGGAGTCGACGAGACTCCGCGCCATCCGTTCGTTGTGCTCGGCCTTCGTGGCACCGAGGCCTTTCTCTCGGCACTTCCCCGGTCGCCAGCGCTGCGCATGACATGCTCGTCGGTTCTTTACTGCACTGCTGCATTTGTGCTGCTTGCCGCGATCCTTGCTCGAGGTTGTACACATCCCCCTGTGGGCGATTGTCAAGTCTCAACCCACACTTCAAGCACAGGCGATCCCACAGGGTGTGTGTTAAAAAAGCCCAGATCAAGCTGTATTAAATAGTGAGATTTTCCGTTACATGACCCACTTTCAACAGGCATTGTGCACAGGAGATTCGGCGTGTTGCGCAGATTGTCCACAAGGTTATCCACAGGCCCATTTGTGGGCGGAGTGGGCCACGCTTAGCGTGGAGGAACCTCGCAGGGGGCGCCGCCGCGACAACGATGTCTGAGGTTCATGCTGTCCTTCTGTCATCGGCTGATGAGCCGATGCGACAGCACACCGTTGCCGTGAGGAATCGTGAGAAGCCCGCGCGAGCGGCGTGAGGAGGACTGGGGCGCAGTGTCGATCGCAGACATCTCCGAGGAACGACTGGGTGCACCGAGGGAGCACGAGAGGACGCCGCCGCACGATGTGCTCGCGGAACAGTCCACGCTCGGCGGAATGCTGCTCAGCCCCAGCGCCGTCGCCGATGTCATTGAGACGCTGCGGGGCACCGACTTCTACATCCCGAAGCACGAGCTGGTCTTCGAGGCCGTTCTCAACCTCTACTCTCACGGCGAGCCCACCGACGTCATCGCGGTCACGGACGAGCTGATCAAGACCGGTGACCTGCAGCGCGCAGGCGGTGCCGATTACCTCCATTCGCTGACCTCGATCGTGCCGACGGCGGCCAACGCCGGGTACTACGCGTCGATCGTGTCCGAGCGGGCGCTGCTGCGCCGTCTCGTCGAAGCGGGCACCCGCATCGTGCAGATGGGCTATTCGGGGCAGGGCGAGGCGGTCGATCTCGTCAATAATGCGCAGGCCGAGATCTACGGGGTCACCGGGGCGGAAACCGCTGAGGACTACGTACCGCTGACGATCGCGGTCGATGCCGCGGTGGAGGAGATCGAGGCGGCTCGCGGACGCGACGGTCAGATGACCGGCATCCCCACCGGCTTCGAGGGACTCGATCAGCTGACCAACGGTCTGCATCCGGGGCAGATGATTGTCATCGCCGCGCGGCCGGCGATGGGAAAGTCGACGCTCGCGCTCGACTTCGCGCGGGCCGCGGCGATCAAGCACGACATGCCCACCATCTTCTTCTCGCTCGAGATGGGGCGCAGCGAGATCGCGATGCGTCTGATGAGCGCCGAAGCGGCGATCCCCCTGCAGGCGATGCGCAAGGGCACGCTCGACCAGCGCGACTGGACCACCATCGCCTCCACCCGGGGGCGGATCAACGACGCCCCGCTGTACATCGACGACAGCCCGAACATGACGCTCGTCGAGATCCGGGCGAAGTGCCGTCGGCTGAAGCAGCGCGCCGGGCTCAAGATGGTCGTGATCGACTACCTGCAGCTGATGACCAGCGGCAAGCGGGTGGAGTCGCGTCAGCAGGAGGTCAGCGAGTTCTCGCGCGCGCTCAAGCTGCTCGCGAAGGAGCTGCAGGTGCCGGTGATCGCCCTGTCTCAGCTGAACCGTGGAGCCGAGCAGCGGCAGGACAAGAAGCCTGCGCTGAGCGATCTGCGCGAGTCCGGCTCGATCGAACAGGACGCCGACATGGTCGTGCTGCTTCACCGCGAGTCCGCCTACGACCGGGAGAGCCCGCGCGCCGGCGAGGCCGACCTGATCGTCGCCAAGCACCGCAACGGCCCCACCGACACGATCACCGTCGCCTTCCAGGGCCACTTCTCCCGCTTCGCCGACATGGCCGTGGGGATGGAGTAGGGCTTGGTCGTTCGTGTGGGCCCGACAGTTTCTGTGGGCTGTTTCTAGACTCCTCCGATGGACCCGGCTGACCCAGCATGTCGTCGGGTAAGTTCAGCGTGCCGGTGCGTGGCCGCTGTAAGTGGTGTGCTGGAAAATCGTGAGACGTATCGGTCGGGAGGGTTGGCGGGCGCGGTTAGAGGTCGTCGCTCGTGGGCACGTGAGGTGAGGCCGCTCGCCCAAGTAAAAGGATCCAGGTCCCGCGGCGTCGCGTTCGCAGACTTCGGCCCAGGCTGGTCGTTTGGATATCGAGTCCACGCTGCCTCGCACGCTGGGTTGGGCGGCGCGCTCAGAATCGTGGCGGGGTGAGGGCACTTGTCTTGTCTTCGTCGTCGCAGAACCCGTCAGCATCTCCACCGGTGAATTCGGCGGGCGACTTCGCGCTCCTCGATGACGCGCACGTCCGGCTGCGCGTGCTCTCCGATCGAACCCAAGTCGCGCAGCGAGTCCGGGCGGATCGGGAAGGCCGCGCCCGACTCTTTAACGGCTTCTGGCGCACGGTGCCGTCGGGAATGTGCCTCTCGACCTTGGCATTGGTCTCAGAACCCACCGGTCTGCGAAGGTCCGGCCTATCGCGCGTCGCTCGCCACCATGCCCCGAGCAGATGTGACGGGGTCAGCCATTTGCATCCTCGTCGCCAATTTGTGAGCGCTCACGCCGCCTCGTCGATTCGCGGATCTGCAACTCCACCGGCAGGATCGCACTGCGGCCGGGCTCGCCCGCCATCATCGCGTCGAGGATGTCACACGCGCGGGCAGCGATCCCTGCCCAGTCCTGTCGCACCGTCGTCAGTGGCGGCGATGTCCTCGACGTCCAGTCGATCCCGTCGAACCCGCAGAGGAGTAGGTCTTCGGGAACGCGCCGGTCGGCGTGCTGTGCCTCGAAGAGCGCGCCAATTGCGTGCATGTCACTCACCGCGAAGACCGCGTCGACCCCGGGATCCAAGCGAAGGAGCTCATACATCGCCTCCTGTCCAGCGTCCATGCCGTATTCGCTACCGACGAGCGAAACGGCATCCTCTGGAACCCCCTTGTCGCGAAGCCCGGAAATAAATCCCTCACGACGCTCCTGTGTGGACGGCAGATAGCCGAGCCCGCCGAGCATTCCGAATCGCGTGCCACCCGCTTCGACGAGGTGGTGCGCTGCGGCACGGCCACCCCCGAAGTTGTCGGAGCGGACCGAGCCGCCGATCCAGCGCGACTCTGCCGGCTCATCGCAGGTCACGATCGGCACCGGACTGCCGTCGAGTTCGTGGACGCCTGACTGCGGTGGCCGAGATGGCGAGAGTAGGATGCCGTCGGTGTTGAGCACGAGGTCACGGAGCACCG
>JAATGR010000022.1 GCA_015654575.1 Actinomycetales bacterium
CGTGCGGCGACCTCCTCGAGGGCGCGGAAGAAGTTCTCGGTCGCGACATCCGACTGCAGGATGTAGAACTCGACATTCACATACCGGGAGGCCGCCCGGATCGCGGCGGCCATCTCGTCGAGGCTCTGCTGATAGTCGGACACCAGGCGCGCACCGTTGTCGCCGGAGAGTGGCATGGCTCCGAGGTTGCGGTTCAGCGTGACGAGCGAGGTGAACCAGTCGGGCGCGCCGGGCTGGAGAACGCCGAAGTCGAGATCTTGGCTGGTGTCCTCGATGTAGTCGTTGATCGCCCGTTGCTTGCGGCGCCGTTTGCGGGGCAGTCGCGGGGTTCCGATGACGAGGAAGAGCAGCACCCCGACGAACGGGATGAAATAGATCGCCAGCAGCCACGCCATCGCCGCCGTGGGGCGCCGGTTTCGGGGCACGACGATGACCGCGGCGACCCTGATGACGATGTCGGTGATGAACCCGACCACGATCCACCAGGTGGCGTCGAACTGGATCTGGATCACGCGCACTCCCCCGGGACTCCCCCAGCGTAGTGGCAGCGGCCGGCACTAATGCTCGGACGAGCCCCCGCGGGACGGGAGGCCCCGGCGGGCCCGTTCTTCCGCCTCGATCTTCGCGTAGACGCGGCGCTCGTTACGGTCCATGTGGACGATGGCGCGGACGATGAAGAAGAACACGGCCACCAGGCAGACGGTCGGCAGCAGCGCCCACAGCACCCCCGTCCAGAAATCCATACCCACATGTTACGCGGACGCCGGCTCCTCCCCAGTCGGCAGGTCGGCTCCCTCGGGCGGCTCAGGGTGTGGATAAACGGATCCGCGCTGGGCGGAGCATCCATCCTTTCCGCATGACGACCATCGTGAAGGCGGCCGATGCCGCACAGCTATTGCCCATGATCCCCGCACTGTTCGGATTCACCCCGACCCGAAGCATCGTGATCATCCCGTTCGCCCACGGCCGCAACGTGGGTGGAATGCGGATCGACCTCCCCCCTGCCTCGCAGGTGGACTCGGTCGCGGCGACCCTGATCGGCATGGTGTGCCGAGCCGAGGACGCCGATGCGTACGTCGCCGTGGTCTTCGACGACACAACGCCTAAGAGAGGCCTGCCGCACTCCGCCCTCATCACGGCGCTGCAGATACGGGCGGATGCGTGCGGCCTGCGTACGCTCGATGCGTTGCACATCGGCACGCACCGCTGGGCGTCGTATCTCGACGCCGACACCGGCGGCGCCGTCCGCGAATTAGCCGCACCGGCAGGGGCGACGGCGTTCCTTCCCCCGCCCGGTGAGGATCAGCACAGCGGCGGCACGCCCGCTCGGGCTCCGAAGCCGCAACGGCGACGCATCTCGATCGCCCTGCACGAGCTCAATCGGGCGACGGCCGCCATCGCCGATCCGAGACCGGCCGCGACGGGCGGGCGCATCCATCCGACCGCTCTGGCGACGGCCGCACTGCTGGACGATCTACCAGAGTTCCTCGAGGGGATCGTCCGCGACCACACGGGAGAAGACGCCACGGGAGGCGATCACATGGACACCTATGCGCGTGCGGCGCTGATCTGGTGCCTGCAGCGTCCGGCGTTGCGCGACGTCGCGCTGGCGACCTGGCTCGACGGCATCGATGCCGGAGACGCCGCCCTCGCCGCACAGCTGCGGCACGAGGACGATGACCCGTGCACCGAGGCCGTCGCGCACCGCATGTGGGGCGAGGGCTCGCAGCCGGATGCCGAACGACTGTTCTGCGCGCTGGATGCCTGCCGTCGGGCTGCGGCCGCTGCACCGGATGCGAGCCGACCGGGAGCACTGTCGGCGTGCGCCTGGCTGTCGTGGGCGCTCGGACGGATGACGCACGCCGAGGCCTACGCCCGCCAGGCGATGCGCATCGAACCCGCACACGGCCTGAGCGAGATCGTGCTGTCCTTCGTCGCCGCCAGTCATCTCCCCGATTGGGCGTTTCGGAATGCGACGCCGCGAAACGCTACTTGACCAGCGGGAACAGGATCGTCTCGCGGATGCCGAGGCCGGTGATGGCCATGAGCAACCGGTCGATGCCCATCCCCATGCCGCCCATCGGCGGCAGTCCGTACTCCATCGCGCGCAGGAACTCCTCATCGATGCGCATCGCCTCGTCGTCACCGCGGTCCGCGAGCTTGGCCTGTTCGACGAAGCGCTCGCGCTGCACGACCGGGTCGACCAGCTCGGAGTATCCGGTGGCCAGTTCGAATCCGCGCACATACAGATCCCACTTCTCCACGACCCCGGGGATCGCCCGGTGCTCGCGCACCAGCGGGCTCGTGTCGAGGGGGAAGTCCATCACGAACGTGGGACGCTCCAGGGCGCCCTTCACGAAGTGCTCCCACAGCTCTTCGACGTACTTCCCGTGGGTCGCGACCTTCGCTGGCACCTCGACCCCGACCTCTGCCGCCAAGGCGGAGAGCTCGGCGAGCGGCGTCTGGGGGGTGATCTCCCGCCCGGATGCCGCCGAGAGAGATTCGTACATCGAGATCCGATCCCAGCGGCCGCCGAGATCGTAGACGGTGCCGTCGGCCCACGTCACCTCGGTGGTGCCGGCGACCGCGTGGGCGGCGTCCTGGATCAGCTCCTGCGTGAGATCGGCGATGCCGTGGTAGTCGCTGTAGGCCTGGTACGCCTCCAGCATCGCGAACTCCGGGCTGTGCGTGGAGTCGGCGCCCTCGTTGCGGAAGTTCCGGTTGATCTCGAACACGCGATCGAGTCCGCCGACCACGGCGCGCTTGAGGAACAGTTCCGGCGCGATGCGCAGGTAGAGCTCAGTGTCGAAGGCGTTCGATTGCGTGACGAAGGGACGGGCGGAGGCGCCCCCGTGCTGCACCTGCAGCATCGGGGTCTCCACCTCGATGAAACCGTGCCCGTCGAACGTCCGGCGCAGCGATGCGTTGACCGCGGCCCGCGCACGTACCGTGCTGCGGGCCTGCTCGCGGACGATCAGATCGAGGTAGCGCGAGCGCACCCTGCTCTCCTCGCTGAGCTCGGAGTGCAGATTCGGAAGCGGCAGCAGAGCCTTGGCGGCGATGGTCCAGTCGGTGACCATGATCGACAGCTCGCCCCGACGACTGGAGATCACTTCGCCCGTGACGGACACATGATCGCCCAGGTCGACGAGCTCCTTCCAGCGTGCGAGCGATTCCTCGCCGACCGAGGCGAGGGAGACCATCGCCTGGATGCGACTGCCATCGCCGGACTGCAGCGCGGCGAAGCACAGCTTCCCGGTGTTACGGCTGAACATCACCCGTCCGGCGACGGAGGCGACGACGCCGGTGCTCGTGTCCGCCTCTAGGTCGGCGAACCGCTCACGAAGGGCGGGTATCGCGTCGGTCACGGGGACACCGACCGGGTACGCGCCGCCCGCGGCATCCGCCCGCTCCGCGATGAGCCGCTCCCGCTTCGCCAGCCGGACCGCCTTCTGCTCGAACACATCGTCGACGGCGTCGACGGCGGGCGCGACAGAGGTGGGCTGAAAAGTCATACGGGGTGCTCCGATGAGCGAGGATGCAGGGTCGCCGTCAGTCTATCGGCGGACGCTCGACGAGAGCCTCCTCGACCGTGGAGCGCAGGAGCGCCGACAGGTACCCTCCCGGGTTCTCGACCCCGATGCCGGCAAGCAGGCCCGTGGCCTGTCTCACGATGGAACGGGAGAACTCGGTCGCCGTCGCGATCGCCTCCGCGTACTCGGGCCGGTCGCCCTCCGCTACGACCACCGGCTCGCACCCGATCTCCACCGCGAGGGCCTGCGCGATCGGCAACACCGCCGGCGGGGCGGTCACCGCGGCGTAGGAGGCGGCGAGCTGCCGGAGGTCGATGGTGGTGCCGGTGAACGAGATGGCCGGATGCACGGCGAGCGGGATGGCCCCGGCGGCCGCCGCAGGCGCCAGCACGCCGATCCCGTAGGCGGGGTCGGTGTGGAGCGCCAGCTGGCCGACCTGCCAGGCGCCCAGCTGCGCCAGTCCCGCCACCAGACCGGGCAGTTCGTCGTGCGGCACGGCGAGGAGCACGAGCTCGCTGCGGCGCACGATCTCCCTGGCTTCGAGGACGGGGACGCCGGGCAGCACGGCGTTCGCGCGGTCGTCGCTTGAACCGCTGGTGATTCCGATCACCGCGTGCCCGGCGCCTGCGAGCGCCGCGCCCATCACCGGGCCGACTCTGCCCGCGCCGATGATGCCCACGCCCAGTCGGCCGTCACGGTTCATGGCTCCTCCTCCGCGGCAGCGTCGGCCGCCGCTCCATCTTCACCCGTCAGACGGTCTCCGCTTGCCCACCGGTCCGACCGGTCCGCTCCCGCGGCGACCACGCTGGAGGCGGCAGCGTCCGCCCAGATGCGGAGTGCGACATCGCGGTCCAGCGCGCCGGAACGGGTGTTGACGGGGCCGCTCACCGTGTACGCCCGCACACCGGCCACCCGGCGGTTCCGGGCGAACGGTCCCTGCACGACGGTGACCCCCTGCATCCGCGCGAGGGGCACGATCACGAGCCGGCGCCGGACGAATCCGCGCCGCATCATCAGCACGTCGTCGGCCAGCAGCACCCCGGTGCGACGCCACGACAGCGGGTGCAGGAGCCACGCGCGTCTCGGAGTCCTCTCGAAGCCGTCGACCGTCCCCGCCGCCGCCGCGAGCGCGCGCTCGCGCGCCGGTGCCGGCAGCTGCGGCACGACGAGGGCGAGCACCTGGTCGACGTTGACCGCGGTGCCGACCGGGAGCACCGTGGTGAACCGGTCGCCGACAGACTCGTTCCGGTGGTGCCGGCCGGCGCGATTGATGCGGATCTCCCACCATCCCGCGGGACGCCAGAGAATCGGCTGGGCGATCTCGACCGCGTGGATCCGGCCGGGTGGGATCGTCTCGGTGACGGTCGTTAACAAACCGAACGCGATGCGCACCCCGTCGGGGGTCGCAGCGATCCCGTATCGCAGGGCTCGTGCCAGGCGTCGCGCCTCGTAGGCGATCATGCCGAGGACGATCGGGGCGGCGATGAACAGCACGAACGGACGCTCGATCGACGCGACAACGATGACGACGACGAGCAGCAGAAGCGCGAAGGTCGAGGCGCGCAGCAGGTGCGCTGCGACCAGGCGTGCCGCGGGGACCGTCAGCACCGGTTCGCCGGATCGCTCCCCGTCGACGAGGTCCGCCACGCCGCGTACGACCGCCCCGGCCATCGAGCGCGCGCCGCCCGGGCGCGCCCGCTGCGCGCTCTCCTCCGCCAGCCGCCTGCCGGATGCCAGCCGCAGGATGTCGGCGCGCACCGTCTCGGCGTCGGCGGTGCGCAGGTACTCGAGCTTGACGTCGCCGTCCGTTCCGGCACCGAGCACCTCAAGCGTGGCGAGACCGATCAGGCGCGCCAGCAGCGGTCGGGTGAGGTTGACTCCCTGCACCCGGTCGAGCGGCGCGCGTCGGTGCGATCGGAACAGGATGCCGCGACGCACCTCCACCAGGGTGCCCGTGATCCGGAAGGTGTGGAACCGCCACGACAGGGTGAATCCGACCACGACGACGACGAGCACGATGAGCACCGACACCGCGGCCAGAAGGGAGAGGTTGTTCGCGACGACCCAGTCGACCGGGTCTCCAGGCTGCTGGTCGAGGTGCTCCGCGGAGCCGCGCAGCTGCGGATCGACGATCGGCAGCACGAACGAGAGCAAGCGTTCTCGAAGATTCGCCACGATGATGCCGATCACGGCGATGAGCACGAATCCGCCGCGCAGCAACGGGGTCAGCGGATGCGGGCGGTGCCACCGACCGTCGCTGAGCGGCGAACGGATCAGTCCCGGTTCAGGAGCGCTCACAGCCCGGTGCGACGGTGCTCGGCAACGACGACCAGCCGGTCGCGGAGCGACTCTGCGGCGGGCTGATCCAGGCCGGGGATCGTCACGGCGCCGGCCGCCGACGCGGTGATGAGAGTGAGCCGCGCGATGCCGAACGCACGGTCGAGCGGGTCGTGGCTGATGTCGACGAGCTGCATCCGTCCGTAGGGCACCGCGATCATGCGCTGAAACAGGATGCCGCGACGCAGCACGAGATCGTCCTCGCGCAGCCGGTAGCCGATCGAGCGCACCCGGCGGGGCAGGATCGCCGCGGTCACGAGCAGTGCGACGCCGATCACCCCGCCCGGCAGCAGCGGCCACGCCGTGCCGAACACGAGCGCAACGGTCGCCGCCACCACCACCGCGAGCACCAGTGCGCCCCCGGTGCTGATGAGCAGCACGCTGAGGTAGCGTCCCGAGACGCCCCGCCAGTCGCCGGGTTCGGCGATCAGCCGGTTCGGCGAGCGCGGCTCGACAGGAGCGTCCGGAGAAACGATGCCGGCGTCAGTGGTGGGAGGGGGTGACTCCGGGCCCGGGATCATCCGGTCCGCGTTCGCCATCGTCGTCGTCCTTCCGGATCGTGCAGAGGTGTTCGGCGATCAAAGCCGCGATGAGGAGCCAGGCCGCGGCCACGATGGTGGCGATGATCGGCCACATCGACTCGATCGACGGCGTGACCGGGCGGGTCAAGAGAAAGACCAGCATGCCGATCGCGGCGCCCCCGACCACCGCGGTGACCAGGCTCGACGCCTGGGCGAGCACGACGATCCGGACGGCGCGGAACGGGTTGATCCGGCCGGCCGAGGTGCCGCGCAGCACCCTCCCGATCGGGATCGCGAAGGCGAGCACCACGACGCCCACGAGGGCGAGCACGAG
>JAATGR010000268.1 GCA_015654575.1 Actinomycetales bacterium
TCAGCGGTAGTCCGCCAGCCGCCGGAGCGGCGGCTGCGCACCGGCGTGCGTCACGGCGTCCGCGCCGACGGCGCACGCCGCTCTCAGGGCGTCCTCGGGACTCCACCCGGCGTGCAGGGCGAGCGTGATCGCGGCGCAGAACGCGTCGCCCGCTCCGACGCTGCTGATCGCGTGCACGCGGGGCGCGGCGACGCGTGCGGCCTCGGTCCCGCGGGCGAGCAGGGCGGCGCCGGCCCCGCCGTAGGTCACGGCGACCAGGCGGGCATCGGCGAGCTCGGGCAGCAGCGCGTACTCGGTCTCGTTGACGATGACGAGATCGGCGCGTGCCACGACGGCCTCGGGCAGCGTCTGCGCGGGCGCGGCGTTCAGCGCGAAGAATCCGGTGACCGCCTCGGCGAGCGCCACGACGGCGGGCAACGGGATCTCCAGCTGTGCGAGCACCGCCTCCTCCGCGTCGAACACCGCGCCCTCGACGGTGACGTCGTCGTTCGCACCCGCGCACACCACGATCTGGTTCTCACCCGCGGCATCGACGGTGATCAGCGCGGTGCCGGTCGCGGATCCGCCCAGCCACACCCCGCCCGCGTCGACGCCGGCATCCTGCAGGTTGTCCAGCATGCGCCGGCCGTCCTCATCGTCGCCGACCGCACCGATCATCCGCACCGACGCGCCCAGACGCGCCGCAGCAGCAGCCTGGTTGGCGCCCTTGCCGCCGGGGTTGCGTCGCAAGTCGACTCCGAGCACCGTCTCACCCGCCCCGGGCAGCCGGGCCACTGATGCGGTGAGGTCGACATTGATGCTGCCCACCACGCACAGCGGGCCGAGGGTCTGCGGCATCCGCCCATTCCATCACGTGTTCAGGCCCGCCGCGCGCAGCGGCTCCGGCCGTCCGTGACCTGCGTGCAACACGGAGGGGTTAGAAAGGAGGGGTGCCAGATACCTCCCCCATCCCCGTTTACCTCGACTGCGACACCGGAGTGGATGACAGCCTCGCGCTGGCGTACCTGCTCGCCTCGCCGGCCGTCGACCTCGTCGGCGTCGGCACCGTCAGCGGCAACACCAGTGCCGCCCAGGCGGCGCGAAACACCCTCGATCTGCTCGACCTGGCCGGGCACACCCGGATCCCTGTCGCACTCGGTTCCCACGACCACCTCGACCACCCCTACGACGGTGGAGCTCCGCACGTCCACGGCGAGAACGGCATCGGCGAGGTCGACCTGCCGCGGGCGGGCGCCGAGATCGACCCGCGCACGGCGGTGCAGCTGCTGATCGACCTGTCCCACGAGTACGCCGGACGCCTCCATGTGCTCGCGATCGGCCCGATGACCAACATCGCGCACGCTCTGGAGGCGGATCCCTCGCTGCCCGGGCGCATCGCCGGGGTGACGGCGATGGGCGGCGCCGCAATGGTGCCGGGGAACATCTCACCGGTCGCCGAGGCGAATGTGTACAACGATCCGCAGGCCGCGGCAGCCCTCCTCGCCGCAGACTGGGACGTCACGCTCGTGCCCCTGGACGTCACGCTCGAGCACACCCTGAGCGAGCAGCAGCGGCAGCAGCTGCTCGCCGACGAGCGTCCCTTCGTCCACGCGCTCGGCGAGATCTTCGACCAGTACCTGGACTTCTACCTGCCGCAGTACGGCGAACGTCTGAGCGCTCTGCACGATCCCCTCGCGGCGGTGCTGGCGGCGGGCGCGTTCACCCCGACGATCGCGCCCCGGGTGCCGGTCGTCGTCGACACCGGCACCGGTCCGGGACGGGGCCAGACGATCGCGGATCTGCGCGGCCAGCGTCTCGGGCCGCGCGACCACGACGGCATCCGCACCCGTGTCGTGCTCGCCGTCGACGAGCCAGTGTCGGAGCATCTGGTGGCGACGATCCTCGCGGCCTGAGCCGACGGCCGGGCCGCCCGGCCGTTCACAACTCAGGAAGATCGGCGGCGTTCCCCTCGACACGCCGGGATTTCGGCGCCGGGCGCCCGAATTGCCTGAGTTATGAGCAGGGTTGTGCCCGGCCGATGCGCCACCGAGCCACCCGGTTACAGTTCGTCCGCGCGCCACGCGCCGCAGAACCAGGCCTCCGGGCGACCGGTGCCCCGGTCACCGCGCCGTCTGTCAGGACGTCGGGCACACCGCGAGCGCGGCGATCGCGTCGTGGTACTGCTGGGCCGTCCAGGGCAGACCCGCGTCGGGAGCGGTCTGGCCGTCGGCAGCCGCTGCCTTGGAGGCGATCGCGGCGAGCTCGAACGCGAGGTAGGCGCCCACCAGGTCGGACGCTGCCGAGTCGTTCAGCACGACGGCGACCGTCATCCCGGTCGTCGGGTCGGTGAACGACGCCGTGATGTAGCCCGGGATGGAACCGTACTGGCCGATGAGCGAACCGGCCTGGTAGGCGCCGCCGGCGGAAGTGAACCACGACGGCTGATCGGAGCCCACGCTGAGCGGATTATCGAACCGGCCGGTGTCGTCCGACACGAGCGCGCCCGTCGCGAGCGCACGCGTGTAGGTTGCGAGGTCGTCGATCGTGGAGACCACCCCGGAGTTGGTGGAACCCATGCTCGCCGAGAGCACGGTGAGGTCGGTCGGCGCAGAGCACTGAAGGGTGCCGTCCGCACCGACCTCGGCGACCGTGCCTGTCAGCACGGGGTCGCCCGCCGCGGCCGCGACGTCTCCTGGGAGGGAGGTATCCTCCAGCCCGAGCGGATCGAAGACATCATCTTCCAGGAGTTCGGCCGGCGACTTCCCCGTCGCCTTCTGCAGTGCGAGCCCGAGCAGCACGTATGCGGCGTCGGAGTCGCTCCAGGTGGACCCGGAGAGCGAATCTTCCATGCTGCCGACGCCATAGGCGACGAGTTCGTTGGCGTTCCAGACCCGGCCCGGAGTGTTCAGGAACTCGCCGATCAAGCTGTTCTCGTAGGATCCGAGCCCGCTCGTACCGTCGCACAGGGATCCCAGCGTCACGCTGTCCGACAGGCCCTCCACGCTGCCCACATACTCCGACACCGGATCGTCGAGGGTGACCACGCCGGCCTCGACCGTCTCGTAGAGCACGTCGCAGATCATCGCTCGCGTGACCTCGCCGATGCGGAAGGTGTCATCGACCGATGCGTCGCCCACGCCGGCAACCCACTCACCGCTCCAGGGCGACCACACGCCGACGATCGCCCCGGTCGAACCGGTCGCCGCCATCGCGAACTCGACCGCCGCCTGCAGCTGCGTCTGGGTGTCGTCCGGGAACGCGGCGTCCACCTGGGCGGGAAGGGTCACATCCACGTGCGGATGCGCCGAACAGGCGGAGACGAGCGCCGCCACCAGGGCGACGCCGATGACCGCGGCGACGGGACGTCGCACTGCGGAGCGGATCGGCATTGTTACCCCCGGATCGTCGTGCTCCAGCATTCAAACACACGCAGATCACAAGCCCATCACGATGGATTCAGCCTAGCCTGAAAGGCATGTCACACATCTTCGACGAGGACGCTCTGGCCGGCGTCCTTCGGCATATGAACGCCGACCACACCGACGACAACCTCCTGATCGCTCGCGCGTTCGGCTCCGTACCAGACCCGATCGCAGCGCGCATGACCGGCTTCGACGGAGACGGCGGCGAGTGGCTCGTCGCGCTGGCGGACGGCAGTGAGACTCCGCTTCGCGTGACGTGGCCCAACGGCCCCATTTCCGAACGGCAAGAGGTCCGTCGTGAGATCGTGGCGCTCTACGACGCGTCCTGCGCACGCCTGGGTCTCGAACCCAGGCAGCATTCATGATCACCTGAGGATATTCGGGGGTTAGGTTCCGCTTAGCTGAAGGTATAGTGGGCCGCATGACCGAGCTGATCTCCTTCTCCACGGCCCTGCGCGAGCGTTCGGCGGGCGCGCATTCCGGCAGCGAGGGCGCGGGCTTCATGTCCGACCTGATCAAGGGCGAGGGCACCCGAGCGGACTACGTCGCCCTGGTCGCCCAACACTGGTTCATCTACGCCGCACTGGAGGCCGCGGCCGAGCGGATGAAGTCCGACCCGGTGGCATCCGTGTTCATCACCGACCGTCTCACCCGCCTTCCCGCGCTCGAAGCCGACCTCGAGTTCCTCATCGGCTCCGACTGGCGGCAGTGCATCGTCCCGCTCCCGACCACGCAACGCTATGTCGATCGCGTCAATCAGGTCAGCACCACCTGGGCCGGCGGATTCGTCGCCCACCACTACACCCGATACCTCGGTGACCTCTCCGGCGGGCAGTTCATCGGCAAGCTGATGGCGCACCGGTTCGGTTTCGACACGAACGGCATCGGCTTCTACCTCTTTGCCGACATCGCAGACCCGAAGGAGTTCAAGGAGGTCTACCGGGAGCAGCTGGATGCGGCCCCCTGGGACGAGGCGGAGAAGGAGCGCGTGATAGACGAGGTCCTCCTCGCCTACCGCTTCAACACAGAGCTGTTCGAAGACCTCTCCCGCGCCAAGACGATCGGCGAAGCCGTCGCGTGACGACGACAGTCCCCGAGCGCGGACGTGACGCGGTCAGGAGGTCGCTGGCGCGACCGCCCGCATGAATCGCTGCACATCGGCGTCGACACGCACGTCCGAAGGGCGTAGCGGTCGTGTGAGGTACAGCCCGTCGAGCGCGGTCAGACGCGAGAGGGCCACGTACGTCTGACCGGCCGCGAACGCCCCCGATCCCAGGTCGATCACGGCGCGGTCGTAGGTCTAAAAGCAAGAAGATCCGAGTCAACTTAAACAGTGCCGTAAAGTCGGAGCAGAAGCAAGAGGTTGATGAGACGCACAAGACAATCGAGGAAGACCGAAAGCTGCTGATGCAGGTAAGCAACCATAGAGCGTTTCGTGATGATGTTTATGCTAATGTGAAAATTAGTCCGCAATTGTGCGTATCATGAAGGCCCGAAAGAAGATGAAGCACACTCAGCTCGTCAGTGAATGCATCAACCAGATTCGATCAAGGTTCGTACCAAA
>JAATGR010000107.1 GCA_015654575.1 Actinomycetales bacterium
GCGTAGACGAACGAACCGGTGATGTCGGCGGGCAGCAGATCCGGTGTGCATTGCACGCGCCGGAAGTCCAGGCCCACAGCGGTCGCCAGGCTCCGCGCCAACAGGGTCTTGCCCAGCCCTGGCGCGTCCTCGAACAGCACGTGCCCCCCGGCGAGGATCGCCGCGAACGCGAGCTCGACCGCATCCCTCATCCCCACGACGGCGCCCGCCACGGAATCGAGGACGTCGGCGCTCAGCCGGGCGACCTCGTCGACGGACAGCGGGGCGGGGCGGGAGTCGGTCATGACACGGTCCTGTTCTGATCGGAGACGCGGGAGAGCTGGTCGAGGGCGTCGAGGCAGGCAGTGATCGCGCCGAGCGTGCGCGGCGGCGTATCGCGGCGCAGCAGCGTCGCCACGTGACGGCCGAGGAGGGCGTCGGCGCGCGCGCGATGGGCGGGCTCCCCGAGGTCGACGCCGTGCGCGGCGAGCCGCCGCTGCGCGAGCCGTCGCACGCGGTCCCAGGCGCTGTAGCCCACTCGGGCGTTCCTGCCCGCCAGCGCCCGGGCGAGGTCATCGACGTCCCGCCGTACACCGGGGTGCAGCACGTAGGCATCCGGCCAGGGCGTCGGCGGATCGACGTCGATGACGATCCACGAGACGCCGACCGCGATCACGATCACGCCGAGGGCGATGCTCGCCACCGGCTCGACGCCGAACGCCCATCCTCCCGCGCCGATGACAAGGGCGACGACGAGCAGGCGGATCATGTAGCGGCGCGTCGGCGCCCGGAACAGCTCCCTCATCGGCGTGCCCCCGGCTGGATGTCCTGCCAGGACGCCGCGAGGCTCTCCAGCGCCGTGCGAGCGCGGGCGACATCCTCCGCGCTCGCGACGTGGTCGCCGAAGCGCACCCGGAGGTAGAGACCGAGGAGGACCCGCGCCGCCTGGCCGTCGGCCTGCACCCGGGTGAGCAGTCGCGCGGTGAACTCTGTCGCCGTCTCCGCGGCGCCGCGCACCAGACCCGACTCCTGCGCGGTGTCCTGCAGTCCCAGCCAGGCGGCCACGATCGCATCCGTCGGCTCGCGCTCGCCCGCCAGCTCCGCCAGGGCGCGCTCCAGCCCGCGCTGCACGGTCTCCGGCTCGGGTTCCGGCTCGGGCGCCGGTCGTTCGGGCTCGACCGGTGCGGTGAGCGCGCCCAGGTCCCGCAGGCCGATCCGCGGCGCGCGGCGCGCGCGCAACCAGCGACGCACCAGCCACACGATGAGAAGGATGACCGCCGCCGCAGCGAGCGCGAGGACGATCCAGCGCAGCAGTTCGCCGAGCCACGCGGGAAACCCGTCCCCCGCGCTGGACGGCTCCTCGGACTCCGGAGTGGACACCGGGACGCTGGCAGCCACCGTCGGTTCAGTCTGCGACCCCACGTCGAGATTCCAGCGGAAGCCGGTCGCCGAGAGCGGTCCGGCCAGTCCCACGGCGACCACGACCACGGCCGCGACGGCGAAGACGACGCCGGGCACGGCCGCCGAACGTACTCGCATGCCCGGATCCTATGACCGTTGCCTATGCGCGGGTGCGCGCGGCCACGCCGGCGGACGGCCCGCAACCGACGAGGAGCAGGCACGATTCCTCCGATAGGCGGCCCTGCCGGCGCGACGACCGCGGTCGTGTTACCGATCGTTTCAACCGGGTTTGCCCGATAGGGATCTTCCCCCGTAGCGTCGGCAGGCCAGGTTCGCGCCCGAAGGGGATCTGTGCCCGAAGGAGAACGATGCCCGCCCCTGCTCCCGCCGCGCCCTCCGTCGGCGAACTCGACGGTGGGGCGCAGTTGAGCATCCACGCGCTGAGCCGGAGTTTCGGCGACCGCGTCGTGCTGCGCGACGTCGACCTCGACCTGATCCCCGGAGAGCTCGTCGCCATCCTCGGCGCATCCGGCTCGGGCAAGTCGACGCTGCTGCGCATCGCCGGCGGGCTGGATGCCGCGACCTCCGGCACCGTCACGCTCGATGGCCGACCGGTCACGGGTGTCGACCCTCGCATCGCGCTCGGCTTCCAGGAGCCCCGGCTGCTGCCCTGGCGCTCCGTCGCCGACAACATCGCTCTGGGACTGCCCCCGAAGCTGCCCCGCGCTGAGCGCAACACCCGGATCTCCGAGCTGCTGCGCCTCATCGGTCTCACCGACTTTGCCGCGCATCGGCCGCGCGAGATCTCCGGCGGCATGGCTCAGCGCACCTCGCTCGCCCGTGCCCTGGCCCGCCGACCCGAGGTGCTTCTCCTGGATGAGCCGTTCGTAGCGCTCGACGCCCTCACCCGGCTGCGCATGCAGGATCTTCTGCTCTCGGTGCTCGACGAGGCACCGACGACCACGCTGCTCGTGACGCACGACGTCGACGAGGCCCTCCAGCTCGCCGACCGCATCGTGGTGCTCGGTGCCGATGCCGGCGCAGCAGGCGCGCGCATCCAACAGCTGGTCGTCGTGCCCGGCAGTCGTCCCCGCGACCGCGGTTCGGCGCAGCTCGCCGAGCTTCGCGCCCAGCTTCTCGGCGCGCTCGGCATCGACCGGCACGCCCACTGACCTGGGGCCTGCACCGCCCCACCTCCCACAGCACACGAAAGGCACCACCATGTCCCTCACCCGCCGCCTCCTCGGCGTCGCCGCCGGCGCCGCCGTCGCCGCGCTCGCTCTGTCCGGCTGTGTGGCCGGAGAGAACTCCTCCTCCGACGCCGCAGCGGGAGACACCTCGACCACTATCAACATCGACTGGGCGACCTACAGCCCGTTGAGCCTCATCGTGAAGGACCAGGGCTGGCTCGAGGACGAGGGCTACACCGTCAACTGGGTGCAGTCGACCGGCTCCGCGAAGGCGAACGAGGCGCTGCGTTCGGGTGCCATCGACTTCGGCTCGACCGCGGGCTCGGCCGCGCTGCTGGCGCGTGCCAACGACGCACCTCAGCAGATCGTGGACGTCGTCGGGCAGCCCGAATGGACCGCGCTGCTGGTTCCCGACGGCTCCGACATCACCTCGGTCGCCGATCTGAAGGGCAAGTCTGTCGCCGCCTACCTGGGCACCGACCCGTACTACTTCCTCGTGCAGGCGCTCGAGGAAGCCGGCCTGTCGATCAACGACGTGACCGTGCAGAACCTCGCGCACGCCGACGGCTGGGCCGCGCTGCAGAGCGGATCGGTCGATGCCTGGGCAGGTCTGGACCCGATCATGGCGTCCGCGGAGGCCTCCGGTGCGACGCTGCTGTACCGCAACGTCGACTTCAACTCGTACAGCGTCCTGAACGCGAGCGAGAGCATCATCAACGATCACCCCGAGGTCGTTCAGGCGGTCGTCGACGCCTACGAGAAGGCTCGGGCGTGGGCCATCGCGAACCCGGATCAGACGGCGCAGATCCTCGCGACCGCGGCGAACATCGACCTCTCGGTCGCCGAGACGGTCATCACCGAGCGTTCCGGATTCGATATCGACCCCGTCCCCGGCGACGCGCTCGCCGCGGTGCTGGCGCCCATCGGCGCGATCCAGGTCGCCAACGACGACGTGGAGAGCCAGTCGAAGCTCGACGACGCGCTGAGCACGCTGTTCGCCCCGACGTTCGCGCAGCAGGCCACGAGCTGACGCGCTGAGAGGACCTGAGCCATGAGCACGACCGGGATCGACGCCCCCGAGACGTCGGCGACGCCGCGGAGCGCGAGCCCGATGTCGCGCAGGGGCGTCCGCATCGCGATCGGGGCGGCGCTGCCGGTCGTGCTCATCGCGCTCTGGTTCCTGCTGACTCTTCCCGAGTCGCCCGTCATCCCCTCGTACAAACTGCCCAGCCCGCAGTCCGTGTGGGAGGCGGCGCTCAGCCTCGCGGACCGCGGCGAGCTCTGGCAGTTCACCGCGATCTCGGTGCAGCGCGTTCTGATCGGCTTCGCGGTCGGCGCCTCGCTCGGCGTCGCGATCGGAGGCATCGTCGGTCTGTCCCGCTTCTGGGATCTCGGACTCTCCCCCACACTGGGCGTGATCCGCGCGGTCCCGAGCCTGGCCTGGGTGCCGTTGCTGATCGTCTGGTTCAGCATCGGGGAGGAATCGAAGATCATCCTGATCGCGATCGGGGCGTTCTTCCCGGTCTTCACCACGGTATCGATGGCGCTGCGACACGTCGACCCGCAGCTCGTGGAGCTCGGACGCTCCTACGGCTTCGGCGGCATCCGTCTCTTCTTCACCGTGCAGCTGCCGGCCGTGCTGCCGTCGTTGTTCTCCGGGCTGCGGCTCGCGCTCGTGCAGGCCTGGCTGTTCCTGGTCGCGGCGGAGCTGATCGCGGCCTCCATGGGGCTCGGGTTCCTGCTCACGCGAGGACAGACCAACGGTCGCGTGGATCAGATCGTGCTGGCGATCATCCTGCTAGCCGTGATCGGCAAGATCACCGACGCGGTCCTCGCGCTCGTGCAGCGCTGGGCGGTGCGCCGCTGGGGATGATCCCGCGAGGCACCGCTTCCGCGCGTTACCGCGTCAGCGACCGCCTGCGCCAGGCAACTCCGAGCGTCGCCGCCACGCCGAGGAGGAGCGTCGCCGCTCCGAGCACCGCGCCGGGGAGCACATCCGCGCCGGTGTCCGCCAACCGGGCATCCGATGTGCTCGCCACGGAGCCGCCGCTCACCGCGCTGTCGCCCGCATCGGACGATTCGGCGCCCCCACTGCCCCCGTCGTCACCCGAACCAGAGCCCCCACTGCCCCCGTCATCACCCGAACCAGAGCCCCCACTGCCGCCCGAATCGCCGCCCGCGGCGGCCACGACGATCGTGTAGGCGGCCGAGTCGTCCGGATCGACCCCGTTGGTCGCGGTGAGCGTAAACGTGTAGGTTCCGGCGATCGTCGGCGTTCCGGAGATGATGCCGGTGTCCGCGTCGAAGTGGAGACCGTCCGGAAGTTCGCCCGAAGTGAGCGCGAGCGTCGGATCCGGCCAGCCGGTGGCGGTGACGGTCGCCGTGTAGGAAGCGTCGATCTCCGCCGTGCCGGCCGGTGCGGGCGAGGTGATCGTCGGGCTCGTCACCACGCTGATCACAGACACGCTTCCCGCGCCCTGACCCCAGCCGATGTTGTTGGAGATGTACACGGTCTGCGTCTCTCTGTCGATCGCGGTCCCCCAGGGGTGCCTGCCGACGGCGACGGCGACCGTGGACGCCGGATCCGATCCGCGTGTGAGGGTGAACACGTCGTTCGCGAGGTCCTCTCCTCGGTTGTCTCCGGTGCTGATCCACTGACGCCCGGTCACCTGATCGATCGAGATCCACCAGGCCGGATAGGTCGTCTCTGTGTCGGTCACCGTTCCGTCGGACGCGACGGTCACATAGTTCCCACCGGACGACCCCGTTCCGACCGCGTAGACGACACCGGTGGCCGGATCGACGGCTACACCGCTCAGGGCGACCGTGCTGAGCTGGGTGCCCGTTCCATCGGTGAGAGAAAATCGCCACAGACCGGATGATCCCGCCGCATAGAGATAGCCGCCGGCCTCGTCCAACGCGACCGTGACGGGCCCGCTGGTCCACGAGGCGTCGCCCACGCGGACCACATCACCGGTCGCGAGATCGACGCGCCACACTGCGGGCCCGGTGGAGTCGGCGATATAGGCGAACTCGCCGGCAGCGTCCGAGACCACGCCGTACAGATTGACGGACTCCGTGCTGACGGTCACCGTGTTGTCGATCGTCAGCGTCTCGGGATCGATCGTGATGAGCTGACCATTGATGGAGTTGGTCACCAGCACGTCGCCCGACGTCGGAACCACGGTGATACCGAGCGGCTGATAGATGTCCGCGACGGTGGCGAGCACCTCGTTGCTCTCCATGTCGATGACCGAGACGCTGTTGCTCAGCCAGTTCGCGACGTAGACGCGCTGACGGCTCGTGTCGATGGCGATGGCGCCCGGCATGTCCTGAACGCCGACCGTGGCCACGTCGTCGAAGGAATCGGTCCCGACGGCCCGTGCTGCGGAGCCGGAGAAGAGGACGGCGGCGACCACGGCGAACACGATCGCGAGGACAACGGGCACACGACAACGGGCAGGGGCGAGGCTCACGGAACGCTCCAAGTATTGGTCCCCAACGGGGAGACGAGTCTCGGGTGGACTCTGACGGACATCGGGTATGTCTGGGGATGATGTGCGACCGCGAGCGGGTGTTCTGACATTCTCCGGGTGACCGCGCTACCCCTGCCGGTTCACGACAGGAAGCAGGAGCGAAGACGCGTCCCGCGCGGGCGCCTTCGGCCTTGGTCGACAGCGGTGAAGCGCCGGCGGGCCGCGTAGACTTCCGGTGGGCGATTGGCGCAGTTGGTAGCGCAGCACCTTTACACGGTGACGGTCGCCGGTTCGAGTCCGGCATCGCCCACTGCGATCAGCCGTTCGTGACCAGGTGGCGTTTATATAAATCCCTGGTCATAAGCGTTTTTTGTTTGGTGCGTCATGGTGATCGATGTGCGCGAATCACTCGTTTCGCGGTGCGTGATGGTGATTCTCATCTGCCGTTGTCGCGTCCGCGCGCCGGATCGCGCGAAGGAGCGTCGTGTGGGCGACGCCAAGTCTGCGGGCGACCTCGCGAACGCTCAGGCCGGCGTCCAGCAGAACACGAGCCTCATCCAGGTCCTGCGCGGTTAGCGCGGTGCTGCGTGAGCGTGTCACCACGCCGGCGGCCGTGAGCCGCTTGCGGACGGTCTGGATGTGGAGACCGTGTTTGCGAGCGATCTCCTCTTGGGTCATCCCGTTGGCGTAGTCGACGAGCATTCTGAGGATGTCCGAGGTCGGCTCGTCGGCAGACGAAGCAGGTCTGCGCGATCGTGTCGAAGGAGGCTGATCGGTTTCGTCATGGCTGACGGGTGACGCCTGGTCGAGTCGACTGCCGTCGAGGACTGCGCGGGTCGCGGGATCGCGGCGGAGCTCCTGCAGCAAGGCCGTCGTCTCCCTGCGTGGAGTGAAGACCTCGAGCAGGCTACGTCCCGCCAAGAGCTTGCTCAGGATCGACTCCGCGGTCTCTGTCTCGTCCTCTTCACGGCTCATCGCTCAGCCAGGCCACTCGGTGCAGACGATGACCACAGCCGTTCCTCGCGCCAATGTTCGGGGAACCCCATCTCAGCCACCGTCCGTGCGGGCAACGCGACGAAGGAGCTTTCGATGAGCGACCGTACTTTCCCCGTCCACGTCGTGCCCGGCGAGGTTCCCTGCAACAGGTATCCCATGACGGTCAGCGCACCGTAGAGGCGCTCGCTCTGACCCTCCGGCAACGATCGCA
>JAATGR010000177.1 GCA_015654575.1 Actinomycetales bacterium
ACCCACACGCCCTTTCGGGCAACCGAGTTTGAGTCGGTCGCGTCTGCCATTCCGCCACGCCGGCCAGCCGATAGAGCCTATCGCAGCCGTCGTGTGCCCGCACCGCGAGAACACGCGGCAGCGGGCCGGTGTCGGCGCTTCGGCGCCCGCCTGCGAAGACGCCCGGCGCGGGCGGCCGTTCAGGAATACCGTAGAATCTAAGGGTGACCGAGCTAGATGAGACCGCGACATCCGCCCCCGCCCCCCGACGTGTCGTCGTCGCGGAGGATGAGTCGCTCATCCGGCTGGACATCGTGGAGATCCTCCGCGACAACGGCTACGACGTGGTCGGCGAGGCGGGCGACGGCGAGACCGCTGTGGCTCTGGCGACCGACCTCCGACCGGACCTGGTCATCATGGATGTGAAGATGCCTCAGCTCGACGGGATCTCCGCCGCGGAGAAGCTCAGCAAGGCGCACATCGCGCCGGTCGTGCTGCTGACCGCCTTCAGCCAGAAAGAGCTCGTCGAGCGGGCCAGCGAGGCCGGCGCTCTGGCCTACGTGGTGAAGCCGTTCACGCCGAACGACCTGCTGCCGGCCATCGAGATCGCGCTCGCCCGTTATGAGCAGATCATCACGCTGGAGTCCGAGGTCGCCGACATGGTCGAGCGCTTCGAGACCCGCAAGCTCGTTGACCGCGCCAAGGGCCTGCTCAACGAGAAGATGGGCCTGACCGAGCCCGAGGCGTTCCGCTGGATCCAGAAGGCCTCGATGGATCGCCGCCTGACCATGCAGGACGTGGCGAAGGCGATCATCGAGCAGCTCGCGCCGAAGAAGTCCTGAGTCAGGTTGTTCCACCGCGACGCGGCGGCCTGATCAGACCTCCCGGATCAGGTTCGTGATCCGCACCGTCGAGAGTCGTCGTCCCTCGTCGTCACGGTAGACGATCTCGTGAACGGTCAATGAGCGCCCGAGGTGTAGCGGGAGGCAGGTGCCGGTCACCCAGCCGGAGCGGGCGGATCGGGTGTGGGTGGCGTTGATGTCGACGCCCACCGCTAGCCTCGACGCGCCTTCCGCGGTCACCTGGGCGTGGAAGTTGGCGTGCATCGATCCGAGGCTCTCGCCCAGCACCACATAGGCGCCGCCGTGGAACAGGCCGAACGGTTGCGTGTTGCCCTCGACCGGCATGCGGGCTACGGCTCGCTCCATCGTGAACTCGATCCACTCCAGGCACATCTTCTGCGCGAGCGCGCCGGTGCCGCGCTCGATCGCCCAGGTGAGTCCGTCGGAGGGATCGAGGAGGGGGATCGTGCTCATCGTGCTCCTCGTACGGGGGATCGGGTGTCGTGCACCCCGTCTAGGCTGTCAGAGTGCCGGACTCCTCGAAGCCTACCCTCCTGATCGTCGACGGCCATTCGCTCGCGTTCCGTGCGTTCTTCGCACTCCCGGTCGACAACTTCACTACGAAAGACGGGCAGCACACCAACGGCATCTACGGATTCCTGTCGATGTTCGTGAATCTGCTGAAGAACGAGAAGCCCACCCATGTGGCGGTCGCCTTCGACACCTCGAGGGTCTCTTTCCGCACCCGTGAGTACCCCGCGTACAAGGCGACTCGCGCCGAGACCCCGCCGGAGTTCGCCGGGCAGATTCCGCTCCTGCAGGAATGCCTGCGCGCGATGGGCGTGACGGTGCTCGAAAAGCCGGATTTCGAGGCAGACGATATCCTGGCGACCCTCGCCACCGAGGGCGCGGCTGACGGCTATCGGGTGCTCGTGTGCTCCGGCGACCGCGACACGATCCAGCTCGTCACCGACGATGTCACCCTGCTCTATCCGAGCGTGCAGGGAGTCTCGCAGTTGAAGCGCTACGACCCGGCCGCGGTCATCGAACGGTATGGTGTGCCGCCCGCCCAATACCCGGAGATCGCGGCGCTGGTTGGTGAGACCAGCGACAACCTGCCCGGTGTGCCGAAGGTGGGGGAGAAGACCGCGGTGAAGTGGCTGACGCAGTTCGGCTCACTCGACGAGGTGCTGGCCCGGGCCGACGAGATCAAGGGTGTCGTCGGCGGCAGTCTGCGCGAGCACCTCGACGACGTGCGGCGCAATCGCGCGCTCAACCGGCTGCTGCGAGACGTGGAGCTCCCGGCGGCTCCCGCCGACCTGCTGCTGCAGGCCGTTGACACGCAGGCGATTCGTGACATGTTCGCACGCTTGGAGTTCCGTGCCTTGCTGCCTCGCGTTCTGGAGGCGACCGGTACTGCGGTCGAAGAGCGGGCCGCTCCGACCGTCGCGCTCCCCACCCCGGCAGAGGTCGACGCGGCCGCTGCCGCTGCTTGGACCGTGGCCTCCTCCGACCCGGTGGCGGTGACGCTCGTGATCGAGAACTCGCTGCCGGCGCGTGTCGGTCTCGCCCGGGCCGACGGGGCCGTCGAGTTCGACTGGAACGAGTCGGCGGCGGCTGGGCTCCGCGAGTGGTTCGAGGGTCCGTCGCCGAAGGTCGTGCACGACGTGAAACCGCAGCGGAAGGCGCTCAGCCGGGCGGGGATCGATCTCGGCGGCGTCGTGATCGACACGTTGCTGGCGGGCTGGCTGGCCCGGCCGAGCTTCCCCGACAAAACGCTCGGGCATCTGGTCGAACGCCATCTGGGGGAGAAGCTGCCGGAGGCGGATCCCAACCAGCTCGTCCCCGAAGACGACGGCGCCACGCCAGGTCACCTCTCCTGGTTCACGCTTCGTGTCGCCGATGCGCAGCGCGACGAGCTGCCGACGTCGGTGCTGCAGTTGCTGACCGCGATCGAACTGCCCACGACGCGCGCTCTCGCCGACATGGAGCTCGTGGGGGTCGCCGTGTCGCACGAGAAGCTCTCCGGCTTCTCCGCAGAACTCGGCGCCCGAGCCGACGCGATCGCGACAGACGCCTATGCCGCGATCGGCCGGGAGGTGAACCTCGGCTCGCCGAAGCAACTGCAGGAAGTGCTTTTCGAGGAGTTGCAGCTGCCGAAGACGCGAAAGACCAAGACCGGATACTCGACGGATGCTGCCGCCCTCGTCGATCTGCAGGAGCGGGCACCGCATCCCTTCCTCGACCTGCTGCTCGAACATCGCGAGGCGACGAAGCTGCGACAGATCATCGAGTCGCTCGACGCGGCGATCGGGTCCGACGCACGCATCCACACGACGTATCTGCAGACCGGGTCGCAGACTGGGCGCCTCTCCAGCACCGACCCGAACCTGCAGAACATCCCGGTGCGCACCCAGGAGAGCCGTCGGATCCGCGCGGCTTTCGAGGTCGGCGACGGTTACGAGACGCTGCTCACCGCCGACTACTCGCAGATCGAGATGCGCATCATGGCCCATCTGTCCGAGGATCCCGGCCTGATCGAGGCGTTCAACGGGGGCGAAGACCTGCACCGTTTCGTCGGCGCGCGGGTGTTCGGGGTGGCGCCTGCCGAGGTGACGCCGGCGATGCGCACCAAGGTGAAGGCGATGTCGTACGGTCTGGTGTACGGGCTGAGTGCGTTCGGCCTCTCGAAGCAGCTGCGCATCGATCAGGGTGAGGCGAAGCAGCTCATGGGGGAGTACTTCGCGCGGTTCGGCGCGGTGCGCGACTATCTGCGCAGTTCGGTCGAGCAGGCTCGTATCGACGGCTACACAGAGACCATCTTCGGCCGGCGGCGTCCGTTCCCCGATCTTTCCAGTCCGAACCGGGTTCTGCGGGAGAACGCCGAGCGCGCGGCGCTCAACGCGCCGATCCAGGGCAGTGCCGCGGACATCATGAAGATCGCGCTGGTGCGCATCCACGACGAGTTCGTCTCCGAACAGCTCATGTCCCGTGTGCTGCTGCAGATCCACGACGAACTGGTGGTCGAAGTCGCGCCGGGAGAGTGGGACGCGGCGGAGCGCATTGTGCGGGCGCGCATGGCGGACGCGGCGCTGCTGACCGTCCCGCTGGATGTGCAGATCGGGCGCGGCCCCAACTGGGATGCCGCGGCGCACTGATCGCGCCGAGCCCGACGCGTACGCTCGGAGGATGGACGAACCCGGGCGTGCGCCCACCGCCGTGGACCTTCTCGCGGAGCGGTGGGTCGACACCGT
>JAATGR010000250.1 GCA_015654575.1 Actinomycetales bacterium
CCGTCGTCGAGGACGAAGCCGTAACGCTCGCCGTCGGCGAGGGCTTCGTGGGTGCGCCACCAGCCGCCGGGGATCCGTTCGAGGTCGACGTCGGCGGAGATGGCGGGGCGCCGCATCCGCACCCGTTGCGCGTTCGGCGCCCAGACCTCGATCATGGGGGTCCTTTCTCGGTGTCGGTCAGTGGCGGCCGCGTCGTGACGCCCGCCGTGTGCTCAGAGCCTGGCGCCGGTGAGCATGTCCCAGTTTGGGCCGCTGTGGCGCTCGTCTCCCGGCCCGAAGTGGGACATCACCCAATCCGAAGTGGGACATGGGCGGTGGGGTCCGGGGCAAGGAGCGCGACCGGATACCGGGCCAGCAGCGCGGACAGCGGCACCGGCCCTGCGGCGAACACAGCGCCGGTCAGGACGTCGCGCCAGCCACCACGGTCGGCAGCGGCCGGACCGTGCGCACCCCCGGGGGAACTCGGGCCGCCGTCGGCACCCGGAGGACGGGATATCCGCGGGTCGGCGAAACCCCCCGCGGCCCGGCTCGACGGCAGCAGCAGCGCGGTGTCCCGCCAGCCCCCCGCACGCTCCAGCCCGACCGGCAACCTGGTCACTACGGCAATCGCACCACCCCGGTCGAACGCGATCGCATGATCGGATGCTGCGCCCACAACCTGCAGCGGACGATACCGTGCGAACAGCTCGGGCCGGTCGCGCCGCAGCCGCAGCGCCCGGGAGACGAGCAGCAGCTTCGCCGCCCCGGACGCGTCGATGGGCGGGAGTCCTGCGGCGGCTTCCGCGGACCCGGCGCCTTCCGCAGACCCACCGGCTTCCGCAGACCCGGCGCCTTCCGCAGCGGCCGCCGAGACGCCGGCCGTACCTGCGTCCAGCTGCGCCAGCATCCGTGCCCGCGCCGCGAAGTCGACCGGGCGCCGGTTGTCGGGATCGACGAGGGACGTCTCCCACAGCTCCGACCCCTGGTACACGTCGGGAACTCCCGGCCCTGCCAGCTGAAGCAGCTTCGCGGACAGCGAGTTCGACCAGCCGTAGCCGGCGATCCGCGCAACGAAGGCATCGACGACGGGCCTCGCGTCGCCGAAAGCGGCATCCACGACGGCATGCAGGCGCGCCTCGAAGTCCGCATCCGGTGCGAGCCAGCCGGTGCGCTCGCCGGCCTCGCGCGCCGCCTTCTCCGCATAGGCGTGCGACCGGTCGGCGGAGGCCGGCCACGCGCCGACGATCGCCTGCCACAGCAGCGCGTCGAACGGACCGTGCCCGGTCGACGCATGCCCGCGCAGTCGGCGCAGCACATCCGCCCATTCCTCCGGGATCTCGGCGAGCACGCTCAACCGCGCCCGCACGTCCTCGCCGCGCTTCGTGTCGTGCGTCGACAGCGCGGTCAGCGTCTGCGGCCAGGCGGACTGCCGCCGCGCGAAGGCGGCATGCAGGCCCTCGACGGACAGCGCGAACACCGAAGGATCGCCGCCGACCTCGGTCAGCGTGCCCAGGCGCGTCGCCCGGTAGAACGCGGTGTCCTCGACGCCCTTGGCCATGACCGGCCCCGTCGTCTGCTGAAAACGGCGCGCCGCCTCGGCCGAAGGATCGCGCAGAACCGGCAGGAGGATGTCGATCGCCGATGCCAGCTCCGGCCTTCGGGCGGATGCAGCGACCGCCGCATCCCGCAGCCACCCACCACCCGCCGGAACGTAGGAGCGGTACGTCGGGAAGCACGCGAGCAGCTCGGTGAGCGCGTCGCGGGCGGCATCCGCGCCGATCTGCGAGCGCACCTGAGCGGGCAGCGCGCGCACCAACCGGTGGACCTCCGAGCCCTGGATCGTCTCCGCGACCGTGCGCTTGGTGCCGTGGATGAGATCGTCCCAGCCGGGCCGGGGCGGCAGGCCGCTCTCGCGACGCAGCTCGGCGTCGAGCGCGTCGAGCGGCGCCTCGCCCGCGGGATCGATGACCACGCGGTCGATCTCGTCCATCGCGTCGTAACCCGTGGTGCCGGCCGTCGACCACTCGGGCTGCAGCGGTTCCGGATGCGTCGTAGCGGCGTGCTCGAGGATCTTCTCGACCCAGACGGGGACGGGGCTCGCCCATCCCACCGGCCGACGTCCGCCCTCGACCGCACCGACCGCGACGGGCCGACCGGTCGCCCTCCCAGCCGTCGCCGCCGCGAGCCGGTCGAGGTAGCCGCCGGGGTCGACGAGACCGTCGGGGTGATCGACGCGCAGGCCGTCGACGAGACCCTCCCGGATCCACCGCAGGATCTCGACATGCGCCTCGTCGAACACCTCGGGCACCTCGACCCGTACGCCCGCGAGCGTCGTGACCGCGAAGAAACGGCGATAGTTCAGCTCGCTCGCCTCATCGCGCCAGAACCGCAGCTCGTAGTGCTGGCGGCAGTGGACCTCGCCGAGCTGGGCAACCGGATCGTCGATGCCGTCGAGCGATCCGTCGGCGAGCGGCAGCACATGGTCGAAATAGCGCAGGACGCCGCATCCCGCGTCGTCTCCCGCCGCGTGCACACGGACGTCGGAGCGCGCCTCGGCGAGCGGGGCGCCGAGGATCGGCAACCGCACCCGGCCGGATCCTGCCTCCCAGTCGATGTCGAACGCCGCCGCATGGCGGGACGCGCGGCCCCGCCGGAGAACGTCCCACCACCAGGGGTTCTCGCGCGGGACCGCGACGCCCATGTGGTTCGGCACGATGTCGACCAGCACACCGAGCCCTGCGGAATGGGCCGCATCCGCCAGTCGGGACAGCCCGGCGGATCCCCCACGGGCCGGGTCGACCTGCGACGGGTCGACGACGTCGTAGCCGTGATCCGAGCCGGTCGTCGCCCGCAGCAGCGGCGACAGGTACACCCATCCGACGCCGAGATCCCGGAGGTAAGGGATGAGGTACGCGGCCGCATCCAGGTCGAACGCCGGCCGGATCTGCAGCCGATATGTGGATGCCGGCGGCGGAGTCACCTCGGCAGCTCCGAGTGCGGAGCAGCTCCCGGCACCTCATCGATCGTGCTGGTCGCGGTCTGCGCCAGCGATGCCGCGACCGAGTGATCCACCTCGGTCTCCGGCTCGCGATGCTCGCACAGCACCATGAGCGACTTCGGTTCGACCCGGAGCACATCGCCGGGACCCACCGCGGCGGTGTTCGCCCGCTCCCCCGCGGTGTCGACGAGCACATCCCACCGAGGCGCGAACTCGACGTCGGGCAGTGTGAAGTCGACGGGCTCGTCGCCCGCGTTGAACAGCACGGCGAAATGCTCGTCGGTGATCTGCTCGCCGCGACGGTCGCGTTCGCGGATGCCGTTCCCGTTGAGGAACACCCCGATGGCGCGGCCGAACCCGGCCTCCCAGTCGTCGGGCTCCATGAGCGATCCGTCCGGGCGCAGCCACACGATGTCGGGGACGTTCATCCCCTCCTCGCGGCGCACCGGACGGCCGTCGAAGAACCGGCGGCGGCGGAACGTCGGATGCTGCCGCCGGAGCCGTGCCAGCGCCGCGGTGAACTCGACGAGGGGCTGGTCGACGCTCTCCCAGTCGACCCAGGTGATCGGGTTGTCCTGCGCGTAGCCGTTGTTGTTGCCCTGCTGCGTGCGGCCGAGCTCATCGCCGTGCAGCAGCATCGGCACTCCCTGCGAGAGCAGGAGCGTCGCGATGAAGTTGCGCTGCTGCCGGGCGCGCATGGTCAGCACCGCGGTGTCGTCGGTGGGTCCTTCCACACCGCCGTTCCAGGAGCGGTTGTAGTCGGCGCCGTCGCGTCAGTCCTCGCCGTTGGCCTCGTTGTGCTTCTCGTTGTAGGAGACCAGGTCGCGCAGGGTGAAACCGTCGTGCGCGGTCACGAAGTTGATGGAGGCCACCGGCCGGCGTCCGGAGTGCTCGTAGAGATCCGCGGATCCGGTCAGCCGCGACGCGAACTCGCCGAGGGTCGACGGCTCGCCCCGCCAGAAGTCGCGGACGGTGTCACGGAACTTGCCGTTCCACTCCGTCCACTGCGGCGGGAAGTTGCCCACCTGGTAGCCGCCGGGGCCGACGTCCCACGGTTCGGCGATGAGCTTGACCTGGCTGAC
>JAATGR010000193.1 GCA_015654575.1 Actinomycetales bacterium
CTACTGGCCGCCGGTCGCGCGCGGGGGACTGCCGGCGTTCCGCGACGTGCTGGCCGCGGTGACCGAGGCGTGGACGGCGCGACGCGGCGAGGTCGCGCACACCGCGGGGGCGGTGCGCGCCGCCCTCGCCGAGGCGACCCGAGAGGAGGCGGGCGCCGTCCCGGGGACGGATGCGCTGCGCGCGGCGGCCCGCAACCTCGCCGCCCTGGAGGATCCGGTCTACGGCGGCTTCGGCGCATCCGACGCCCCGATGGCGACGCCGAAGTTCCCCACCGTGCCGGCGCTGCGCTTCCTGCGCTCGCCGCTGGTGACGGCCCGGGAACCGGAGGCTGCCGCCGTCGCCGCGCGGGCGCTGCGGGCGATGGCCGCCTCGCCGCTGCGGGACGGCGTCGATAGCGGGTTCTTCCGCTATGCGACCCGGCGCGACTGGACGGTGCCGCACTACGAGCGGATGCTGACCGACAACGCGGGCCTGATCGAGCTCGCGCTCGAGCTCGGCGAGACGGCGATCGCGTCCGGTGTCGTCGGATTCCTGCTCGACGTGCTGGAGCGTCCGGAGGGCGGTTTCGGCGCCGCGCAGGACTCCGAGTCGTGGATCGGCGGATCCCGCAGCGAGGGCGGATATTACGCGCGCGACGCCGCCGGCCGGACGGAGCTGGAGCCACCCGCGGTGGACGGCAAGGTTGTCACCGGCTGGAACGGCGCCGCGATCTCGGCCCTGGTCCGTTTCGCGGTGGCCGGCGACGATCCGCGCGCGCTGGCCGCCGCCCGCCGCGCCGCCGACACCGTGCTCACCGCGGGCCGCGGCGCCGACGGCGGATTGCGGCGCGCCTCCCTCGATGAGATCGTCTCACCCGCCACAGCAACCGCCGAGGACCACGGGCTGCTCGCCGCGGGACTCGTCGACCTCGCCTGCGCGACCGGCGAGGTCGCGTACGCGCGCACGGCCCGCGACCTCGTCGATGCGGCGGCCGCGGCGCCCGCCGTCGCCGACCCGGTGCTGCGCGAGCTGGGGATCCCCGCGGGGGAGGAGTCCGACGGGGATCATCCCTCCGGGACGGCCGCCCTGGCCGCCGCCGCCCTGCGACTGTGGCGCCTCGGGGCGGGGGAGCGCCACCGGGAGCTCGCGGAGCGGCTCGTCGCGGGCCGCGCGGCCCGCGCCCTCGCGGAGCCCGCGGCGCACGGTGCGCTGCTGCGGGTCTGCGCCGAGCTGGCGGTGCCCCCGCGTCAGCTCGTCGTGGTGGGGGAGGACGCTCCGCTGCGCGCGGCGGCTGCGGCGGCGGATGCCGACACGGTCGCACTCGTCACCGCGGCGCAGGCGGCGCTGTTCGCGGCATCCGGGTTCACCCTGTTCGAGGCGCGCGGCCTCGTCGACGGCCGGTCCGCCGCCTACGACTGCCGCGGCTTCGCCTGCCGGCTGCCGGTCACCGAACCCGCCGAGCTGCCGGTCGCCCGCTGAGCCGGATCACACCCAGCTGGGCAGCCAGTTGTGCAGCCGCCAGAAGTCGTACGGGACGGGCATCGCGGTCCACACCGGGTACCAGAAGGCCGAGAGCACGACCGCGACCACGACGAACGTCAGCACCACGCGCTGCCCCGACAGTCGGCGTTCGCGCACCCGGGATCCGGTGATCGCGCGGGCCGCGAGCGCGATCCCGATCACCAGGAACGGCAGGATCGCGATCGTGTAGAACTGGAAGATCGTCCGCTCCGGGTAGAACAGCCACGGCACGTAGGTCGCCACCACGCCGGTGAGCACGAAGGCGTACATCGCCTTGCGGGTGCGCACGAAGAGGTACAGCAGGAACAGCGCCGCGGCCACGCCCACCCACCAGATGAGCGGGTTCGCGATGCTGGAGATCGCCTGCACCGTGTCGTCGTCCAGGTTCCAGTACATCGACGTGGGGCGAAGCAGCACCGGCCACTGCACGGCGGGGCTCGCGTAGGCGTGCGGCGTCGTGAGATTGACGTGGAAGTTGTACATCGCGAGGTGGAAGGTCCACAGGCTCTGCAACGGCAGCGGCACCCACGACCAGAACCCGGTCGCGGGATCGGTCACCGCGCTCTGCCGGTCGTAGCCCAGGCTTGTCGTCAGCCATCCGGTCCACGACGCGAGGTACACCACGAACGCGATCGGAACCAGGTACAGGAATGCGACGACGCCCTGACGCAGCCCGTCGAACGGCCACATCGCCACACGCAGCCGGCGGCGGAGCATCATGTCGGTCACGACGACGTAGACGCCGAGCGCCGCTAGCGCGTACACGCCCGACCACTTCACGGCCGTGGCCGCCCCCGCCGCGGCGCCCGCGGCGAGCAGCCAGGGGCGGTTCCACAGCATCGGTCCCCACCACGGCTCGTCCCCACGGCCGGCGAGCGCGCGCGCGAGCCGCGCGGAATGTCGACGCTGGTCGAGCAGCACGAACCAGAAGGCGAGCAGGACGAAGAACGCGAGGAACACGTCGAGCAGGGCGACCCTGCTCATCACGATCGCCAGCCCGTCGATGGCCAGCAGGAACCCGGCGAGGGTCGCGATCGGGGTGGAACGGGTGAGGGTCTTGGCGGCCAGGTACACCAGCAGCACCAGGGCGGTGCCGAACAGCGCCGTCGAGAACCGCCAGCCGAACGGGTTGTCGGCGCCGAACAGCCACATGCCGACGCCGATCAGCCACTTGCCGAGGGGCGGATGCACCGAGAAGCTGCCCTGCTGTCCGGTGACGAAGATGTCGGTATCGCCGGCGACGAACGACGTATCGGCGTCGCTCGGCCAGTTCGCGGTGTAGCCGAGGTTCCACTGTGACCACGCGTCCTTGACGTAGTAGGTCTCGTCGAAGACGATCTCGTCGGGGTGGGCGAGGTTCCAGAAGCGCAGGACGGCGGCCAGGAGCGTCACGACGATCGGCGCCCAGAGGTCGAGCCGGCGGGAGGCGAGCCGGCTTCCTCGGATGCGGTCCATCACCCGGTCGTACCGTGACGGGCGGAACTCGTCGGGCAGCAACGGCTCGGCGGTCACGGTCACCCGCCCAGCCTATGCTGGCCCGGTGATCATCCTCGCGGCGACGCCCATCGGCAACCTGGGCGACGCCTCCGCGCGGCTGGTGTCGGCGCTGGAGACGGCGACCGTGGTGGCCGCGGAGGACACCCGCACCGCGCAGCGCCTGCTCGCGGGGCTCGGCATCGCAAACCGTCCCCGGCTGATCGCGATGCACGACCACAACGAGAAGCAGAAGGCGGCGGAGCTGGTCGCGCTCGCCGCCTCCGACGACCTGCTGGTCATCAGCGATGCCGGGATGCCGACCGTCAGCGATCCCGGCTACTCGCTCGTCGCGGCGGCGGCCGAGGCGGGCGTCGCGGTCACGGCGATCCCCGGTCCGTCGGCCGTGGTCACCGCGCTGGCGGTGTCGGGGCTCCCCACCGACCGGTTCGCGTTCGAGGGGTTCCTGCCGCGCAAGCCCGCCGAACGGCGTGCGCTGCTCGCCGAGCTTGCGGCCGAGCGTCGCACGTTGGTGTTCTTCGAGAGCCCGTCGCGGATCGCGGCATCCCTCGCCGATCTCGCCGCCGCCTTCGGCGCCGATCGGCGCGCCGCCGTCTGCCGCGAACTGACGAAGCTGCACGAGGAGGTGCGCCGCGGCGCCCTGTCGGATCTCGCCGCCTGGGCGGAGGGCGGCGTGCGCGGCGAGATCGTCGTCGTGGTCTCCGGGGCTGCCGGCCGCGCGGTCGCCTTCCCCGACGCGGTGACGCAGGTGCTCGAGCTGGTGCGCACCGGCATCCGCCTGAAGGATGCCGCCGTCGAGGTATCCGCCCACACCGGGCATTCCTCGCGCGAGCTGTATCAGGCCGCGCTCGCCGTCCGCGGCTGAGGTCAGGGCGTCCGCGACTGGGCCTCGTCCCCCGCCTCCTTTCCTCACGCCGGCTGCCTCATCGGCGCAAAACTCAGGACACTCCGGTCGGGATGCCGGTTTTCGGCCGCTTTCCCGCGTGGCCGTGCGGAATGTCCTGAGTTCTGGCCGCCGGTGTAGGCGCTCGTCGGGCCTTGTTCCGGGCATCGGCGCATCACGTGAAACGCGGCGGGCATCCGAACCCGGCAGGGCGTTACCCGGCCTCACCCGTTCACAACTCAGGCAGAACCAGCGCGTCGGAGACCCCGCGGCCACCGATAGCCCCACATTGCCTGAGTTATGAACGCGCGGGTGCGAATGACCACCGCCGACCGGGGGGCGCCGTCCGATCCAGCTCGGCGCGTCCGGGCACCGTTGTCATGGACGAGAGCCGCGGCATCTGCCCCGCCTAGAATCGTCGGGTGAGCAACGGCCGTTCCTTCTACATCACGACGCCGATCTACTACCCCTCCGATGTGCCGCACATCGGCCACGGGTACACGACGGTCGCCGTGGACACGCTGGCGCGCTGGCACCGGCAGGCCGGTGACGACACCTGGATGCTCACCGGCACCGACGAGCACGGACAGAAGATGCTCCGCGCCGCAGCCGCCAACGGCGTCACCCCGCAAGAGTGGGTCGACAAGCTCGTCGGCGAGGCGTGGTTCCCGCTGCTGACCAGCCTGGATGTCGCCAACGACGACTTCATCCGCACCACCCAGACCCGGCACGAGGAGGGCGTGAAGCGCTTCGTGCAGGCGGTCTACGACCGCGGTTACATCTATGCCGGCGAGTACGAGGCGTTGTACTGCGTGGGCTGCGAGGAGTTCAAGCCGGAGTCGGAGATCGTCGAGGGAACCGGCGAGTTCGAAGGATTGAAGGTCTGCGCCATCCACTCCAAGCCGCTCGAGCTGCTGCAGGAGAAGAACTACTTCTTCAAGCTCAGCGAGTTCGCCGAGCCGCTGCTGAAGCTGTACCGGGAGCGGCCCGATTTCATTCGGCCCGAGTCCGCGCGCAACGAGGTCATGTCCTTCGTGCGGTCCGGCCTGAAAGATCTCTCAATCTCCCGCAGCGCCTTCGACTGGGGCATCAAGGTGCCGTGGGACGAGACGCACGTCATCTACGTGTGGGTCGACGCGCTGCTGAACTATGCGACCGCCGTCGGCTACGGTGCCGACTCTGCCGAGTTCGACCGGCGCTGGCCCGCGCACCACGTGGTCGGCAAAGACATCCTCCGCTTCCATGCCGTGATCTGGCCGGCGATGCTGATGGCCGCAGGGCTCGAGGTGCCGGCGGGCGTGTTCGCGCACGGCTGGCTGCTGGTCGGCGGCGAGAAGATGTCCAAGTCGAAGCTGACGGGCATCGCCCCGACCGAGATCATCGACGTGTTCGGATCGGACGCCTACCGGTTCTACTTCCTCTCCGCGATCGCGTTCGGCCAGGACGGATCCTTCTCCTGGGAGGATCTCGCCGCCCGCTACCAGGCCGAGCTCGCCAACGGGTTCGGCAACCTGGCCTCCCGCACCATCGCGATGGTCGAGCGGTACTTCGAGGGCATCGTGCCGCCGGCCGGGCCGTACACCGATGCGGATGCCGCGGTGCAGCGCACCGTGGCGGACGCCGTCTCCGCGGCGGATGCCGCGATCGAGCGCTTCCGCATCGACGAGGCGGTCGCCGCGATCTGGACGATCGTCGACGAGCTGAACGGGTACATCACGGAGAACGAGCCGTGGGCGCTCGCGAAGGACGACGCGCAGCGCGAGCGGCTCGGCACCGTGCTCTACACCGCGGCCGAGGGGCTGCGGGCGCTCGCCGTGCTGCTGTCCCCGGTCATGCCGGTCTCGACCGAGCGGCTGTGGATCGCGCTCGGCGCGGCCGAGAGTCTCGGACGCCTGGTCGACCAGCCCCTGCGGGACGCCGGCCGGTGGGGGCAGCTGCGTCCGGGGACATCCGTGAACGGGCTCAGCCCGCTCTTCCCCCGCATCGAGTCCTGACGCGCCGACCCCTGTGATGTCCCACTTCGGACCGGATCCTGTCCCGCTGAGGACCGCCCGGGCGGCGTCCGAACGGTCCGAGCGGGGACATGCTCGGGGGCGGGTGCCGGGGGATGCCGCACAGCCGAGAGGAGTGACCCGGTGACCGATCCGTCGCAGTACACGCGGCAGCGCGAGAAGGGTTCGCGCGATGTGTCGTACCCGCCGCTGCCCGAGCCGCTCGCCGTTCCGGTGTACGACAACCACTGCCACCTCGAAATCGAGGACGGCGAGGGTCTTCCGCTGACCGACCACCTGGATCGGGCCGCCGCTGTCGGAATCGCCGGCGTGGTGCAGGCGGGCGGCGACATCGAGTCCAGCCGGTGGTCGGCCTGGGCCGCGGCATCCGATCCGCGGGTGCTGGCCGCGGTTGCGATCCATCCCAACGAGGCTCCGGCTTATGCCTCGGACGGACGCCTCGACGAAGCGATCACGGCCATCGACGAGCTCGCCGCGCAACCGCGGGTACGGGCGATCGGCGAGACCGGACTCGACTTCTTCCGCACCGACGAGGGGGGACGCCCCGCGCAGTTCGAGAGCTTCGAAGCGCACATCGCGCTGGCGAAGAAGCACGGCATCGCAATGCAGATCCACGACCGCGACGCGAACGATGCGGTGCTCGAGACCCTGCTGCGGGTCGGCGCGCCCGAGCGCACGGTGTTTCACTGCTTCTCCGGGGATGCGGCGATGGCCCGCATCGCGGTCGACCGCGGATACTGGCTCTCCTTCGCCGGCAACGTCACGTTCAAGAACGCGCAGAATCTGCGGGACGCGCTCGCGGTGACACCGCTGGAGCGCATCCTGGTCGAGACGGATGCCCCGTTCCTCACCCCCGCGCCGCTGCGGGGGCGCCCCAACGCGCCGTATCTGGTGCCGCTCACGGTGCGCTTCATGGCCGCCGAGCTCGGCGTCGACCTCGACGGGCTGTGCGCACAGCTGGCCGCGAACACGCTCGCCGTCTACGGATCGTTCGCGGACTGAGCGGTGCGGCGGCGCCGAGGTCGGTGGGGCCGGCGATGCTCAGCGCGGCAGCCGCAGCATCCCGTCCACGGCTTCGGCGAGACCATCCGCGACGAGCGAGTCGATCGCGCGGTCGCGCTGGAGTGCATCCGGCCAGTCGGATGCGGCGACGTCGATCGGCACCTCGTGCCCCGGCGCTTCGCGTAGCGCCCGCAGCACGGCGCCGCGGGCCTGCCGGTCGCTGCCTTCGTAACGCGCCTGCCGGCGCCCGCCATCGCCGGTGTCGGGGTAGCCGGCAGCCCGCCACACGCATGTATGCGCGATCGGGCATGCATCGCATGACGGGGATCGCGCGGTGCACACGAGCGCGCCGAGCTCCATCATCGCGGCGTTGAAGACGGCGGCCTCCGCATCGTCGGACGGCAGCAGGGCATCCATCGCGTCCAGATAGCGGCGCGACGGCGGACCCGGCTGCGCCCTGCCGCCGACCGCGCGGGCGATGACCCGCCGCGTGTTGGTGTCGACCACCGGATGCCGGTCGCCGTAGGCGAACACCGCTACCGCCCGCGCGGTGTAGTCGCCGATGCCGGTGAGGGCCAGGAGCGCGTCGACGTCGCGTGGCACGACCCCGTCGTGGCGGTCGCGGATCTCGACGGCGGCGCGGTGGAGCCACAGTGCGCGCCGCGGATATCCGAGGTTCGCCCAGCGCCGCACCGCATCGGCGGGCGGTGCCGCCGCGAGATCGGTGGGCGCCGGCCAGGCCGTCAGCCATTCCGCCAGACGCGGGATGACCCGGGCCACCGGGGTCTGCTGCAGCATGAACTCGCTGACGAGCACGCCCCAGGCGCCGAATCCCGGTGCGCGCCAGGGCAGTTCACGTGCAGCCGTGGCGTACCAGGCCAGCAGCGGGGCGGCGAGGTCGACGGGCACCGCACTAGCGTAGGCGCCGCCGACGGCGGCATAATAATTCTAGTTGTCCTAGAACTATGGGAGATATCGTGCTGATCCGCATCGACGTCGAGGGGCGTCGTCCGCTGTTCGAGCAGATCGCCGCCGGTGTCCGCACGGAGGTCGTCGCCGGCCGGCTGGCACCGGGCGATCGCCTGCCCCCGGCGCGCGAGCTCGCCGCCGCGCTCGATCTGAACGTCCACACCGTGCTGCACGCCTATCAACTGCTGCGCGACGAGGGACTGGTGGAGCTGCGCCGCGGACGGGGCGCCACCGTCTCCGCCTCCGCGACGCCGCTCGCGGAGCTCGCCCACGACATTCGGGGTCTCGTCGCCCGCGCCGCAGCGCTCGGCCTC
>JAATGR010000241.1 GCA_015654575.1 Actinomycetales bacterium
CGCCCCGGCGCCGGACCGGCACTCCTCGGACGGCGCACCGGAGATGGATCACCTGCGCTCTGCCGCGTAGAAGACCCGCCGGGATCACGGACGGTCACGGCGAACGATCTCCCCTCGCCGCGTCACGAAACGGCGCCTCCGTCATCTGAGCAGGAAGACGGCTCCATCGGACTGCCGTCCTACCGTCCATTTTCGTGAGGAGACACCGTGCCCGGCGCATCCGACCTTCATATCCCTCACCCCCGCCGATTGATCGCGATCACCCCGGGCGAACTCGCCGGAATCGTCCCGAACGCCGCGAACAGCGCCCCCGCCTACCGGGAAGGCGTCAACTGGCAGCGCGTGGCGGAAGCACTCGCCGCGGTCGGCGCCGCACTGGACACACCGCCGAGCTTCCGCCGCGGCGATGGCTTCAGCATCCGTCTGGGCTCCCCGCTGGACGGCCGAGAACGGGTCGTCGTCGAGGTCTGGCTGGGCCCCGAAATCTCACCGGCCCTCGATGCGACCGAACAGCTGGTCAGCGGGAAGACCGGCTGGCTCGCGTCCGTCCTCTCACGAACGCAGGCCCCGGTGCCGATCCATCTCTCATTGTTCGACGAGATCCGCGAAGCCCCCCGCCTCAGCGACGCTTTCCGCACGAGGGTGTCCAGGAGCGCACGGACGACGGTCGACCTACTGCCCCCGGCGGCCCTGTGGCGATCGCCTCTCGCGGCCGCCGTCCTGCGCCGCGTCGCGCAAGGGGACGAGGAGCCCTCCCGGACGGAAGCGGCCGGTGCCGGAGATATCGCATCGCCCGGCCACGCCGCCGACGGCCAACGGCTCGGGTTCCCCGCACGGCTGTTCCGCCGCCCTTCTCCCCTCTGAGCGGTACGTTGCCGACCGAGACGCCGTTGCGGTGGCCCAGCCGCTCCTGAGTCCGCTCGGATTCGGCCGATAGCACATGCCAGCGTGCGAGCGCTACGAGGATCTGCCAGGATCTCGGAGTGAGCGAAGTCGAACCCAACGGGCACCTGGTCGCGGTGGTCGTCGACGACGAACCGGATGTGCGGGGCCTGATCAGGCAGATCCTGGTCTCCGCAGGGTACCGGGTGGTCGAAGCGCCCGCAGGCCTCGAGGGCATCGCGGCGGTGCGCGAGCATCGGCCCGACCTGGTCACCCTCGACGTCAACATGCCCGGGATAGACGGGTTCGAGACGGCCCGCCGCATCCGGCTGTTCAGCGACGCGTACGTCATCCTCATCACCGCTCTCAGCGACGAGACCGACATCGTCCTGGGCTTCGCCGCAGGCGCGGACGATGTCGTGATCAAACCGTTCCGTGTCCGCGAGCTCCGCGCGCGATTGGATGCGGTGATCAGGCGCTCCCGCACGGCCGCCCTCGACACCGATCCGCAGGACGGAGTCGATGGGAAGCCGACGGCGGACACCGCGGCGGACGCGGGGGCGCCCCCGCGATCCGCCCCGCCCCCCTCCCGGGTATCCGCACCGGTCGAACCGGAAACCGGGCACACCGATCGGATGTCGTCCGACACTCTCACTCACGGCGGCCTCGTGATCGAGGTCTCGCACCGCACCGCCGAGCTCGACGGGCAGCACCTGACCCTGACCCGCACCGAGTTCGATCTGCTGGTTCTGCTGCTGCGCTCCGAAGGGAAGGTGCGCAGCAGATCCGATCTCGTGCTCGCCGTCCGTGACGAGGGCTACCTCGGCGTCGGCACGGTCACCGACGCGGACGAGCACGCGATCAGCTCACACATCACGAACCTCCGTCGCAAGCTCGGCGAGACCGGGACTCTCCCCCGGTTCATCGCGACGGTGCGCGGCGTCGGGTACCGCGCGACACCGCCTCCGGGGACATTGCCGACGCTGTGACGCCGACAGCGCCGGCCGAGCATGCCTCAGTCGGCAGCGCCGAGGAACGTGATCGCCGTCTGGCGGAACACCCTCGAGCCCGGCGCGTTGAAGTGGTGACGATCGGGGATCTCCACGAACCTGCCCCGGGGGTACGCCGCGGCCAGCGCACGGGAGCCCTCGATGATGGCGTCCTGCGTTCCGGTCGCGAACAGCACGGGCTGGGTGGGCGATGAGGCGGGATCGGGATCGGCGGCGCCGGACGCCCGCATCCCCTCGGCGATCTCCAGCAGTGCCCGCATGTCGTTTCCGCCGACCCGCTCGATCAGTCGCACGTAGTTCTGGGTGACGGGATCCGTGACCGGCGCCCCGAACCCGACGAAGGCGCGCGCCTGCTCGAGATCGAGGCGATTCAGCGGCACGCCGTCCGGAACGCCGCCGAGGACGACGCGCGCGAGCCGGTCGGAGAGGTCCTTCGCGACCTCCCAGCCGACGCGCGCCCCCAGGGAGTAGCCGACATAGCACGCAGTGTCGACCAGGTAGGTGTCCAGGACGGACTCGACGTCGCCCACAAAAGCCGACAGGGCGTAGTCGCGCCGGTCGTGCGGCTTCTCGCTCGCTCCGTGACCGCGCTGGTCGAGAGCGAGCACGCGGTAGCCGGCGCGCTGCAGATCGCGGACCCATCCGGTGTCCACCCAGTTGTCGCGGGTGCTGGAGGCGAACCCGTGCACGACCAGCACGGTGGGATCGCTCTCCTCGCCCCATGAGTACGTCGCGATGCGGAATCCGTCCCCGCTCATGACGTACTGCGGCTCCGGCATCCGGGTCAGTTCCGGCAGTGATGTGCTCATGTCATCAGATTCTGCACTGTCGGAGCGACGCCGGTCACTCCCGCCGTTCACGGGCGAGACATACGATGGACCCGCACAATGGACGCGCACCTGCGGTCCGTTGCCCCTCCCCTCCCCCCGACAGGAAGGCGTCGTCCATGAGTGACCCGTCCACGCCCGCTGCTGGATCCCCGTTCGACCAGCTCATCCGGTCCGGCCAGGGCGAGCAGACCTACTTCACGGTCGGCTTCCGCGGATACGACCGGCAGGAGGTGGATGCCGCCCTCACCGATCTGACCGCCCGCGTCCAGTCGCTCACCGCGGAACTCGGCGCGCTCGATGACCGCCATCGTGACGAGATCGACCGCGTGCACGCGCAGAACAGCACCACCCTCGACCAGCTGCGCGAGGAGAACGAGCGGACCACTGCCAAACTCGCCGAAGACCTGGCCGCGGCGCGGGCGCAGGCCTCCGACGCCGAGCAGCAGGTGCAGGCGCTGAGCACCGAGTTGTCCGAGGCGCCGCTGGTCGAGCGCGACGGCGACGAGCCAGCCAGCCGTCAGCAGTTCGAGGCCGTGCTGAAGGTCGCAGAGGAGCAGGCCACCGCAATCGTGCAGAACGCCGCGGCACAGGCCGAACGACTGCTGGAGGCCGCCCGCGAGGAGGCGTCGACCCGCCGCGCCGAGCTGGACGCCGACGTCGCCCGTGTCACGGCCCAGGCGCAGCACGACGCCGACCAGGTGCGATTGAAGATGGACACCGAGTACACGGCTCACGAAGCGCGGATCCAGCGCGAGTCTGCACACACAGCGGAGAAGGTCGCGCAGGCCGAGCGCGAGGCCGCCGCGATCCGCACCGAGGCGGAGAAAGGTGCCGCCGCGTTGCGGGCAATGGTCACCCGGGAGACCGCGCAACTGCGTTCGGACACGGAGCGCGACGTGCGGGAGATGAACGCCAGAGTGCTGGAGTTCGAAGAGACGCTGACCCGCCGGCAGGATGACGCCCAACAGGAGTTCCTGGTGTTGCACAACCAGGCCGTCGCCCACGCGGAGCGCATCACGAGCGATGCGAATGATCAGGTCGCCTCCTCACTGGAGCATGCACAGCGGATCTCCGCGAAGGCCGACGACTACGAGAGACTCATGCGCGCCCAGGCGGCGCAGATCGAGGCAGACACGCAGATGCGCGCCCACGAGACCCTCGATCGGGCGCGGGTGAAGGCGCAACGCATCGTGGAGACCGTCATCGAGCACAGCACGTCGGTGCTACGCGACGCTGAGGATCGCACCCGTCAACTGCGTTGGCAGCAGCAGCAGCTGACGAGTTTCATGTCAGAGGTGAGGGAGCTGATCCGCCCCGAAGGGGTAGCCGCCGATGCGGCCGAGGAGCCCGCCTCCTCTGACGACAACGCGGTCATCGACACCCCCTGACCCCGACGGCACCCTACCGTTTCGGGGGAAACTGGTGATGAGCGAGACCAGTTCTCCGGAATCGCGTCATAAAAGTCGGGAGACGTCATCGTTTGGTTATGCACATCTCCGTCGCCGAACGACTTCTCGCCGATCGAGGGTTCTCCCCCGGTCATCCGGCCGATGTGCTCTTCGTCGCCCGACGGCGGCTCCCCTCGCGCCGTTCGCACAGCATGATCCGACCGCACATCGTGCTGATCCGTCGCGACACCGTGCATGCCCTGTGGCGCGAAGATGGACGGGAATGGCCCCGCGATCGGACCACGTTCGTGTTCCCTCCCCCGGGCGCGCTCGGGCCCCGCCAGTGCGTGCTCGTCGACGACGGCAGGGAGCGGGCCGAGCTCGTGGACGGGGACGGGTTCAAAGCCAGCGCCTTCCAGGACCTCACCCGTCATCTGCGCAATTTCGAATCGATCGAGGTTCAGACCGTAGGCTGGGCCGAGCACCCTCACCCGTACAGCCCGGTATGAAAGAGGCGGCCATGTCCCTATCCGGACTGCCCGACGACGAGTTGGTGCAGCGTGTGCGCGTCGGCGACCGGTGCGCCTACGCGGAGCTGTGGGTGCGCCACTCCGCTGCCGCGCATGCCGCAGCTCGCGCGTTCTCGACGCTGGATGCCGACGACCTCGTCGCCGAGGCGTACGCGCGCATCCTCGCGGCGATCGGACGCGGCAGCGGCCCGACGATCGGATTCCGCCCCTACCTGCTGACATCCGTGCGCAACGTAGCCCGTGAATGGGGCGCCCGCGCCGCACGCGCACAGGCGACCGACCTTGAGAACACGGTTCAGGCCGCGGCGCCAGATGCGGAGAACGACGCGCTGCACGCGCTGGAGAAGGGCGCGACGGCGACAGCGTTCCACACGCTGCCCACGCGCTGGCAGGAGGCGTTGTGGTACGCCGAGATCGACGGGATGAAGCCGCGTCAGTTCGCGCCACTGCTCGGGCTGGCCCCCAACGCCGCGTCGGCGCTGCTGCTGCGGGCACGGCGCGGATTCCGTGACGCTTGGATCGGCACGCAACTGCGTCGTGCGACCGAACCGGAATGCATCGAGGCGATGTCGCTGCTCGGATCGCATACCCGCGGCGCGCTGTCGCGACGCGACGCGCGACGCGTCGACGCACACCTCGCGACCTGCACCGGATGCGCGCTGGCCTGGGAGGAGGCGAAGGACGTCGCCTCCCGGCTAGCCCTGGTGATGCTCCCCCTCACGGTTGGCATCGGCGGCGCTGCCGCGTACACCGCCTGGGCGCAGACCGGCGGGGCGCAGGCGGCAGCCGCAGCGACCGTCGGCGGCAGCGTCCCGCCGTCAGGGGGTGCTCTCACCCGGATGTCCTCCCGCCCCGCACGGCTGGCGGCGGTCGCGACCGCCGCGGTCGTCGCCGTCGCGATCGCGGGCGGCGCCTGGGCCTGGTTGGCCCCGATCGGAACGAATGCGCTGACCAGTTCGGCCGCTGCGGACTCGGCCGCCCGGACCCCGGTCGATCCGTCCACGCCCGCCCCTTCGGATGCTGAGGCCCCCGTCGATCGGTCCACGCCCGCCCCTTCGGATATTGAGGCCCCCGTCGCGGAGTCCACGATGCCGGAGGCCGCCGCTTCCGAGACGACCCGACCCCCGACCACCGCTCCGGCGGAATCCGAGACGACAGAGACCGTCACCGCCGCTTCCGCAGCCGACGACGCCCCGACCCCCGACGATCCCCCCGTCGACGACGA
>JAATGR010000095.1 GCA_015654575.1 Actinomycetales bacterium
GCCGCATCCGGAGCCCGCCACCGGGCCGACGTGATCGTGCTGGCGACCGGCTTCGCGGCCTCCCAGCAGCCCTACGCCGATCTCGTCACCGGCGAGCGCGAGACCCTCGCGGAGCACTGGTCGCACGGGATGACCTCCGTCGCCTCGACCGTCGTCGCCGGGTTCCCGAACCTGTTCGTGCTCAACGGTCCCAATGCCTCGCTCGGGCACAACTCCTCCGTACTCATGGCGGAGGCCCAGGCCGACTACGTGATCTCCACTCTCGACCGGCGGGATGCCCGCGGCGGCGTGCTGCGAGTCCGGCCGGACGCCGAGAAGGCGTACACCGCACGGATCGATGAGGCCGCGGCGACTACCCCATGGGTGGTCGGCGGCTGCCACAACTGGTATGTCGACGACCGTTCCGGACGCCTCACGCTGCTGTGGCCGGACACGGTCGAGGCGTTCCGCACCATGCTGAGAGAAAGCCGCGGCGAGGAATTCGCCGCGGCCAGCGACGAGCCCCGCGATCGGTCGCGGGCGGGAGGAGAACCATGACCATTCCGTTGCGACTGGGCTACAAGGCCTCGGCCGAGCAGTTCGGCCCGGGAGAGCTGGCCGACTACGCGGTGCTCGCCGAGGAGGTGGGATTCGACTCGGTGTTCATCTCCGACCACTTCCAGCCCTGGATGCACGACGGCGGACACGCGCCCGCCGCGCTCCCCTGGCTCGGCGCAGTCGGCGCCCGCACGTCGCGCGTGATCCTCGGCACCTCCGTGCTGACGCCCACCTTCCGCTACCACCCCGCGGTCGTCGCGCAGGCGTTCGCGACCCTCGGGGTGATGTATCCGGGACGGATCGTGCTGGGCGTCGGCACCGGCGAGGCGCTGAACGAGGTCACCCTCGGACTCGACTGGCCGGATGCCCCGGAACGTTTCCAGCGTCTGAAGGAGGCCATCACCCTCATCGAGAAGCTGTGGGCCGGCGACCGGGTCACCTTCGAGGGCACCTTCTGGCACGTCACGGATGCGACGGTCTACGACCGCCCGAGCACCCCCGTGCCGATCTACATCGGCGGCGCCGGTCCCGCCGCCACCCGCCTCGCCGCGAGAATCGCGGACGGGTTCATCACCACGAGCGGCAAGGACCCCGCCCTGTACACCGACACGCTGCTGCCGGCGCTGAACGACGGACTCGCCAAAGCCGGGCGCACGGCATCCGACGTCGACACCCTCATCGAGGTCAAGGTGTCGTACCACCCCGACCGGCAGACGGCCCTGGAGAAGACCCGGTTCTGGGCGCCGCTGGCACTCACCCCCGAGGAGAAGATGGGCGTGCACGACCCGATCGAGATGCAGCGGCGCGCAGCCGCGCTGCCGATCGAGCGTGCGGCGAGCCGTTTCATCGTCTCCACCGACCCGGAGGAGCACGTCGAGCGCATCGCCCGCTACGTCGAGCTGGGCTTCCGGCACCTGGTGTTCCACGACCCGGGAGCCGACCAGGCCGAGTTCCTCCGCACCTACGGCACCGAGATCCTGCCACGGCTGCGCGCCCGGTTCGGGGCGTGAGAGGGCGCCGGTGCGGGGCATGAGGGGGCGATGGGCACCGGTGCGGCGTTCCCGTCCGAGCATCGGATGACCGGCGCCGCGGCCTCCGCACCGGAACCCCGCCCCGCAGGGCCGGCGGCGGCCCCCCGGGGGTCAGCCGGTCACTCAGGCGCGGCTGATCCCAGGGGATCGGCGCGTCCGGGCGGATCGACGGGTCCCGGGGGATCGGCGGGTCCGGAAGAACCAACCGGTCCCAGAGAGTCGGGGAGCGCAGCGGGCCCCCCAGGATCGACGGGGCCGGCGTCCCCACACCGGGAATGGACGGTGGTCGTCCCGCTGAAGCCGGCGGCGCGCGGAAAGTCACGACTGGCGGGCGCCTCGGTGGAGCTGGTGCGGGCGATCGGTCTCGACACCGTCGTGGCGGCAGCGGCCGCCGCATCCGTCGTGCGGGTGATCGTGGTGACGGCCGACGCGGCGACCGCGGCGGCCCTCGCCGACCAGCCCAAGGTCTCGGTGACGGCCGACCCGGCGGCAGGCCTCGACGCCGCCGTCGCAGCCGGGATCGCCGCAGCCGGCGATGGAGCGGTCGCGGCGCTGCTCGGGGATGTGCCCGCGCTGCGCCCGGGCGAGCTCGACGAGGTGCTGGCCGTGGCGGCAACGCACCCCCGGGCCGTCGTCGCGGACGCCGAGAGCACCGGATCGACGCTCGTGACCGCCGTGGGGGTGCCGTGGGTGTCGGCCTTCGGCGCCGACTCCTTCGCCCGTCACCGGGCGCTTGGGTGCATCCCGATCATCGTGGGCGCCGCATCCGGGCTCCGGCGCGACGTGGACACGCTCGCGCAACTGGTCGAGGTGATCGAGCGGGCAGGGGCGCGCACCCGCGCCGCCTGGACCGCGCAGGGGTGAGGGCGGCGCGCGCAGGGACACCCGCAGCGGCGACGACATCCCCTTCGGCACGACACGGTCCATCGGCGGGATCGTGATCCGCAGGGTCCACAGCGCCCGGGCTCAGATAGCGGAATCAGGCGCCGGCCGCAGCGAGCGCCGCGTCCGCCAAAGCCGCCGAGAGCTCCAGGTCGCGCATCCAGAGAGGGGCCACGACGGCGCGGATGCCGGCGGCCTCGACGGATGCGGCCAGCGCCGCATCCTCCTCGGCCAGAAGCCACGCGTCCAGGATTCCGCCCGTCCGCCGCGGACCGTAGTGGGCGGCGACCGCGGCGGCCGACGTCTCAACCCCGATCGCGGTGAGGCACACGTCGGCCATGCCCCGCACCACCGCACCACCGATGACCGGCGACACCCCGACCACGCGACCCCGCGCGGCGGCGAGCGCCTCGCGGATGCCGGGGACGGCGAGGATCGGTCCGATTGACACGACCGGGTTGGAAGGCGCGACGAGCACGACGTCCGCCTCACGGATCGCCTCCTCGACCCCGGGGGCCGGACGCGCGGCGGCGATGCCCGGATTCTCGAACCCGAGGGGCGCAAGCGCGGCGCGGTGCCGCGTCCACCACTCCTGGAAGTGCATGCGCACGTCGCCGGCCAGCAGCACGTGGGTGTCGACCTCGGAATCGGTCATGGGCAGCATCCGGATGCCGAGCGGCCACCGGCCAGCCAGCCGGGCGACGACGTCGGTGACGGTGAGGCCCTCACGTAGCCACCCGGTGCGTGCCAGGTGCGTGCCGAGATCCAGGTCGCCTAGCGTGAACCACGGCCACCCGGCGCCCCACGCCTGCAGTTCCTCGTTCACCCGCTCGGTGTCGCCGGCGCGCCCCCAGCCGCGCACCGTGTCGTTCACGCCGCCGAGCGCGTAGAGCACCGAGTCGATGTCGGGCTGCAGGCGGACGCCGCTCAGCCAGAGGTCGTCGCCGGTGTTGACCACGACGGTCGCCTCCGGTGCGCCGCGCCGTCGGAGCGCTTCGCGCACCCCCATCGAGAAGCGGGATCCGCCGACGCCGCCGGCGAGCACGGTCACTCGGGGTTTCTCAGGCACCCCGCCAGCCTAGATGTCGATGCGGCCGGGCATACCCGCGCCATCCCGCACGGCTTCGCCGGTCCGGCAGGGGTTCCCGGTGCGCGCGGGTGACTCCCCGGACATCCTTGGCCCGTGTAGTTGACTCCCTCAAATCCTTGGCCCGTGTCGTGACTTCTCCGTGAAATCCTTGGCGCCTGTGGCTGCTGCCCGACGTGGGATGCCACAACGCACGCCAAGAACTTCGCCGCGAACCACTCAGCCACAAAGCCCACCGGGTACACCGACGAGCACACGGATCACCCGACCACATGCACGGGCTCGCGTCGCCCAACCACCGGGCGCCTACGCCTCCCCCGAAATACTTGTCGCATGCGGCTACCTCACCCCGAAATACGTGGCGCGCGTAGCTGCTACACAATGCAGGATGCCGCAACACGCGCCAAGGATTCTGCCCTGGGACCGACCGGGCCACAAAGCCCACAAAGCCCGCCGCCGGGCACGCGCATCACGCCACCTGACCCACCGCAGGGCACGCGGATCACTCCACCCCACGACAGAGCACGCGGATCACGCGCCCCCGATCAGGCCACGCTCGCAGCGGCGCGAGCCGCGGCGGGCAACGCGTCGACCACCACGGCCAGCGCGTCGTCGTCGTGCGCCGCGGTGAGGAACCACGCCTCGTACACGCTCGGCGGCAGGGAGACGCCGGCATCCAGCATCGCGTGGAAGAACGCGGGATACCGCTCCGCCCGCTGCGTCTGCGCCTCGGCATATGAGCGGGGCGCGGCCGGCAGAAACGCGAGCCCGAACAGGCTGCCCGCCCGCGGAACGCTGTGCACCACACCGGCCCGATCGAGCGCCGCGCTCAGGGCCGATGCGACCGTCTCCGCTGCGGCATCCACCCGTGCGTACACCTCGGGGGTGGCCAGCCGCAGCGTGGCCAGGCCCGCCGCGACCGAGAGCGGGTTCCCGCTGAGGGTGCCGGCCTGATACACCGGACCGGTCGGTGCCAGCAGGTCCATGACGTCGGCCCGGCCGCCGAGCGCCGCGAGCGGCATCCCGCCGCCGACCACCTTGCCGAAGGTGAACAGGTCAGGGGTGTAGACCTCGCCCGCCTCCTGCTGCAGCCCCCAGTAGCCCGCGGAGTGCACGCGGAATCCGGTCAGCACCTCGTCGAGGATGAACAGCGCACCCTGCCGGTGCGCGATCTCCGCGACGGCGGCGTTGAAGCCCGGATCCGGGGCGACGACGCCCATGTTCGCGGATGCTGCCTCGGCGATCACCGCGGCGATGCGATCGCCGTGCACCCCGAACACCTGCTCGAGCGCGGGCAGGTCGTTGTACGGCACGACGAGCGTCTGCGCGGCGATCGGGGCCGGAACCCCGGCGGAGCCCGGCAGCGCCAGGGTCGCAACGCCGGATCCTGCGGCCGCGAGCAGTCCGTCGGAGTGCCCGTGGTAGTGCCCGGCGAACTTCACCAGCAGGTCGCGACCGGTGTATCCGCGGGCCAGGCGGATCGCGGTCATCGTCGCCTCCGTGCCCGTGGACACGAGGCGCACCCGCTCCACCGGGGCCGACTCGGCGGCCGCACCGCTCCCGGGCGCACGGACCCTGGCCGCGATGAGCTCCGCCAGCTCCACCTCGGACTCCGTGGGCGCACCGAAGGACAGGCCGCGGGCCGCGGCCGCCTGCACGGCCTCGACGACCGCGGGGTGCGCGTGGCCGATCAGGGCCGGTCCCCAGCTGGCGACGAGGTCGACGTATTCGCGACCGGCTGCATCCGTGACATACGGTCCGCGCGCCGAGGCGAGGAACCTCGGCGACCCCCCGACCGACCCGTAGGCCCGCACCGGCGAGTTCACCCCGCCGGGGATCACCGCCTGCCCGCGGGCGAACAGCTCATCGTTGCGATCCATCGTCATCTCCATCCTCGATATGGGCCGGATCCGCGGTCTGCCCTGCACATCCGCCCCGGGGCCGGGCCCGATCCGGCGCCCGCCCCGTCTTCCACCCCGCGCCCTGTTCGTAACTCAGGCAAACCGGCGGGCACCGCCGGCGGCACCCGCGGGAATACGCACCCCGGCCCGATCGCCCGCACGGATTTCCTGAGTTATGAACGCCCGCGCGCGGGCATCACAACTCCTCGCGCAGCCAGTGCGCCGCCTCCAGCGCCCAGTAGGACAGCACGGCGTCCGCGCCGGCCCGGCGGATGCCCAGCAGCGCCTCCATGATCGCGCCGCGGCGGTCGATCCACCCGTGGGCGGCGGCGGCCTCGATCATGGCGTACTCGCCGGAGACCTGGTAACCCCAGACCGGCACATCCACCGCATCGCGCACCGCGACGAGCACATCGAGGTAGGGCAACGCCGGTTTGACCATGACGATGTCGGCGCCCTCCTCGACATCGGTCACGGCCTCCCGCACGCCTTCGCGCGCGTTGCCGGCATCGAGCTGGTAGGTGCGGCGGTCGCCCTTCAGCTGCGAGTCGACGGCCTCGCGGAAGGGACCGTAGAACGCCCCGGCGTACTTCGCCGCGTACGCCATCACGATCGTGTCGATGAGGCCCTCGGCATCCAACGCCCGCCGCACCGCCGCGACCTGACCGTCCATCATGCCCGACAGTCCCAGTAGCTCCGAGCCCGACCGGGCCTGCGCGATCGCCATCGACGCGTACCGTTCCAGCGTCGCGTCGTTGTCCACCGCGCCGTCGGCACGCAGCACGCCGCAATGGCCGTGGTCGGTGAACTCGTCCAGGCAAAGGTCGGTCTGCACCACGAGCGCGCCGCCGACCTCCTCGGCAACCGCGCGGGCGCCGACGTTCAGGATGCCCTCCGGGTCGTCGGCCGCGGAGCCGATGGCGTCCCGGGTCTCCGGCACGCCGAAGAGCATGATGCCGCCGATCCCGGACTCCGCCGCGGCCGTAGCGGCCCGGCGCAGCGAGTCGACCGAGTGCTGCACGACACCGGGCATCGACCCGATGGGCAGCGGTTCGCGCAGCCCCTCCCGCACGAACACCGGCAGGATCAGCTGCTGCGGCACCAGGTGCGTCTCCCGGACGAGCCGTCGGACCGCGGCGGACTGACGCAACCGGCGCGGACGGTGATCGGGGAAGCTCACGGCTGGAACTCATCCGACGCATGCGGCAGCGCGAAATGGGACACGGCCTCGATCAGCGCGTCGACCGTCTGCCGGTCGGCGACGACGTCGACATCGAGTCCGGCCGCCCTGGCGTCCTTCGCGGTACGCGGCCCGATCGCGGCGATCACCGTGCCCTCGGGGATGCGCGGGAACTGCAGATGAACCTGCTCCGCCACCGATCCGCTGGTCACGAGGATCGCGTTGATCCGCCCCGACTCGACGTCGTGCGCGATGCGTTCGGTGACCGGGACGCCGACGGTGCGATACGCGACGACGCTGCGCACCCGGTGTCCCGCCTCGATGAGGCGCCGGGTCAGCACGGGCTTCGCGATCTCGCTGCGCAGGGTGAGGATGTCGCGGGGCTCCGGCTCCAGGGCGAGGAGCTGGTCGGCCATGCCCGCCGCGGAGTTGTCCCGGTCGGGCACCAGGTCGACCCGGTAGCCGGCGGCCTGCAGCGCGGCCGCGGTGGTCTCGCCGACGGCGGCCACCCGCGTGGTGGCGGGGATCTTCGCCCGGTAGGCGAACAGCACGTCGACCGTGGTCGCGCTGGTGACGGTGAGCCAGTCGAACACGCCCTCGGCCAAATCGACCAGAGCCGACTCCAGCGTCGTGATGTCGTTGGTGGGCGCGAAATTGATCAGCGGCGCGACGACCGGCACAGCGCCCTGGGTCCGCAGCGACGCCGCGACACCGTCGCCCCAGGGGCCGCCGCGGGGAACGAGCACCCGCCAGCCCGCCAGGGGCTTCTCCGGGTCGTGCCGGTGTGGATCTGCGTGCATCGAGTCCGCTTTCATTGGGAGACCTCGGCCGCCCCACGATCGAGCAGCTCACGGGCGATGCCTGCTCCGGTGCGCTGAGCGCGCGTCTGCGGGTTCGCGTCGCCGACAGCGTTCGCACCATTGCCGCTGCCTGGTTCCTCAGCATACTCACCGATCAGGCGGGTAGTCCGGTCGGTTCCGACCCTGCGCGAGCCGTCGAGCGCGTAGACGATCGCCCGCAGCCGGAACAGGTCGCCCTCCGGGCTGGCGTGGATGCCGACGGGCGCATGACAGCCGGCCTCGAGCCCGGCGAGCACGGCGCGCTCGGCGGTCACCGCGAGACGGGTGGGCAGGTCGTCGAGGGCGGTGACGGCGTCGCGGAGCGAGGCGGGGGCGTCCTCGCGGATCTCGACCGCCAGCGCGCCCTGCCCGGCGGCGGTCGGCCACTCCGAGAGCCCCAGCAGCTCCCCGGCCAGATCGGCCGGCAGCCCGCCGATGCGCTCGAGACCGGCGGCAGCGAGGATGACCGCGTCGAGTTCGCCGCGGCGCACCCGTTCGAGCCGGGAGTCGATGTTGCCGCGGATGTTCTGCGCGACGACGCGAGGGTTCCGGATGTGCAGCTGCGCGATGCGCCGGGGCGATCCGGTGCCGACGATGGCGCCGGGTCGCAGCTCGTGCAACGGCGTGCCGTCGCGCGTGACGACCAGGTCTCGGGCGTCGACGCGCGGGGGAAGGGCGGCGATGAGCAGACCCGGGGCGGATGCCGTCGGCAGATCCTTCAACGAATGGACCAGCACGTCGCACTCGCCCGCGAGCAGCGCCTCCCGCAGCCGGGTGGCGAACACCCCTTGTCCGCCGAGCTCTGCCAGCGAAGCGCGCGACACGTCGCCCTCGCTCGTGATCCGCACAAGCTCGACCGGTTCGGAGGCGGCCTCGGCAAGGCGATCGGCCACCTGCTGCGACTGCGCGAGGGCGAGCAGGCTGCCGCGGGTGCCGAGCCGGATCACGAAAGGACCTCGGGGATATCGGACGTGCGGATGCGGCGGCCGGTGAAGAACGGAACCTCCTCCCGCACGTGACGGCGGGCCTCGGTGTAGCGCAGTTCGCGCATCATGTCGACGAGGTCGGTGAGATCGTCGGCCTCCATCGGCAGCACCCACTCGTAGTCGCCGAGGGCGAAGCTCGCCACGGTGTTGGCGACGACGTCGGTGAATGCCGCACCCTTGCGACCGTGGTCGGCCAGCATCCGTCGCCGGTCCTCCTCGGGCAGCAGGTACCACTCGTAGCTGCGGACGAACGGGTAGACCACGAGCCATTCCCGCGCCGCGATGCCGCGCAGGAACCCCGGCACGTGGGCGCGATTGAACTCTGCGACACGGTGCACGCCCATCGCGTTCCACACCGGCAGCAGGTTCGTCAGGAGCTCGGTGCGTCGCAGACGCCGCAGATCGCGCTGCAGCCCCTCGGGTTCGGGCCCGTGCAGCCACACCATCAGGTCCGCGTCGGCACGCAGACCGCTGACGTCGTAGAAGCCGCGGACGGTGACGCCGCCCGCCTCGATGCGCTCGACGATGTCGGCGAGCTCGGTGTCGTCGACCTCCGTCACGGGACGGCTGGGATCGCGGCGGAAGACCGCCCAGAGTGCGTATTGCGTCGTTGCCTCGGAGTCAGTCATGACTCCCATACTCTCGCCGAGGCCCGGATGCGGCAAACCTGGGGGCCGATGGAGCCGGCGTTCAGCGCGTGTAGACGCGCACCGCACCCCAGACGACCACGCCCACAGCGACCGCGGCGCTCACGGCGAGAACGACCGCGCCGGCCGGGTTCCGGGCGGCGAAGCGCCGGAACTGCCGGGTGCGCGCGTCGAGGGCGATCCCCGCCCTCTTGGGGACGTTGGTCCGCTCCTCGATGGCCGCCAGCGTCGCCTTGAGCTCGGCACGGGCGCGCTCGACCGGGTCGGTGAGACCGAGCGGGACGGCGGTGCGGGGCACCGGTACCTCAGAACTCATCCGCGACCTCCCTGACGGCCCGCACGTCCTCGGCGATCGAGGTGACGGGGTTGCCCTTGCCGATCCGCCTGAAGCGGAGGAATCCGAGGTACGCGAGCACCACGGTGATCACGAGCATCGCGCCGAACACGACCAGCGCCGACAGCCAGACCGGCCACCAGGACGACAGACCGGCAATGACGAAGGCACCGAGAGCAGGGATCGACCAGAACAGCACGAACAGTGCCCCGACCACCCAGCCCGCACCGATCCCGGCGTTCTTCCCGGCGAACGCGGCCCACTTCTTCGCCGCGTCGATCTCGGCCACGACGAGGTTGCGGACGAGTTCCGGCAGCTCGCCGACGAGGGTCAGCAGGCCCTGATCGGACTTGTCCCGGAAGCCGCGTGGAGTGGTCATGTCAGCTCTCGTTCGCCGCGGTGCGCGGCGTCGCCGCCTTCTTCGCAGCGGTGGCGGTCTTCTTCACCGTCTTCTCCGCCGCATCGGCAGAGGTATCGGCGGCGGCCACCACGTCGCCTGAGGCGTCCTTGCCGGCGTCCAGCGCGGCGTCGAGGCGCTCGCCCGGCGTGCCGCCGTTCGTCGAGGCCGCCCGGGTCACCGCGACCGCACCCTTCCACAGTGCTCTCGGCAACGCCAGGAGCGCCGACTTCCCGAGGTCTTCGGCGCGATGCACCTGCTTCTGCACCGGATCGAGGTGCCACACGGTCGCGGCAGCGCTCTTGATCTGCTCGTAGCGTTCGCGGCCGGCGCGCGTGCCGAGCACGTAGCCCGCAGCCAGCCCGATGATGAGTCCTGTTTTGCCCCTCATGGGGTCTCCTCACGCTCTGTGGTGCGCCGGTCTGCGGTGTGTCCGTGTTCCCCCCAGGGTAACGCTATATTCCGTTCTCGGCATCCGGTCGGCGGCGGAGCATCGGCGGGCGGGCAGGACCCGCTCAGCCCGCGGTGTCGGCCGCGTCGAAAAGCACCCGTCGGCGCACCGTCTCCGCCTCGGCGATCGCGTCGGGCACGACCTGTGCGAGCCCGGTGCCACTCAACCAGGCGCCGGTGACGCCCAGCGCGGGGACCGTGCGGATCGCCGCGCGCGCGGCGGCCACCCGCTCCGCGCGGCCGAGCACTGCCGCCGGCTGTGACTGCACGAAACGCTCCCGGTGCACACCGCGGACTTGCGCGGGGTCGAGGTGCACGCCCAGCAGCGCGGACGCCTCGCGGAGCGCGAGCGCACCGGCTGCGGCGTCGTCGAGGTCGGCGGTCGCGGGACGCTCGTCCTGCGCGCCGAACGAGACCCGCACGACATGCACGCCGCCCGGCAGCCGCGCCGCGAGCCACGGCCACTTGGCGGAGGAGTGGGTCAGCGCCTTCGCGGCGAAGGCGTGCGGGACAGTGAGCACACCGGTGCCGCGCGGCGCGGCATCCAGCTCCGGGGCGTCGACCACGAGGGTCATAACCTCCAGCTCCGGCGCCACGGGGGTGTCGGAGGACAGGCCGGGGACCACCGGCGCGAGCAGCCGCCGCGCCTCGTGCTCGATCGTCGCGACCACCACGGCATCCGCGGCGAGCTCCTCGTCCTCGCCGTCGGGATCCGAGGCCGCCAGCGCCAGCGACCAGCCGGGCGCTCCGGCACGACGGAGCGTCACAACGCGTGCGGACGGACGGATCTCGGCCCCGAGCGCGACCAGTTTCGCGACGAGCGCCTCGACCAATCCCGCCATGCCGCCGGCGAGGCCGGCGACGGCGCCGCCGGGCGCGACGGTGCGGTCGCCGCGCAGCACCTGGACCGCGCCGGAGAGCGACCCGGTGCGCGCGAGCGCGGCGTTCAGTCCCGGTGCCGCGGCATCCGGGTCGATGTCGTCGGGGCGCGCGGAGTAGACGCCGCTGGTGACCGGCGCGACGAGCCGGTCGAGCACGCGCGCACCCAGACGGGAGCGTACGAGGTGTCCGAGGCTGCGGTCGTGGCCGATCGTCAACGGCGGCCGCAAGCGGTCGAGGTAGGCCCGCCACGTGCCGCGGACGCCGATGATGCGGCGCACCGCAGGGTCCCACGGGTTGGCCGGGATGCCGAGGATGCCGCCGCCCGGCAGCGGCGCCGCCCCGACGCCGGGGATGCCCGCGACCCACGCTCCGGCGGGGTTCGGGGCCACCACGGCATCCCCGAGACCGAGCTCGTCCACCAGTGCGCGCACGTGTCCGCCGCGGGTCGCGAAGCTCTCCGCCCCGACGTCGAGCGTCACCCCGGCCACGTCGGCGGTGCGCAGCACGCCGCCCGGCCGTTGCTCCGCCTCCAGGACTGTGACGCGCATCCCGACCTTCGCGAGCTCGAGCGCCGCGACCAGACCGGCGACGCCGCCGCCGACGACGACGACGTGGGTCTCGCGGGCGCGCGCCGCCAGTCCTTCCAGCGGCTCACTCATCGCCCCGCTCCTTCCTGCCCCGATCGGCGCGGTGCGCCGATCACGCGTCGACCTCGTGCACGAGCTCGACGATGCGGGTGAGCATGGCGGGGTCGGTGTCCGGCGGCACGCCGTGCCCGAGGTTCAGGATGTGCGCGCGGGCCGCACGGCCGCGGCGGATCACGTCGCCCACGTGCGCGGCGAGCACCGGCCACGGAGCGCGAAGCAGCGCGGGATCGATGTTTCCCTGGACGGTGACGTCGGGTCCGAGCACGGCCGCGGCCTCATCCAGCGGGGTGCGCCAGTCGACGCCGACCGCGTCGACGGACGGGGCCTCGGCCTCCTCCTCATACTCCCGGGCATCCAGTCGCAGGTCGCGCAGCAGGTGGCCGGCGCCGACGCCGAAATGGATGCGGGGTGCGGTGACACCGGCGAGCGCCGCACGCGAATGCGGGGCGACGAACGTGCGGTAGTCCGTCGCCGACAGCGATCCCGCCCAGGAGTCGAACAGCTGCACGGCGACGGCTCCGGCACCGAGCTGCACGTCCAGAAATGTGGAGGACACCCGGGCGAGCCACCCGGCGAGCGCATGCCACGACGCCGGATCCGCGTGCATCATGGCGCGGGCGCGCAGATGCTCCTTCGAGGGACCCCCCTCGACCAGATACGCGGCCAGGGTGAAGGGGGCGCCGGCGAAACCGATCAGGGGGATGTCGCCCAGTTCGGCGACGACGAGCCGCACGGCCTCGGCGATGGGATCGGCGGACGCGGCGACCTCCGCCGGGTCGATCGCGGTCAGCCGTGCCACGTCCGCCGCGGTGCGCACCGGTTCGGCGAACACCGGGCCCCGCCCCGGCTCGATCTCGACCGCGACGCCCGCGAGCCGCAACGGCACGACGATGTCGCTGAAGAAGATGCCGGCGTCCACGCCGTGCCGTCGCACCGGTTGCAGAGTGATCTCGGCGGCGAGGTCGGGGGTGAGGCAGGCATCCAGCATCCGCGTGCCCACGCGCAGCTCGCGGTACTCCGGCAGCGAGCGTCCGGCCTGTCGCATGAACCAGACCGGGGGTCGTTCGGGACGGTCGCCGGTGAGCGCGCGCAGCAGTTCGGACACGCCCCCATCCTCGCACCGGGCGCCGGGACCCCGTCCCCGCCTGCGCATAACTCAGGCAGAACGGCGGCCAAGACGACCAGCGGCGGCCACCGCGGCCGACTCTGCCTGAGTTATGCGCACCCCGGCACCGACCTGAAGCCGACCCGACACCCGCGCGGCGCGCGGCCGGTGAACGCCCGGGGGGAGCGTAGAATATTGCCTTGTGCTGCTGTGCCTGAGCGCGAGTCACAAGACCGCCTCCTTCGACCTCCTCGAGAGGCTCAGCATCCCCGCCGACCCGATCGCCCCGGTGATCGCTGCGCATGACGCCTGCGTGCAAGGAGCTGTCGTGGTGGCGACCTGCAACCGCTTCGAGGCCTACGTCGACATGGATGAGCCGGTCACCGCCGCCAGGGAGGTGGGCGTCGAGGCCGCGTTGTTGGCGATCCACTCCGCCACCGGCCTGACCGCCGCGGAGCTCAACGGCTCATACGAGGTGATCGCCGGGCCGGCGGTCGCCGAGCATCTGTTCGCGGTCGCCGCCGGGCTCGAGTCCGTCGTGGTCGGCGAGGGCGAGATCGCGGGTCAGGTGCGCCGCTCCCTGGAGGACGCCCGCGAGGCCGGCACCACCTCGACGGAGCTCGAACGACTGTTCCAGCGCGCCTCGGAGACGCAGCGCGACGTGAAGAACACGACAGCACTGGGCCGTGCCGGTCGGTCGCTCGTGCGCCTGGGGCTCGATCTCGCGGCAGCCCGGGTGCCGAACTGGAGCCTCGCACGGGTCCTGCTGGTCGGAACCGGCACCTACGCGGCCGCGACCCTGGCCGCCCTCCGCGAGCGCGGTGTCACCGACATCACCGTGCATTCACCCTCCGGCCGGGGCGAGCGCTTCGCTCGCAAGCACGCCATCGACTGGGTGGAGGTCGACGGCTATCCGAGTGCCGCGCGCAGCGCGCAGCTGATCATCACCTGCACGAGCTCCGAGGATCACGTGCTGAACGCCGCGATTCTGCAGGGCACGGCCCGGTCCGCGCCGAACGCCGCACCGCGCCGCCTCATCATCGACCTGGGGCTGCCCCGCAACGTCGACCCGGATGTCGCGACCGTGCCCAACACGGAGCTGCTCGACCTGGAGACGATCCGTCTCCACGCCCCGCTCGAGGAGCTGCAGGCGACGGCCACGGCCCGCGCACTGGTGCAGGATGCGGCGCACCGCTTCACGGTCGTCGGCGAACGCCGCACCGTGGCGCCCGCGGTCGTCGCCTTGCGCAAGCGGGTGTTCGAGGTGCTCGAGGAGGAGATCGCCCGCGTCCGCACGAGGGACGACGACGGACGCGCCGAGCAAGCGATGCGCCACCTCGTCGGACGGCTCCTGCACACGCCGACCACCCGGGCGCACGAACTGGCCGAGCAGGGCAGGGCCGAGGCATACCTCGACGCGATGGAGACGGTCTTCGGCATCCGAGTGGACGAACCGGCGGCGAGCACCGACGAGAGCGATCGCGACGGCGAACTGGCCGGCTGAGGCGTCGACGCGACGCTCCCGAGCGGTGGTGGACGCGCGATACACAGCATCTGTGAAGGGCGGTCCCGATATTCTGGAGACCATGCCGATACCGGGGGATGCCGTCGCAGGTGCCGACGTCGACACGCACGCGCCGCGCGCATCAGTGACGAGCGCGGATGCGGATGCGACCCCCGTCTGTTCCCCCGACGCCGCACGCACGGCACCGCGCGGATGAACCGGACGAGGATGCGGCGGGCGCTGCCCGCCCTGACACTGCTGACCGCGGGGGCGCTGATGCTCGCCGGGTGCGCCGATCTCGCGCATCCTGCGCCGTCGGCGACGACCCTTCCGGAGGGGATCAGCGCCACGCTGCTTCCGGCCGGCCCGGACCAGCGCGAGAACCAGGTGCGCCTCTGGGTCACCAACGGCACCGGGAACGACCTGTCCGTCACCAAGCTCCGGATCACCGACGCCCGGCTGAACGGCTACGGACGACCGACCGACTACGGCACGGTGAGCATCGCGGCCGGGCAGCAGGCCGAGATCGTGGTCACGCTGCCGAACATCGTGCTGTGCGACGAGGAGGAAGAAGAAGCGGCCGCTGCCGAGGCCACGTCTGCCACGACACCCGCGGCGACCCCCTCCCCCTCGGCCACCGACGACGACGAGAATGACGCGGATCAGGAGACCGTACTGATCCTGGGATTCACAGTCGGTGCCGCCACCGGCGTGACCAGCGAGGACCTGGACGATCCCGACGGCCTCATCGACGCCTACGTCGCCGCGCACTGCTCCTGACCCGTCCGCGCGCCGGGGGCTTTCGCCCGTGGGCCGGTCCGCGCGTTCGACGCGGGCTCCCGCCCCGTAGAATCGACGGATGTGCGCGCGGCCGGGAGGCCAGCGCCGCCCCCGCACCCCAACGACCATTGGAGCCACCGTGGCCGAGCAGTCCCGCCTCGACAAAGTCATCGCCCTCGCCCGCCACCGCGGGTTCGTGTTCCAGGCCGGTGAGATCTACGGCGGCTCTCGCTCCGCGTGGGATTACGGGCCCCTGGGCACCGAGCTGAAGGAGAACATCCGCCGGCAGTGGTGGCAGACCTTCGTGCGCGGCCGCGGCGACATGGTGGGCCTGGATTCCTCGGTGATCCTGCCCAAGCGCGTGTGGGAGGCGTCCGGTCACGTCGCGACCTTCACCGATCCGCTGGTCGAGTGCCTGCAGTGCCACAAGCGGTTCCGCGCCGACAACCTCATCGAGGACTTCGAGGCGCGCAAGGGCCGCACCGCGGAGAACGGGCTGGCCGACATCCCCTGCCCGAACTGCGGCACGAAGGGCCAGTACACGGAGCCGAAGGCGTTCTCGGGTCTGGTGAAGACCTACCTCGGCGTCGTCGACGACGAGAGCGGCCTGTACTACCTGCGCCCGGAGACCGCGCAGGGCATCTTCGTGAACTTCTCGAACGTGCTGACCGCGAGCCGCAAGAAGCCGCCGTTCGGCATCGGCCAGGTCGGCAAGGCGTTCCGCAACGAGATCACCCCCGGCAACTTCATCTTCCGCACGCGCGAGTTCGAGCAGATGGAGATCGAGTTCTTCGTGCCGCCGGCCGATGCCCAGGAGTGGTTCGAGCACTGGGTCGAGGCATCCTGGGACTGGTTCGTCGACCTCGGGATCGACCCGGCGCACATGCGCCGCTACGACGTGCCCAAGGAGGACCGCGCGCACTACTCCGCGGGCACCATCGATGTCGAGTACGCCTTCGGCTTCCCCGGCAAGGAGCGGGGTGAGCTCATGGGCATCGCGAA
>JAATGR010000149.1 GCA_015654575.1 Actinomycetales bacterium
CTCCAGCCCGGCGTCGGAGCGCAACTGCTCCAGGCGCGATTCCGCGGCGTCGGCCTCGGCGGAGGTGAGCACGCCGGCCTGGTCGGTGACGTAGTCGCTGCCGAGGGTCACCGGCGAGGTCGCCGATGCGGGCAGGGAGCCGAGCGCAACCAGCCCCATCGCGAGGATGAGTGAGAGAACTGCGCGCCGCATCGATCGCCTCCGTGGGTGGTCTGCGCATCGAGTCTATGCAGTGCGCATGTGCAGGGTCTATGCGTCGCCGCCCGCGGGTCGGTCCCGTCGAGCCCGGTCGCGACGGCTACGCTGCCGACCCGGGAGGTGCCATGGACGACCGATACGGCATGGATGTGCTGGCCGCCGGATGGAAAGCTCGTCACCGTCGGGAGCTGGCCCGGGTCCCTGCGGCCCGCGACACCGTCGTCGAGGTCGCCGAAGACGGCTACTGCGGCGCCGTGACCCGGGTGGAGGCGGGGCTCGTCGAACTCGAGGACCGCCACGGGCGCAGGCGGATGTTCCCGCTCGGGCCGGGATTCCTCGTGGACGGCGAGGCCGTCGTCCTGGTGCCCCCGGCGGCGGCGGCGCCCGCCACGCCCGCCCGCACCGCCTCCGGCTCGCTCGCCGCAGGCGACGCCTGCGCGCGGGTCGCGAGACCGAGCCGCATCCTCGTCGAGGGCCGTCACGACGCGGAACTGGTCGAGAAGGTCTGGGGCGACGACCTGCGGATCGAAGGCGTGGTCGTCGAATATCTGCAGGGGGTCGATTTGCTGGCCGCCATGCTCGACGACGAACCGCCCAGCGCCGACCGGCGGTACGGGGTGCTCGTCGACCACCTCGTTCCCGGGTCTAAGGAGGAGCGCATCGCGCGCGAGATCCTCCGCGGCAAGCACGGCGCGCACCTGCGGATCGTGGGCCACCCCTTCGTGGATGTCTGGCAGTGCGTCACCCCGCGGGCGCTCGGGATCGCGGCGTGGCCCGAGATCCCGCGCAGCATCGAGTGGAAGATCGGGGTGTGCCGCGCGTTCGGCTGGCCCGCCGGTGACCAGGCGGACATCGCCAGGGCGTGGCAGCGGATCCTCTCCCACGTGCACAGCTACCGCGACCTGGAACCGTCGCTGCTCGGCCGCGTCGAGGAGCTCATCGACTTCGTCACGGCATAGCTACCCTGGGGGGATGATCGATCCCGCGCCCGTCTTCCGCGATCGGCCCGTCTCCTTCGTGCGTCGCAGCGGCCGGATGTCCGAGGGGCAGGAACGCGCCTGGGCCGAACTCGGCGACACCTATCTGCTGCCCGTTCCGCGCGGTTCCGCCGCGACCAGCGTCGCCCACGGGGCTGCCGTCGATCCGGAGACGGTGTGGGGGCGCCGCGCGCGGCTGGTGGTGGAGATCGGATCCGGGCAGGGGCACGCGATCGTGCACGCGGCGACGCAATCGCCCGAGACGAACTTCCTCGCCGTCGAGGTCTTCAAAGCGGGCCTGGCGCGCACCATGCGGGATGCCGACATGGCGGGCGTGCGGAACCTCCGCCTGGTCGAGGCCAATGCGCCCGAGGTGCTCGAGCACCTGTTGCCCGCGGCGTCGGTCGACGAGCTGTGGGTGTTCTTCCCCGATCCGTGGCACAAAAAGCGTCACACCAAGCGCCGGCTGGTGCAGCCCGAGTTCGCGACGGTCGCGGCGCGGGCGCTGCGCGGCGGCGGCATCCTGCGCCTGGCGACCGACTGGGAGGAGTACGCCCGGCAGATGAGGGATGTCCTCGACGATTCCCCGGTGTTTTCCCGCGCTTTCGCGGGAGAGTGGGCGAGTCGGTTCGAGGGGCGTGTCGTGACCGCGTTCGAGCGCAAGGGCGCCGGCGCGGGTCGTGCGATCCGTGACCTGGGCTACCGGCGAATTGGGGACGGCGCGCCGACTGGCTGAACAAGGGCTGGACGCGCACACGGGGTCATCGGTCATGATGGACGGTGGCAGTCGTGCTTCGGCCGCCGTCATGAGGCCCGCCGCGGTGCAGGAAGGGAAGTCGTGAGTCCAGCCGACACCACGCAGGAGCGTGCCGGGACCGCGGCATCCGCTCCTTCGCGCACGCGTCGGGTGATCGCGCGCATCGGTGCGGGGCTGCAGGGCTGGACCGAAGACGCGATGCGGCAGCGCGATGACGTCTGCGCCCCCGAGAAGGGTTCGATCCGTGCGGTGACCGGCCTGTGGGCGCTGGGCCGGATCGTGAACCTGCTGCTGCTGGGCGGCTGGTATCTCATCTCGAAGGTCGCCGGCTGGAGCTTCGGCGGCGCCGGGTATCCGGCTGATGACTTCCTGTCCTTCCTCACCGACTGGGACGGCGAGCGGTACGGGCGCATCTCGATCAGCGGCTATCCGACGACGCTGCCGCACGACATCAACGGCGACGTCGTCCCGAACGACTGGGCGTTCCTGCCCATCTTCCCGTTCCTGGAGCATCTCCTGAGCTTCGTCGGCATCGGCTGGGAACTCGCGGGCGTCCTGCTGAGCATCGCGTTCAGCGCCGGCGCGACGATCATGCTCTTCCTCCTGCTGCGTGCGGTGACCTCGCCGACCGCGGCGAAGTGGGCGGTCGTGCTCTTCACGTTCGGCCCGTTGTCGTTCGTGTTCGTGCTCGCCTACGCGGAGTCGCTGTTCCTGATGCTGCTGTTCGCGGCGCTGCTGTGCGCGGTGCGGCGGCGTTACGCGTGGGTCGTCCCGCTGGGGCTCGCGGCGGCCTTCACCCGCCCGGGGATCCTTGCCCTCGCCCTCGGGCTCGGGATCGTGTTCGTGGTGCGCTGGCGGCACCGCCGCGCCGATCCGTTCCCCGTTCGGGAGCGTGTCTGGCTGATCGCGGCGGGCGGGACGACAGCGCTCGCGGGCCTTGCCTGGTCGTGGATCGTGGACGCGGTGACGGGCACCCCGCACGCCTACATCCTCACCGAGACGTCCTGGTGGACGCCGTGGGTCGGCAGCGGCGACTTCCTGCCGCTGACGCCGTGGTTCCGCCTGGCCGCGACCTATCTGGGCGTCGCGGGCGTCGTGATCGTGGTGGCGCTGATGGGTGCGTTCTTCTGGTGGATGTGGTCCCGCCCGGTGCGCCGACTGGGACTCGTTGTCGCGACGTATGCCATCAGCTACGGGCTCTACCTGTTCGGGGTCTTCCTGCCGCAGGCGAGCACTTTCCGGCTCTCGCTGCCGCTCGTGCCGCTGCTCGCGGACGAGCGCATCTCGAAGACGCACCGGCGCCGGAAATGGACATTGGTGTCTGTGATCGTGCTGCAGGCGGTCGCGGTGCTGCTGCTCTGGACCATCGGGTTCCCGTGATCTGACGGGTGCCGAGACGCGCGCGTCCCAGTGATAGTCTCGGTCGGTACGCCTCCGTAGCTCAGGGGATAGAGCGTTGGTTTCCGGTACCAAAAGTCGGGGGTTCGAATCCCTCCGGGGGCACGGCGTACAGGCCCGGACTTCTACGGAAGTCCGGGCCTTCGCCGTCTTCGCGTCGGCGTTGGGGGCACGGTCATGCTGCCGGCGCAGTGGTCGCCAATCCCGTGGCCGTCCATTGTTTCGTTATGCTCGCCACTGAAACGTCACACCAGGGGGAATCGATGGAGTTTGAGGAGCGCTTGGATGCGCTTGCATCCAAGGTGAAGAGCCAAGCGGGTGCGATCGGAACAGAGGAGGCGACAAAGAACGCTTTCGTTATGCCGTTTATCTCGACGATCCTCGGCTATGACGTGTTCAATCCGCTTGAGGTCGTTCCCGAGTTCACCGCCGATGTGGGAGTCAAGCGTGGCGAAAAGGTTGACTATGCGATCGTTCGTGACGGCGAGGTGCAGATCCTCATCGAGTGCAAGGCGTCGCTGGGGGAACTGAACGTTGAACACGCGTCTCAGCTCTTTCGTTACTTCGCGACAACGAATTCGCGAATCGCCGCGCTGACGAACGGTGTCGTATGGCAGTTTTACACAGACCTCGACGCACCGAACCGGATGGATGCAAAGCCGTTCCTGGTCCTGGACCTCTTGGACATCGACGAGACGGTGATCTCCGCGATCCAGAAGTTCAGTAAAGAATCTTTCGATCTTGAGTCTGTGATCAGCGCGGCCGAAGAACTGAAGTACGTCGGCGCGTTGAAGAGGGAGATCGCCGGGCAGTTCCGGGAGCCCAGCCTCGATTTCGTGAAGTTCTTTACGACGCGCGTTTATGAAGGTTCGTTCACTGCGCGCGTGCGGGAGCAGTTCGCGCTACTTGTCCCGAAAGCGGCGTCTCAGTTCCTGACTGAGCGCGTGAATGAAAGACTCAAGGCGGCGTTGGGAGCAGGCGTTCCCGCCCGGGCCCTTCCTGTAACTAGTGCCCCCGTCGTAGAGGCGGACATCAGCGCAGACGCTGAGGTGGAGACGACAGTCGAAGAGCTTGAGGGATACCAGATCGTCAAGGCCATCGCATGCGCGGAGGTCAAACCGCAGCGTGTCGCTCATCGCGACGCGAAGAGCTACTTCGCTGTGCTACTGGATGACAACAACCGCAAGCCAATAGCGCGCTTGCATTTCAACGGTAGACAGAAGCATCTCGGGCTTCTTGATGAGGAAAAGGTCGAGACTCGATATCCAATTGATTCGTTAGAGCAGATCTACGAATATGCGGACGCGATTCGGACAGCGGTGCGTCGTTACGCCTAACGGGTCTCTCGGTTTCGTAGTTAGCCTCTGCCGCGCTAATTGAACAGGGTCCCTTAGGCGGCTCGGGACTTCATCATTGTTCCTGTCCACGCGTCTCCGTTCCTGAGCTAGGCGGCAGTCGTCAACCGGACGATCGAAAAGGCCGGCATGACTTGCCTTCTGAGCGAGGTCCTTGGCGATCGTACACATCCGGTGAATCCGTTCCTGTACCTGGCCGCGCGCCTGCAACTGCCAGCGCTGCGGGTTCCGAGATTGCCTTCATCGGAGTGTAGAAGTGACTAGCCTCAGCCGCGACAGACTGCCGCATATCCGTTCGCCGAGCACCAACCGAGTCACCGTCGGACTCATCGCATCTTTCCTCGGTCGCTGACGCTCAAGGCGTGATCGGGAGACGCTGTGGTCGAGACGAGCGGCGGGGCGGAATCTGGCGGGGCACGCTGTCAGGCTCGCTCGCCGCGGCTCACTCCCCGAGACCGGATTCCACGGCGGTGCGCAGCGCCGCGATCGCCTCCGCCGCGTCAGGACCGGTGGCGGCGACGTGGATCGCATCGCCGGAGCGGACGCCGAGGGTCAGCAGCCCGACGAGGCTCGCGGCGTTCACCGGGCCCCGGGCATCTGTGGAGACCACGACCTGCGCATCGTAGCCCGCGACGGTCTTCGCGAACTGTGCGGCCGGACGGGCATGCAGCCCGGTGGGGTTACGCACCACGACGTCGAATGCGACGGTCCCGTCCGCGTCGGATTCGTTGGCCTCGCGGGCGGCTGAGACGTCATCCGGATGCTGTCCCCGGGCCGTGTCGGATGCCGCCGCGCCCGACGGCACGGGTTCGGTCACCGCGTCGGCCGGATCCTCCAGCTGCGCCTGCTTCGCCGCGAGCGCCCCCCGCGCCTCGCGGTCCACGGCATCCAGCGTCGCCCCTCCGGCGGCCTGCACGACCGCAGCGACCAGCCCCTCGATGAACGGTGCCGTGCTGAGGCGGACCGGCACCGTGCCCGAGCGCAGCTCCAGCGCGAGCTCCGCGCTCAGCAGCGCCGATCCCAGATCCATCACCACCAGCACGCCGCCGGTGTCTTCCAACGCGTCGATCGCGTCGGCGATGGCTGTCGCATCCGTGCCGGTCTCGTCGCCCGCCCCGGCGGCCACAAGCACGCGGGGCGGATCGTCGCCCCCCATCTGCAGTGCGAGAGCGACGGCAGCCTCGGCCAGCGGCCGGGAGTGGGAGACGACGACGATCCCGATCACGCCGTCACCACGGCGTCACGGATCGCGGAGATCAGCATCGTCGCCGATGCGGCGCCCGGGTCGAGATGGCCGGCGCTGCGCTCGCCGAGATAGCTCGCCCGTCCCTTGCGTGCCACCAGCGGGATGGTCGCGTCGCGTCCGGCCTGGGCTGCGGCGAGCGCCGCGGCCGCGGCCGCATCCACGCCGTCCGCCGCGGCCTGGTCCCAGGCGTCCACGGCGGGAATCAGCGCGTCGACCATCGTCTTGTCGCCCGGCTCGGCCTTCCCGCGCGCCACGATGCCGTCCACCCCGGCCCGCAGGGCCGCGCCGAACCCGGCCGTGTCGATCTCCGTGGCTGCGCCGCCGGTCGTCCCGAAACGCAGGAAGAGCGTGCCGTACAGCGGGCCGCTCGTGCCTCCGACCGTGGAGATCAGGGCCATGCCGACCAGCTTGCCGAGGTCGGCGAAGGTGGCCGGCGTGCTCTCATCGAGCTTGTGGATGACGGCGTCGAGGCCGCGGGCCATGTTCGTGCCGTGGTCGGCGTCGCCGATCACAGAGTCGAGTTCGGTGAGATCGTCGCGCTGCTCGGCGATCGTGCGCTGCCAGCGGCGCACCGCGTCGATCGCCTCGGCCACGGTGACGTGGTCGCTCATGCGCCCCAGCGCAATCCGGGCGTCACCACGGGGGCATCCCACAGTCGCAACGACTCCTCGTCCGCGCGCACCACCGTCAGCGAGGCGCCGGCCATGTCGAGGCTGGTGACGTAGTCGCCCACGAGTCGTCTGCTGACCTCGACCCCCGCCTCGGCCAGCAGCGGAGCGATCTCGCCGTACAGCAGCAGCAACTCGATCAGCGGCGTCCCGCCCAGGCCCGACAGCAGCACGATCGCGGGACCGGTGATGTCGCCATCGGCGCGGATCGCCTCGACCATCGACGTCGCGATCTCGTGTGCGTTCGCCAACGGCACGCGGTGGCGCCCGGGCTCGCCATGGATGCCCACGCCGAACTCCATCTCATCGTCGGGCAACTCGAAGGTCGGCTTCCCCGCCGCGGGCACCGTGCAGCTGGTCAGAGCGACCCCGATGGACCGGCCGCCGCCGGACACCCGCTGTGCGAGGGCCAGGAGCGCGTCGAGGTCGTATCCCTCCTCGGCGGCCGCGCCGACGATCTTCTCCAGGATCATGGTCGTTCCCACACCGCGCCGCCCGGCTGTCCACGTAGAGTCCTCCACAGCGACGTCGTCGGCCACCACGACCGAGGCGACCCGGATGCCGTCGGCGGCGGCGAGCTCGGCCGCCATCTCGAAGTTCAGCACGTCACCGGTGTAGTTCTTCACGATGTGCAGCACGCCGGCGCCGGTGTCGACCGTCTGCGTCGCGGCGAGCACCTGGTCGGGTGTGGGGGAGGTGAACACCTCGCCGGCACAGGCGGCGTCGAGCATGCCGCGGCCGACGAAACCACCGTGCAGCGGCTCGTGCCCGGATCCGCCGCCCGAGACGACGCCGACTTTGCCGGCCCTTCCCGGATCGGCGCGGTAGATCACGCGATCGACCATGTCGATGCGCAGTTCGGGGTATGCCGCCGCCATTCCCGTGAGAGCGTCCGCGAGGACCTCCCCGGGATCGTTCACGAACTTCTTCACGATTCCTCCTCGCCGACATACGCGTCGCATCCGCCTGCGACGTCGCCGGGACAGCTTGAATATCTCTCTCGGACTCAGCAGTGTCAAGGTCTCTCGGGGGTCGCGGCCACGATCGGGATGGCCCGGACGCGCTGCCACGAGCCAGACCGTCGCGCCCGGTGACGCGAGGGTCACCGGCGCGGCCATCCCGACGTGCGCGAGGAAAGGGAGACGAACTCTCTCGGCCCGCGCTGGCCGGCGGTACCGCCGCCGCGCGGCACCCTGCGCGCACCCGTGCAAGGATGGCCCGGTGCAGCGCGCCGTGATCGCAGAACTCGACCTCGACCTGGCTGCGCCGGTGGATGTGATCCTGCAGATCACCGCCGCCCGGACGGTGCCGCTCGCGACCGAGCAGCTGACGCTGCGACAGGGCGATCGCGAGTACACCGCCGCGGAGATCGTCGACCAGTCCGGGAGTCGTCTGCACCGGCTGACCGCCGAGGAGGGGCTGCTCGAGGTGCGGTACGAAGCGACGGTCACCGGCCGTGCCGCGCATGCCCGCACGAGCGACCTGGAGACGATCACCTACCTGCGTCCGAGCAGGTACTGCCAGTCCGACGAGGTGTTCTCGCAGGCGCGCCGCCAGTTCCGCGGGTTGAGTGGTCACGACCTCCTCGCGGTGGTGTCGGACTTCGTCGCGACGAGCGTGACCTACACGCCGGGGCTGAGTCTCGGCACAGACAGCGCGGTGACCACTCTCATGACCGGGCAGGGGGTGTGCCGTGACTACGCGCACGTCGTCATCGCGCTGCTGCGTGCGATGGACGTGCCCGCCCGCTACGCGGCCTGTTTCGCGCCCGATCTTGATCCGATGGACTTCCACGCCGTCGCCGAGGCCTACATCGAAGGTGCCTGGTGGGTCGTCGATGCCACCCGGCTCGCCCCGCGCTCCTCGCTGGTGCGCATCGCCACCGGCCGCGACGCGGCCGACTGCGCCTTCGTGAGCTATCACGGCGGCCCGCTCACCCTCTCGCGTCTGCACGTGGACGCCTGGGCCGACGGGGAGGTACCCGTCGACGACTTCATGTCGCCCGCTCAATTGTCCTGAGCGCCGTCCCCCGCCGGCAGGTTTCGTGTGCGGTCTCTTCGCCGCCGTGCCGCGCTCGCGCGCCCTCCCTCAGCGCGGCGTTCCCCTCGGAACGCCTTCCCGTAAAAGCTGAGTGTCCACAACACGCGGGGGCGGTGGCGGCGTGTCCGCGTGTCGTGGACACTCGGCGGAAGCGGAAGTGGAAGCGGAAGTGGAAGCGGAAGTGGAAGCGGAAGCGGAAGTGAGGGGAGGGGAGGCGGAAGCGGGGCGGGGTGACGCCCGTAGGATGGACGGGCTATGGATCCCGAACAGCTCTCCGCCTTCCTGCTCGCCGTCGTCGTGCCGATTGCGGAGGCGCGACGAGAGGGATCCGCCGCCGGGCTCTCGGCATCCGACATTGTGCTGGAGCGGCCGAAGAACCGCGACCACGGCGACTGGTCCTCCAACCTCGCGCTCAAGCTCGCGAAGCCGCTCGGCGCGAACCCCCGCGAGCTCGCGACCGAGATCGCCGCCGCGCTCGCCGGCGCCGACGGCATCGCCTCGGTGGAGGTCGCCGGTCCCGGGTTCATCAACATCCGACTGGATGCGGCCGCCGCGGGATCCCTCGCGAAGACCATCGTCGAGGCGGGAGCCGCCTACGGCACCAACCGGTCGCAGCTGGGCAACACGATCAACCTCGAGTTCGTCAGCGCGAACCCCACCGGGCCGTTGCACATCGGGCACACCCGGTGGGCCGCTCTCGGCGATGCCATCGCCCGCCTGCTCCTGGCCAGCGGTGCGACGCTCGTGCGGGAGTTCTACATCAACGACGCCGGCGCCCAGATGGAACGCTTCGCCCGCTCGGTGCTCGCCTCCATCAACGGCGAGCCGACGCCGGAGGACGGCTACCCGGGCTCGTACATCGACGACCTCGGCCGCCGCGTCGCAGAGGCGATCCCCGAGCTCCTCACGCTGCCGCCGGACGAGCAGCTGATCGTCGCACGGGACCGCGCCTACGAGCTCCAGCTCGGCGACCTGCGGGCATCGCTGGAGGCGTTCAACGTGCACTTCGACGTCTGGTTCAGCGAGCGCATCCTGCACGCGAAGGGCGCGGACGGCGGACCGAGCCTGGTCGACGAGGCGGTCGACCGGCTGCGCGAGCAGGGCTACGTGTTCGACCAGGATGACGCGGTCTGGGTGCGCACCACCGCGTTCGGCGACGACAAGGACCGTGTCATCCGGCGATCCAATGGGGAGTACACCTACTTCGCCGCTGACGCTGCCTACTACCTCAACAAGGGGGACCGCGGCTTCGCCCACAAGATCTACCTGCTCGGGGCCGATCACCACGGCTACGTGCACCGGCTGAAGGCGCTCGCAGGAGCCGCGGGAGACGACCCGGACAAGGACATCGAGGTGCTCATCGGCCAGCTCGTGTCCGTCAACGGCGCCCGCCTGTCCAAGCGGGCCGGGAACATCATCGAGATGGACGACCTGCGGGAATGGCTCGGTGCCGATGCCCTGCGCTACTCGCTCGCACGTTATCCCGCCGACTCCCCGCTCACCCTCGACCCCGAACTGCTGCGCAAACGCACGAACGACAACCCGGTGTTCTACGTGCAGTACGCGCATGCCCGCACCCACAATGTGGCGCGCAACGCGGGCGCGTCCGGTGTGGACCGCGGCGCGTTCGCGCCCGAGACGCTCACCCACGAGACCGAGAGCGCCCTGCTGGGAGCGCTGCAGGAGTTCCCCCGCGTGGTCGCGTTCGCGGCCGACGTGCGCGAGCCGCATCGGGTCGCCCGCTACCTGGAGGAGCTGGCCGGTCTCTACCATCGGTGGTATGACAACTGCCGCGTCATCCCCCTGGGTGACGACCCGATCGAGGCGGTGCACCGTACCCGGTTGTGGCTGAACGATGCCACCGGACAGGTACTGCGCAACGGCCTCGACCTGCTGGGCGTGAGCGCCCCCGAGCATATGTGAGACGACATGACCCCCACCACGCCCGCTCCCGACGACGCCGACGCGTCGCACGGGGCCGCGGAGCGCGTGACACCGGGGGACCCAAGGACGACCCTCCCGCTCCCGTTCGAGGAGTCCGAGGTGCGCGTCCGTCGCCGTCGCCGCTGGCCGTGGCTCATTGCCCTGCTCATCGTGATCGTGCTGGTAGTCGCGGCGTTCTTCACCGGGGAATGGATCGCCAGAGACCTGGTCACCAAGGCGGTGCGCCAGCAGATCTCGGTGCGGCTGGGTGTTCCCACGGATGCCGAGATCGACGTCGACATCCCCGGTTCGCTGCTGCTGCAGGTCGCTGGCGGCCGCATCGACACCGCGACGGTCTCCGCCCCGGACATCACGGTCGGATCGATGACCGGTGACGTGAGCGTCACCCTCAACGATGTCGGCCTCTGGGACGGCGGCTCGATGAGCGACGGCAGCGTGACGGTCGTGCTCGACACCGCGCAGGTACAGGCGCTGATGTCGACCGTGGACGGATTCCCCGCGGACACGATCGGGCTGTCCGAGCCGGACATCACGATGACGACGGAGATGTCCGCGCTGGGCATCTCCGTGCCGGTGGGGGTGGCACTCACGCCCCGCGCGGACGGTGGCGACCTTCTGCTGACACCGGACGTGCTCACGGTCGCGGGAGCCCAGATCACCGCGACCGATCTGCGCAGCCGGTTCGGATCCGTCGCCGATGCGGTTTTGCAGGACTGGCGGGTCTGCGTGGCCCAGAAGCTTCCCGCGGGTCTTCCGCTGACCGGAGTGCGGGTCACGGGCGACACGCTCGTGGCCGACTTCACGATCGACGGCGGCATCCTCACCGACCCGGCGCTGCGCGAAGACGGCAGCTGCTGAGGCGGCGCTGCGCTACGCCGGGACGGCACGCCGCCCGGGCGCCGCACGCACAGCCTGCACGAGTCGGATCAGCGACCACACCAGCAGCGCCACCAGGGCGACGCCCCGCACCGTCAGCAGCAGGGCGCCCACCGGATGGGCGCCGGAGATCAGACCGTACAGGTAGGGGAAGATCAGCTGCGTCAGGGCGAGCACGATCACACCCAGTCGGATGCCGGTGCGTGCCGCGCGCCGATCCCACAGTGTCCAGATCACCAGGGGCGCGATCAGCCAGCCCAGGAACTGCGGCGACCCGACTTTGTTGCAGACGATCAGCACCAGCACCCCCGACAGCAGCAGAGGCGGCAGCAGCCGCTGTGGCCGCGCCCGTCGCCAGGCCCCCCACGCACCGAGCCCGTAGACCCCGACCGCCGCGACCGCCATCACCGGGGTGAGCACACCCGCGACCGCGGTCACGCCGGGGCCGGTCACCTCGAACGTGATGATCTCGGCGTTGAAGCCGGCGTGGTATCCGGGCAGCCCGAGAGCGGCGAGCCACATGAACGGGATCGCCGCCGTCGACTCGATCTGCAGACCGCGGCCGAACTGCGCGCCGACGAAGCCGAGCACATGGGCGCCGCCGCCGCACGCCACGATCGCAAGGACCACGGCCGCGGTGACCGCGGCGGCGGCGGCAACGATCCGCCAGCGCGCCCCGCGCGCCGCGATCCACAGGGCGCCCACCGCCGCGGCGGGCCAGATCTTGATCCACGCCCCCGCCGTCATCAGCGCCGACGCCACGGCGGGATGCCGCAGCGCCACGAGCAGCGCGCAGATCACGAGCGGCACGGTCACCGTGTCGATACGGGCCAGGCCCACCGGGCCGAGCGCCGCGACCAGCACGAGCCACGTCGCCCCGCTCCGCGCGCGGGACCGCGACGGACGCCTGCCCAGCAGGATGCCGAACGCGACCGCGTTCAGCGCGCACACCATCACCGCCCATCCGATCGCGTAGCCGCCCAGCCAGGCGAGCAGCCAGGCGGCGAACATCGGGGCCAGCGCGAGCCCGGGGTACACCCAGGTTTCCGCCACGCCGAACAGCGGCGCGCCCTGCAGGATCTGCGTCGTCCACGGCTTGTATGCGGTGTTCACATCGGTGGGCAGAACGACGCTGAGCACGCCCACGACCAGGTGGACCGCGACGAACCACAGCCACAGGTGTCGGGCGGTGCGGGACATGAACGGCAGCCTATCCGCGCGGGCGCGGCGTCCCCGTCCGACATGGCCGACGCTCCCCGCGTGGGTGCTGCGGCATCCCCTAGACTGCAAAGGATCCGCGCGAGCCGGTGTACCGGCCCGGAGTCCCGCGCGCACCCTCGTCCTTCCGATTGGCCCCATCGTGTCCGCCTCGCCTGCCCGCCCGTTCGTGCCGTCGTGGCTGTCCGTACCCGCCGACGCGAACGACCTCCCGCCGCTCGTCTGGCCACCCCGTGCGGGCCGCGACGACGAGGGCGTGCTGACCGTCGGGGGGATGCCGGCCACCGAGTTGGCGCGCCGCTTCGGCACCCCGCTGTACGTCGTGGACGAGGATGCGGTGCGCACCCGTGCCGCCGAGGTGCTCGAGGCGTTCGCCGCCGCCGCCGCCGCGCACGGCACCACGGCCCGGGTCTACTACGCCGGGAAAGCCCTGCTGACCACCGAGGTCGTCCGCTGGGTGACCGGCGAGGGCCTCGCCGTCGACGTCTGCACCGGCGGCGAGCTGGCCGTCGCGCTCGCCGCCGGCGTCGACCCGGCGCGCGTGGGATTCCACGGCAACAACAAGAGCAGGGCCGAGCTGGAGCGGGCCGTCGCGGTCGGCGTCGGATCGATCGTGATCGACAGTCTCGACGAGGTCTACCGGCTGGCGGCGATCGTGGCACGCGCGGGCGTCACCCAGTCGGTGCTGGTGCGGGTGAACACCGGGGTCCATGCGGAGACGCACGCCTACCTCGCGACCGCCCACGAGGATCAGAAGTTCGGCTTCCCGCTGGCGGCGGCCGACGCCGTCGTCGCGCGCATCCGCGCGACACCCGGCCTCGATCTCATCGGGCTCCACTGCCACATCGGATCTCAGATCTTCGGCGCCGGCGGCTTCGAAGCCTCCGCGGGCGTGCTCGCGGAGGCGTACGCCCGGTTGCGCGTGGACGGTCCGCTGCCGGTGCTGAACCTCGGCGGCGGCTTCGGGATCGCCTACACCTCCGCGGACGACCCGACGCCGATCGCCGAGCTCGCTGCGGGCATCGTGGACGCGGTCGCTGCCGCGTGCCGGGGCGCCGGCATCCCGCTCCCGACGCTCGCCTTCGAACCCGGCCGCACGATCGTCGGACGTGCCGGCGTCACCCTGTACGAGGTGGGGACCACCAAATCCGTCCCGGTCGACGACGCCCACGCCCGGCTGTACGTCGCGGTCGACGGCGGGATGAGCGACAACCCCCGTCCTGCGCTCTACGGCGCCCAGTTCTCGGCCCGCCTCGCCGGTCGCCGCAGCGATGCCCCGCCCGCGCTGGTGCGCGTGGTCGGTAAGCACTGCGAGTCCGGCGACATCGTCGTCGAGGACGACTACCTGCCCGGCGACGTCGCCCCCGGTGATCTGCTGGCGGTGCCCGCGACCGGCGCCTACTGCTTCTCCCTGTCCAGCAACTACAACTACGTGCCCCGCCCGCCGGTCGTGGCAGTGCACGCCGGGAGGGTCCGCGTCATCGTGCGGGGCGAGACGGTCGACGACCTGCTCGCCCGCGATGCGGGCATCCCGGACACAGAAGGGATCGCATGATCGACTACCGCAACCTGCGGGTCGCGCTGCTGGGAGCCGGGGTCGTCGGATCCCAGGTCGCAGCCCTCCTGCTAAAGCACGCGGACGAACTGGCGGACCGGGCCGGTGCGGGCCTGGAGCTCGCCGGCATCGCCGTGCGCGACATCGACGCCCCGAGGGACGTCGACCTGCCGCGCGAGCTGTTCACGACGGATGCCGAATCGCTGATCGTCGGCGCCGACATCGTGATCGAGCTCATGGGCGGCATCGAGCCGGCCCGCACCTATCTGCTCGCCGCGATCAACTCCGGCGCCGACGTGGTCACCGCCAACAAGGCGCTGCTCGCCACGCACGGTCCGGAGATCTTCGAGGCGGCCGACCAGGTCGGCGCGCAGGTGTACTACGAGGCCGCCGCCGCCGGCGCGATCCCGATCATCCGCCCGCTGCGCGACTCGCTCGCCGGCGACCGGGTGCAGCGGATCATGGGCATCGTCAACGGCACGACGAATTACATCCTCGACCGCATGGACCTGGAAGGGGCGGAGTTCGCCGACGTGCTCGCCGACGCGCAGCGCCTGGGCTACGCCGAGGCGGACCCCACGGCCGACATCGAGGGCTACGACGCGGCGCAGAAGGCCGCGATCCTCGCTTCGCTCGCGTTCCACACCGCGGTTCCGTTGGAGGCCGTCCACCGCGAGGGCATCACGCGCATCGACAAGACCATGATGGATGCCGCCCGCCGCGCCGGCTACGTCATCAAGCTCCTCGCGGTCTGCGAGCGCCTCACCGGCGAAGGGACGGGGGGAGGCGACGCCATCTCGGTGCGCGTCTACCCGGCTTTGATCGCCAGGGCGCATCCGCTCGCGAGCGTCCACGGGGCCAACAACGCGGTGTTCGTGCAGGCGGAGGCCGCCGGGAACCTCATGTTCTACGGTGCCGGTGCCGGCGGGGTGCAGACCGCATCCGCCGTGCTCGGCGACGTCGTCTCCGCCGCCCGTCGTCACATCGCCGGCGGCGTCGGCGTGGGGGAGTCCACGCGCGCCAACCTGCCCGTGGTGGAGATCGGCCGCGCCGTCACGCGCTACCAGATCACGCTCGAGGTCAGCGACCTCCCGGGCGTGCTGGCCACGATCGCCGGGGTGCTCTCGGACGGCCGCGTGTCCATCGCGACCGTGGAACAGGCCCTCATCGACCCGGCCACTGGGGAGACGACATCGACCGCCACGGAGCGGGGCGCCGCCACCGCACGTCTGGTCATCGGAACGCACAAAGCACGAGAGCAGGATCTGAGCGAGACCGTGGAACGTCTCGCCGAGAGCGACGTGGTCGGCCGCGTCGTCTCGGTCCTGCGGGTGGAAGGAGACTGACATGGCACACGTCTGGCGCGGAGTCCTCCGCGAATACGCGGATCGGCTCGGAGTCACCGAGAATTCGACCGTGGTCACCCTCGGGGAGGGCGGCACGCCGCTGATCCCGGCGCGGTCGCTGTCGGAGCTCACCGGGGCGGACGTCTGGGTGAAGTTCGAGGGGATGAACCCGACCGGGTCGTTCAAGGACCGCGGCATGACCGTCGCGATCTCCCGGGCGATCGAGCACGGGGCGAAGGCGGTCATCTGCGCGTCGACCGGCAACACGTCGGCATCCGCGGCCGCCTATGCCGCGCACGCCGGCATCGCCGCGGCCGTGCTCGTCCCGGAGGGGAAGATCGCGATGGGCAAACTCAGCCAGGCCGTCGCACACGACGGCCGGCTGATCCAGATCCGCGGGAACTTCGACGACTGCCTCGAGATCGCGCGCGAACTGGCCGACCACTATCCGGTGCACCTGGTCAACTCGGTCAACCCCGACCGCATCGA
>JAATGR010000181.1 GCA_015654575.1 Actinomycetales bacterium
ATCGGTGACCGCGACGAGGTGAAGGTCCTCGGCACGGTCGGTGACCTGTCGTTCTCGACGGTGACGTCGGTGCGGCTGGACAGCACGCAGCTGAAGAAGGACCACCCGGATCTGTGGGACGGGTACGCGAAGGAGTCGACGTCGACGCGGCTGAGCATCTCGCCGCTGAAGGACGTCGAGGAGAAGGCAGAGGACGCCGCAGCATGACCGTGAACACGAGGAAGCCGACGGGGATGCCGCCGTGGCCGATCATCGTCCTGGGCGGCCGGGAGAAGTCGGGGAAGACGTGGGCTGCTCTGCAGGCGTCGACGTCGAACCTGGTCGGGACGACGTACTACATCGGCATCGGTGAGGACGACCCGGACGAGTACGCGCTGATCCCGGGCGCGCGGTTCGAAATCGTGCTGCACGACGGCTCATACCGCGGGATCCTCGCGGCCGTTCAGAGCGTCGCGGCGGAGCGGACGGAGAAGCCGAACCTGCTCGTCATCGACTCGATGACGAAGCTGTGGGACCTGATCGTCGACAACGCCCAGCGCATCGCGAACAGCCGAGCGAAGGGCCGCAAGACGGCCTCGGGCGACTACGCGATCAGCCCTGACCTCTGGAACGTGGCCGCGAATCAGTGGCGCGTCCTGATGGACGCCGTCCGCGCGCACCATGGGCCCGCGATCCTCACCGCTCGCCTGGACGAGGTGATGGTGATGGAGGACGGGCAGCCGACGAAGGAGAAGACCTGGAAGGTCCAGGCGCACAAGTCGCTGGTCTTCGACGCCGGCGTCGTCGTGGAGATGCACGAGCGCGGTCACGCCCTCATCACGGGGGCTCGGTCGGTCCGGATGGCGATCGAGAAGCCGACGGAGATGCCGGGCCTCACGATCCAGGAGCTGTGGTCGCACCTGGGCATCACGGAGAAGACGGAGATGGGGGAGCGGTCGCATGCGTCGATCGTGTCGGACGATCCGCTGACGCCGGAGCAGGAGGTGGCGCTGTGGCGGGAGCGGGCCGAGAAGCAGACGACCGAGGCGGGCATCACGGCGGTCTGGAAGGAGGCGCAGGGGCTCGCGCAACAGAACCTGCTCGGCACGGATGCGTTGGACGCGATCCGGGAGGTCGCGGCGAAGCTGAAGAAGGGCACGCCGGAGCCGTTGACGGGCGCCGGCACCGCTGCGCCGAAGCGGGCGTGGCTGCGCGAGGCGCGCGGCATGACGACTCCGGAGGAGCTGCGTGCGCACCGTGCCGAGGCCCAGGCAGGCGGCGCGACGCCGGAAGTGCTGGAGGAGATCGAGACGCTGGCTGCGTCGCTGGAGCCGCCGAAGACTGCCGAGGCGCCTGAGTGGGCGGAGACGGCGCCGGCGAGCGAGGAGTGGCCGGTCGCTCCGGTGCCCGGCACCGAGCCCGAGTCTGCGCCGGCGGTGTCCGGGCTGATCGACGAGGCCGCGTTCTGATGGCCGAGCTCACGCAGGAGCAGCAGGCGGAGGTCGATCGGTTCGGGATCTTCGACGGACTCGGGCAGGTGGAGGCGGTCCAGATGGAGGCCGCGCGGATCGGCTACCCGATCGAGCGGGTGCGGCTGCGGTTGGCGCCGATGCCGGAGCAGGGGCTGCACAAGACGCCGGAGCAGATGGTCGATGACCTGGAGTGGGCGAAGCACGCGGCGGGGCTGGTGGCGCTGTCGCTGAAGGAGTCGTCGGAGTTGGTGCGGGATGCGCGGCGCCGGTGGGCGCGTGCGCATGCGCTGGCGCTGCGGGCGTCGACGGGGAAGTCGTCGGAGCAGCGGGAGGCGGATGCGTTGCTGGCGACGGAGGACGAGCAGCTGGCGCTGGATATCGCGGAGGTGGCTCTGGAGTACGCGAAGGGGCTGGCTCGGGCGGTGGAGCAGACGGGGACGATGACGCAGACGCAGGCGTCGATGGTGCGCGAGCAGATGCGTCTCGCGGGGACGGGGCGTGAGTCGTGACCGTCGACGTGGTGAAGCTCCGCGAGGGAGCGCACCGGGCGCTCGGGCTGTCGATGACGGACGTGTCCCGGATTCCGGCCGTGACGTCGGTGATCCTCGACGGTTTGGCGCAGGGGGTGTTGGAGCTGCTGGCGGAGCGTGAGGCGCTGGTGGAGCGGCTGCGGCTGATGGCTGCTGCGGAGCGTGAGGGGGCTCGGGACGGGTTGTCGCGGGCTGTGGCGTATGAGACGGCGGCCGAGATGGTCGCGGGAGGGAGTCCGCTGTGAGCGGCGAGGAGAAGACCGAGACGAAGAAGCCGGTCGTGAAGGCGGGGGATGAGAAGCGGGATGCGTGGGCGGCGCGGTACGCCGAGCTGCTGCAGCGGGTGGAGCGTGCGGCGGAGGTCCTGCGCCTGGCGCGGAAGGATCTCGCGGAGCACAAGGAGCAGAAGCCGTCGGCGCGGCATGCGTACCTCGCGCGGCGTCGCCCGGGGTCGCTGACGGAGGAGCAGTACGACGAGCTGCGTCGGCTGAACGCGGCGGGCGTGAACGACAGCGACATCGCGCGGTTGCTGGGGTCGAACCCGAAGACGATCGGGAATTCGCGTCGTCGGCTCGGACTGCCGTCGCGGTGGAGTGGCGGACCGCTGCCGGTCGAGGAGGTGCGCTCGTGAGCGTCACCTTCACCGACAGCTTCTGCGGCTTCGGCGGCTCGTCGCAGGGCCTCACGGAGGCCGGGCTCGAGCTCGTCTGGGCGGCGAACCACTGGGACCGCGCGATCGAGACGCACGCGGCGAACTTCCCGAACGCCGACCACTTCCAGGGCGACCTCAGCGGCTTCGACATGCGGCGGATGCCGCGCGCCGATGTCGCGTGGCTGAGCCCCGAGTGCACGTGGCACAGCCCTGCTGGCGGCCGGAAGCGCGTCCGAGCCGAGCTGGACCTGTTCGACGACTACGTGCCCGACGCGGCCGGCGAGCGGTCGAGGGCGACCATGTGGGACGTCGTCCGGGCGGCGGAGGCGAAGCAGTTCAAGGTCGTCATCGTCGAGAACGTCGTCGAGGTCACGTCGTGGCCGCTGTTCGACTCGTGGCTGGGCGCGATGGCGGCGCTCGGCTACTCGCACCAGATCGTCTGCGTGACCGCGGCGCACATCGGCGGCGAGCTGAACCCGTATGCGCCGCAGTGGCGGGACCGGATCTACTTCGTCTTCGCGGCGCGCGGCGTCGTGATGCCTCGGATTGAGCCGCGGCCGCTCGCGTGGTGCGAGCAGTGCGGCCGCGACGTCGAGGCTCGGCAGAGCTGGAAGCGCGCGGACCGTCGGCGGATCGGGAAGTACGGGCCGCAGTACGTGTACGTGCACGAGGGCCCTCACGCGCCGCAGGTCGTGGAGCCGTACGTGCTGCCCGCTGCGGCCGCGATCGACTGGACCGACCTCGGCACCCGGATCGGCGATCGCGATCGCCCGCTCGCAGCTGCGACGGTGCGCCGTATCGAGGCGGGGATCCGGATGTTCGCCCGCCCGGTCGTGGCGGCGGCCGCGGGGCAGACGTACGACGCGGCGTCCGAGGGTCAGCCGCGGAAGTTCTACCGGGTGGCGCCGGCGGATGGTGCGCCGCTCGATACGCGGATGACGACGGCGGGCGATGGTGTTGCGGTGCCGCCGTTCACGACGAACGTGCGCCACGGTGCCGAAGATCACGGGCGTCAGATCCCGACGAGCGAAGCGCCGCTGCCGCCTGCGACGACGAAGATCGGCGACGGCCTCGTGGTGCCCGCTGGAGGCTCCTGGAACACCGACGCCTACCCGATCTCGGAGCCGCTGCGAACGCGCCTCACGCGCGACTCGGAGGGCATGCTGCTGCCTCCGATGGTCGTGGCGGGCTACGACTACGCGGGAGGTGACGAGCGGCGCGTGAAGCCGGCCGACGCGGCTCCGCTGCACACGGTGGTGGCGACGGGTCGCGGGCACCACCAGCTGGTCGTGCCGCCGATGGTGACGATGCTGCGGTCGAACGGTGCGACGACGCCCAGCGACGACGAGCCGCTCGCGACGCTGACGACCGGCCGCAACCATGCGGTCGTCGCGCCGGAGGGTGCATTCCTGTCGCGGCAGTACGGCGGCCGTTCGCTCGACCACCTGAACACGAGTCCAGGCGAGCCGCTGCACCCGATCACGGCGTCGGGCGGCGGAAACCACGCGCTGGTGATCCCGTACCGTCGCGGCCGCGCAGCGCGCGCCGTGGACGGGCCGCTGCCGACGATGACGACTTCGAACACGACGGGACTCCTCGAGCCGGACTGGAGCACGGAGGAGATCGCGGAGATCGTCGAGAACAGCCGCTTCCGGATGCTGGGCCCGCGCGAGCACCTCCGCGCGCAGCGGTTTCCCGACAGCTACATCGTCAAGGGCAACAAGGGCGAGCAGACGAAGGGCGCCGGCAACGCCGTCGCGTCGAACGTCGCGCACTGGCTCGGCACCATCGTGATCCTCGCGCTGAGCGGGCGCATCGAGCGAGCGGAGCGTGCCGCGTGAGCGCGCCGGTGTTCGAGGCGGGCGGTGTGCGCCTGTTCCACGGCGACTGCATCGAGGTGATGCGCGAGCTCCCGGACGAGAGTGTGCACGCGGTTGTCACGGATCCGCCGTATGGGATCGCGTTCATGGGGAAGGCGTGGGACCAGCCCGGCGAGTTCGGGTCACAGCGGAAGAACGGCCAACCGGCCGTGCATATGCGTGAGGCTGGCCGTGCACGCGCGCAGATCGGCGGCACGGGTGCGATGGATGCAGGTCGCTATGACCTCTCTCCGTCGGCGATGCTCAACTTCCAGCGGTGGTGTGAGGCGTGGGCGCGTGAGTGCTACCGGCTGCTGAAGCCGGGCGGGCACCTGCTGAGTTTCGGCGGCTCCCGCACGTGGCACCGCCTTGCGAGCGGAATCGAGGATGCCGGGTTCGAGGTCCGCGACTCGATCGCATGGCTGTACGGGTCGGGGTTCCCGAAGTCGCTGGATGTGGCGAAGGCGATCGCGTCGAAGTCGGGCAGGCCGGAGGACATCCGCCGTCTGCAGATGGGAGCGGACTACGTGCCGTCTGGTCGGGGCCGCGCTAACTACGACCACGGCTCAGGATCGGCCATGAACGGGGCTGACGTCGACGTCGAGTTGCCGGACGAGGCGAAGGCGTGGGACGGCTGGGGTACGGCGTTGAAGCCGAGTTTCGAGCCGATCGTGGTCGCGCGGAAGCCGCTGGCTGGGACCGTCGCCGCGAACGTGCTCGCGCACGGCACTGGCGCTCTGAACGTCAACGCGACGCGGATCCCGGCGAGCGATCCGGTTCGGGGATCCGGCAAGCCGGTGTTCAGCGCCTCTCGCGGCGAGGCTTCCGAAGCTGTGTCGGGCGGGATCTCGGGTCACGACCTCGGTAGGTGGCCGTCGAACGTGGTGCTGGACGAGTCGCAGGCTTCCGAGCTCGACCGACAGAGCGGCACGGTCACGAGCGGCGTCCTCGCGGCCCATCACGCGCGCGCTCCGAAGGAAGCCGGGATCCTCGGCGCCTACGGGTCCGCGGAGGGCGAGCGCGGCTATGGCGACACCGGGGGTGCCAGCCGGTTCTTCCCGACGTTCCGGTATGAAGCGAAGGCTCCGACGTCGGAGCGGCCGCGGGAGGGTGAGGTGCTGCACCCCACGGTCAAGCCGCTGGACCTGATGCGGTGGCTGGTCCGGCTCGTGACGCCTGCCGGCGGGGTGGTGTTGGAGCCGTTCGCCGGCAGCGGCACGACGCTCGAGGCGTGCGTGCGTGAGGGGTTCGAGGCGATCGGGATCGAGCGGGAGGCGGAGTACCTGCCGCTGGTCCGGAAGCGGCTGGAGAAGGACCACCAGCAGGCGCTGTTCGGGGACTGGGACGGTGCCGCATGAGCCTGCAGATCATCCCGGTGTCGCTGCGCACGGCGCAGGAGTTCGTCGCTGAGCACCACCGTCACCACCGGCCGCCGAGCGGGCAAAAGTTCTCGATCGGCGTCGCCGACGACGAGCAGCTGGTGGGCGTCGCTGTCGTCGGTCGGCCGATCTCTCGCGTCCTCGCGGCGGAGCGGCCGTGGACGCTCGAGGTGCTGCGCACGGCGACGGACGGCACCCGGAATGCGAACAGCGCGCTGTACGGAGCTGCGTGGCGGGCTGCTCGAGGCGATGGGCTACGAGCGTCTGATCACGTACACGCAGGAGGGCGAGAGCGGATCCTCCCTGCGGGCGGCCGGCTTCATGGTCCTGGCGGAGCGTCCCGCTCGAGGCGGATGGGACATGCCGTCGCGGCCGCGTGCGGATCGCGGCACGAGCGGCGTCGCCCGGACGCTCTGGGAGCGTGCATCATGAGCGCCCCGTCGCGTGCCCTGTGCGCTCTCGTGGACGACCGGGAGGGGTTCGCGTGCCTGCGGTGTGGGCGATCCCTGCTCGTGGTGTCGGGGAGCCGGCATCACCGTGTGCGGCGCCGTGACGGGGGTCATACGGCGTCGAATCTGATTCTCGTGTGCGGGTCTGGCACGACGGGGTGTCATGCGTGGATGCACGCGAACCCGCGGGCTGCTCGGGCGCTGGGGTACATCATCCCGGCGACATGGTCGGGGCTCGACACGGAGATCGTGCCGGTGTTCTCCCGCACGCGGGGATGGATGCAGCTGAAGGACGAGGGCGCCCCGGTGCCGGTGTTGGAGGCGGTCGCGCTCGAGCTGCTGGCGACGTTCGGGCTGGTGGCGTGATGGAGCGGTATCGGAGTGCGGTCGCGAACGCGGGGTTGGAGACGTTCGTCGACGGCCGGCATCTGCGGGTCACGCATGGCGGGCGGCAGATCGCGGTGATGCGGGTGTCGACGGTGGGCGATTTCGAGTGGGGCTGGGTGGAGCACCCGGACGGTCGGTCGGATCACTGGGGTTGGGCGGCGTGGTGGCGGGAGCTGCAGGTCGCGAAGGCATGGATCGAGAAGGAGATGGTGCGATGACGCCGGAGCGCGAGCAGGTGTTGAGGGACGACCCGGGGTGGCTCAGCTTCGAGGCGGCTGTGGCTCGGCGGAGTCGGTACGGCAACGGCTGGTCGGTGAAGCGGTCGTCAGCTGACGGTTCCAGCAGCAGTGTCGGTGCTCCACATCGGACGCGGATCGGAGCGTGGGTCGAGAAGCGTTTCGCCGTCGTTGATCCCGCGCAGCCGGTGCGGACGATCGTCGACCACGACGCCGAGATGCGCAGGTGGGGGCGACCGGACTTCGCCATCGAGCTCACGGACGCTGAGCGAGCGAGCCTGCCTCTCTATGACGTGCGGCATCCACTGAACACCGGCGAGGTGCGCTCGTGATGCGGGTGCTGTCGGTGCGTCAGCCGTGGGCGTGGGCGATCGTGCACGGCGGGAAGGACGTCGAGAACCGGACGCGCAACGTCGCCGGCGATTACCGCGGGCCGGTGGCGATCCAGGCGAGCCTTCGCGAGGACGAAGAGGCGTGGTCGGATCCCACCTTCCTGGCGGCGTGGGAGCGATCGCACGCTCTGCCGGGGACGCCGCGCCCTCTGAGTCCGATGTGGATGAACCAGGGCTCGATCATCGGCGTCGCGAACCTCGTCGACGTGCACAGCTCGAACGACGAGTGGGACGTCGAGGGCGACCGCATCGTCAACCGCGCGGTATTCGTCGGCTGCAGTCCGTGGGCGCAGGGCTACGGCATGACGCTGCAGCACCTCGTATTCGAGAACCCGCACCCGCTCGACGAACCGATCGCCTGGAAGGGTGCGCTCGGTCTGCGGGCGTTGCCGGAGGACGTCGAGCGTGACGTGCTGCGGAGTCTCTCGTGAGCGATATCCAGGAGAAGCGCACCGCCGCGCACATGGTCGAGATGCTGCGTGCGCACTACGCCGGCGCGCCGTCGAAGCCCGAGCCGGGCTACTTCATCGAGGAGATCGAGGCGCCGAGGTCGTCGCGGCGGGCGGACGCGATCTACGTGCCGCTCGCGTCGCAGCTGCGCGGTCAGATCCACGGGATCGAGATCAAGGTGAGCCGTGCCGACCTCGTCGTCGAGCTGAAGGATCCGACGAAGGCGGATGCGTGGATGCGGTACTGCGATCGCTGGTGGCTAGCGGTCGCCGATCCCGCGATGATCCAAGGGCTCGATCTGCCGGAGTGGTGGGGCGTGCTGGCACCGCCGTCGGGTCGATCCACTCGGCTGATGACCGTAGTGAAGCCGGCTCCGCTGCTGAAGCCGGCGGACAAGGCCGACGCGTGGCTGTCGATCGTGACCCGGATGTACTACCGCGGGGACGACGTCGACTCCGAGATTCGGAAGCTCAAGGGTCGGGCCGAGCTCGCGGAACAGGACGCGGAGCGCACGCAGGAACGGCTGAACGAGGCCGTGCAGGAGCTCGCCGAGCTGCGCCTGAGTGACGACGACCGCCGCGCCATAGTGGAGATCGTCGGAAAGGTGCGACGCGCGGGCTGGCACTACTCGTCCGAGTTCGGATACGGGGCAGCTGATCGCGTCGAGGCGGAGGACATCGTCACGGCGCTGCTGAACCTCGGGCAGCTGCGGAGAGACACCGCCAACCTCGCGATGCGGGTCCGCTCGCAGCGCGAGCAGCTCGATCGCTCCGTCAAGGTGCTCCGCGAGGTCGTGAAGGGCGAGCACGACAACCTCGCGCAGATCGAGCAACGGCTCGTCGAGACGTCGGAGCGTGCGTCGTGAGCAACGGGCCGATCCAGCGGGAGCGGGATGCGTGGAAGCCGCTCGAGGTGTCGACGTCTGACCGGGCGCGGGTGTGTTTCGACGTGAAGGGTCGCGGGTACTGCGGGCGGTCGAGCTCGAAGGAGCGGATGTCTGTGTGGTCGAAGGTGTCGTGCGCGGACTGCTTGGCGGCTGCGCGCGCGGATGAGGTCGAGGTCGCGTGATGGGGATGGACATCGGGGTCGATTTCACGAAGAACGACGGGGCGCCTCGGAGCGTGGTGCTGACGGACTGGGAGGCGCGTCTGGTGGAGCACTGCTTGGGGCTGTATCTGGCGGCTGCTGTGGCTCTGGATGACGTGACGGTGCCGTTGGCGGAGGGGGCGCTGCTGAAGGTGCAGCTGGGGCGTGTGGTGGGCGGTTCGCGGCCGTCGGAGAAGGCGTTCCGGAAGCGGGAGCGTGCCCGGGAACTGCGGCGGCTGGAGCGTGCGGAACGGGACGACGAGATTGAGGAGCGGCGCTGATGCCGAGGGAGTACGCACAGATCCAAACGAGCATCTGGGGTAACCCGGATGTGCGGGCGTTGCCGCTCGAGCATCAGGGGCTCTACCTGCAGCTGTGGACGCACCCTGGGCTCAGCTACGCCGGCGTGCTGGATTGGCGTCCTGGACGCCTCATCGCGCCTCTCTCGGCTGGATCTACGGCGGCGAGCATCACGGCCTTGATGCCGCTGCTCGAGAGCAAGTTGTTCGCGATCGTCGACGAGGACACGGAGGAGATCCTGCTGCGGTCGTACCTCCGCCACGACGGGGTGCTGAGGCAGCCGAACACGGCCGTGTCGATGGTGAACGCGTACGCCGCGATCGGGTCGAACATGCTCCGCGGAGTGATCATCCACGAGCTGCTGCGGCTGCGTGATGAGCACCCGGAGTGGAAGGCATGGGGTGTCCCGAAAGTGGCCGAGATCATGAAGCACCCGGCGATCGACCCGAGGTCGTTGA
>JAATGR010000010.1 GCA_015654575.1 Actinomycetales bacterium
GTCTGGTACGTCCGGGCCGCGATCAGGCCCTGCGCGTAGTAGAGCTCTGTCACCGTGGCCGCCGACACCAGAGACGTGTTCTTCAGCATCGAGATCGTCTCGTTGCCCGTCGGCGGGATGATGACGCGCATCGCCTGCGGGAGCACGATCCGGCGCATGGTCTGCGTGCGCGTCATGCCCAGGGCCTGCGCGGCTTCGGACTGCCCCTCGTCGACCGAGAGGATGCCGGCGCGCACGATCTCGGCCATGTAGGCGGCCTCGTTGAGCGAGAGGCCGACGACCGAGATGAAGAACAGCGGCGGCACCCAGGTGATCGGGATCGTCGCCCAAGTGTGCACGAACGGGATGCCGATGATGATCGAGTTGTAGATCAGGGTGATGAGGCCCCAGAACACGAGCTGCACGTAGACGGGCGTGCCGCGGAAGATCCACAGGTAGACCCACGCGACGGCCTTCACCACGGGATTCGGCGAGAGGCGCATGACCGCGAGGATCAGCCCCAGCACGATGCCGATCACCATGGACAGCACGGTCAGCTCGAGCGTGACGAGCGCCGCCTCGCTGATCCGCCTGTCGAAGATGTACTTGCCGACGTACTCCCAGCCGAACGCCTTGCGCTGCGCGGCGTCGAGGACGAACAGCACCACGAGGAGGATCAGGACCACCGCGATGGTGATCCGCCAGGGGTGGCGCAGGCGGATCGCGCGGATCGCCTCGGGGTGCTGTTCGTCCGTCATGACGGCTCCTTCGTCGCGGCGGCGGGCGCTACTGCTTCGACGCGGCGTTGACGTCGGCCGACTGGACCGCGCCGTCCTGCACGCCCCACTTGGTGAGGATCTTCGTGTAGGTGCCGTCGTCGATGAGCGCCTGCAGGGCGTTCTTGATCACGTCCGTGAGCTTCGAGCCCTTGTCGACCGCGATGCCGTACGGCGCCACGTCGAACGTCGAGCCCGCGGCCTGGATCTTGTCCTTCTGCTTGCTGATCGCGTACTCCGTGATCGGCGAGTCGGCGCTCATCGCGTCGACCTGGCCGAGGACGAGGGCGTTGGTGGCCTGGTCCTGACCGTCGAACTTCAGGACCTGGATGGCGGCCTTGCCGGCATCCGTGCAGGCCTTCGACTTCGCGGGCACCTCGTCGGTGTCCTCGTAGGTGCCGGCCTCGACCGCGACCTTCAGCCCGCACGCGTTGTCGGGGTCGACGGTCTTGCCCTTCTGCGACGCCCACAGCACGCCGGCGCTGTAGTAGTTGACGAAGTCGACCTGCTTCTCGCGCTCCGTGGTGTCGGTGAACGACGAGACGCCGAGGTCGTACCGGCCGCCGGTGACGCTCGGGATGATGTTGTCGAACTTCGAGATCGTGTAGTTCGGGGCCACGCCGAGCTTGGCGGCGATCGCGTTGGCGAGGTCGACATCCCAGCCGATGACGTCGCCGTTCGAGTCCTTGTACTCGTTCGGCGCGTAGGTGGCGTCGATGCCGATCGAGATCTTGCCGGCCTTCGCGATCTCGTCCGGGAGGGTCTTGGCGAGGGCGTCGTCCTTCTTCACGCCGTAGGAGTCGGTGCTGCCCGAGTTGCCGGCGCTGCTCCCGCCGCCGGACCCGCCGGATCCGGAGCCGCCGCTGTTGTCGACGCAGCCGGCGAGCAGGAGCGCCGCCGCCACGGCCGCGATCGGGAGGATGAGTGTCTTGCGCATGGGAATGCCTTCCTGGATGACGTGCAGGACCGGTCCGGGTGCGCGGACCGATGAGGATCGAATCTAGCTGCTGTCGCGTTTCCGGGGGATGTCCGCCGACGCCGACACGAAGATCAACGCGGCGCTGATGCGCCGGGACGAGCGACGCTCCAGGATCGGTGCATGGACTCCGCCGCTCCCCGCCGCCTGCCCCGCGCCGTCGTGGTGATCGCCGCGGTGCTCGTCGTCGCCGCCTGGATGGTGGTCGCCGGATTCGGCGGCCCGACGTTCGGGACGATCTCCGACGTCACCAACAACGACCAGGCCTCGTACCTCCCCGCTACCGCCGAGTCGACGAAGGTGCAGGCGCTCGAGAAGAGGTTCTACGGAAGCGACAGCATCCCGGCGACCGTGCTGTTCGTGCGGGACGGCGGGCTGAGGTCCGACGACACGGTGCAGGTGCGCTCCCTCGCCCAGCGCTTCGGCGGCATCGACGGCATCACGACCGTGCAGGGGCCGATCCCGTCGAAGGACGGGGACGCGCTCCAGGTCATCGTCGCGATCGACGCCGCCGTCGACGGCACCATGGTCGTCGACGACATGCGCTCGACCCTCCGCGAGCACGGGATCGACGGCATGCGCAGCTGGGTCACCGGGCCCGCCGCGATCGCGGCCGACTTCGGCGCCGGGTTCGCCGGCATCGACGGCGTGCTGCTGATCGTCGCGCTCGCGGCCGTGTTCGTCATCCTGCTCATCGTCTACCGATCCCTGCTGCTGCCGATCCTCGTGCTGCTGACGTCGGCGTTCGCGCTGACCGGCAGCATCCTCGTCGTCTACTTCATGGCGAAGGAGGGATGGATCACCGTCACCGGACAGAGCCGCGGCATCCTCGCGATCCTCGCGATCGGAGCCGCGACCGACTACTCGCTGCTGTTCGTCGCGCGGTACCGCGAGGGGCTGCTGCGCCGGCGGAGTCATATCGCCGCGGTTCTCGGAGCCTGGCGCCGGTCGATCGAGCCGATCGCGGCGTCGGCGGCGACGGTCGTGCTCGCCGTGCTCTGCCTCGGCTTCTCGGACCTCAACTCCAACAAGGGCCTCGGCCCGGTCGGCGCGGCCGCGATCGTGTTCGCCTTCCTCGCGGCGGTCACGGTGCTGCCGGCGATGCTCGCGCTCGTGGGTCGCGCGGCGTTCTGGCCGGTCGTGCCGCGCTTCCGCCCGGAGCAGGACCTGCCCGCCGCCGGCGGACGGCTCTGGGGAGCGGTCGGCCGGCTGGTCGATCGCCGCCCGCGGACCGTGTGGATCGCGACGGCCGTCGTGCTCGGCGCCCTCGCGACGGGACTCTTCGGTCTGCAGGCGAGCGGGGTGCCGCAGACCGATCTGCTGCTCACCCCCTCGCAGTCGGTCGCCGGTCAGAAGCAGCTGGCGAAGCACTTCGACGCGGGCAGCGGCAGCCCGGCGGTCATCATCGCGCCGGCCGGGAGGGCGGACGACGTGACCGCCGCCGCCGAGGGCATCCCGCACGTCTCGACGGCCGAGGCGTTCACCGGCGCAGGGCCCGCGGCTCCCGGCGCTCCGGCACCCGACCCGAAGGTCGTCGACGGCACGGTGCTGATCCAGGCGACGCTCACGGTCGCGGCCGACTCCGACGCCGCGCAGAGCACGGTCACGACCCTGCGGGAGAGGCTCACGAAGGTCGACCCGTCGATCCTCGTCGGCGGGACATCCGCGCTCGACCTCGACAGCAAGGCGGCGGCGCAGCGCGACCTGCGCACGGTGATCCCGATCGTGCTCGCGGTGATCTTCGTGATCCTGGCGCTGCTGCTGCGCTCCCTCGTCGCCCCGCTGCTCCTCATCGCGAGCGTGGCGCTCTCCTACGCGGCCACGCTCGGCGTCTCGGCGCTGTTCTTCGACGGGGTCTTCCGGTTCGCGGGAGCCGACCCGTCGGTCCCGCTGTTCGGCTTCGTCTTCCTCGTGGCGCTCGGGGTCGACTACAACATCTTCCTCATGACGCGCGTGCGGGAGGAGTCGAAGCGGATCGGGCATCGACCGGGCGTCGTGGCCGGCCTCCGCGCCACGGGGGGCATGATCACCTCGGCCGGGATCGTGCTCGCGGCGACGTTCGCCGCCCTCGCGACCGTGCCGATCCTGTTCCTCGTGCAGATCGCCTTCATCGTCGCGTTCGGCGTGCTGCTCGACACGTTCCTGGTGCGGAGCCTGCTGGTGCCGGCCCTCGCGATCGACGTCGGCCGGGCCTTCTGGTGGCCGTCGCGGCTCGGCCGGCGGCCGCGGACCGCGGAGCCGGCGGAGGCCCGAGCGCCGTGACGACGGCCCGCCGCCACAGGCGCGGCGTACGAGACGGGAGAAGCAGGACGCGACATCGCGTTCCCGCGCCTGCCTCAGCGCAGCGACACCAGTCCGGCGATGTCGTCGTCGGGCAGCGTCGCCGCCGTCGCGGAGACCACGAGCTCCTCGAGGTCCACCCCGGCGCCGACCGACGTCAGGAAGGCGGTGTCGGCCGCGTCGCGGCCCGTCGCTATCCGCACCAGCGTCGACCGCGGCGCGAGCGTCGTCGCGTCGACCACCCGCCACCGCCCGTCGACCAGCGCCTCGGCGACGGCGTGGAAGTCCATGGGATGCAGACCCGGCGCGTAGACCGAGGTCACCCGCGCAGGCACCTCGAGCGCCCGCAGCAGGGCGACGACGAGATGCGCGTAGTCGCGGCACACCCCCTGACGATTGAGGAGCGTGCGGACGGCGCCGTCCGTGGGCAGGCTCGACCCAGAGACATACGCCAGCCGGGTGCCGACCCAGGAGCTCACGTGCGCGAGCAGCTCCGCCGCGGTGCTCCCCGCGAACTCCGCCCGAGCGATCGGCGCGAGGGTGTCGGACTCGCAGTAGCGGCTCGGCCGCTGGAACCGCCATGGGTCGATCTCGTCGACCGAGTCCTCCTGCCCCTCCCCCACGACCGCGTGGTAGGAGACCTCGACGACGCCCTCGCCGACCTCGGCGACGTGAAACCGCGTGCGGTCCGCCTCCACGATCTCCCGGACCTCGACCGGCTCGCCCGCGGCCCGGACCTCGAGCCGCTCCTCCGCATGCTCATAGAGCGGCGAGACGGCGACGGCGAGCGCGAGGCGCGCCGGGCCGTGGGCCCGCAGGCGCATCGAGGAGGAGACGGTGCGCGGGTTGTCGGTCATGCGGCAACCGTAGGCGACATCGGGACCGAGGCGGGGGACGGTCAGTCGGCGACGAGTTCGTAGACGTTGCCGTCCGGCGCCCGGAAGTGCTGCCCAGGATGGGTCCGGCCTCGACGTTGCGGCCGTCGGGGAGCGTGAAGATCCAGAAGCCGGGCTCCGTGCGGGTGGGGCGCAGACCCAGCACGTTCTCGTAGAAGGCGGCGAGCTCGCCGCTGACGGGAGTCTTGCGCGTCGGTGTCTTCCGCGCGCGCCAGGTACTCGGCCGCCTCAGAGCGCGTGAACGGTCGCTTTCCATCAACGGGCCGAGAGCGCGGCAAGCACACAGTCCTTTACGGCCGCGATGACGCCACCGATCGAATGCAATAGCCAGGGCTCTGAGGTTTGCTACGTTCCTCCCCATGGCAAACGCACCTGCAGGTTGGTACGACGACGGAACCGGCACCGGAGCGAAGCGTTGGTGGGACGGCCAGCAATGGACCGACCAGCGGCAGGAACCGCCAGCCGGCTTCGTCGAGCACGTCCGAGCTGAGGCTGTCGCCGGCAGCAATCCTCGGCCCGCGTCCGCCGGAGTCAGCTACGTCGTGCTCCAGGTCGTCTTGAAAGAGAAGCTCTGGGGAACGGGCTCAGGAAACCTCACCGAGCTCGAAAAAGTGATCAACGCGCAAGCTGCGCTCGGGTACCGTCTCCACACGATCACGACTGCCGCGTCCGGCAGCAAAGGGATGGGTGGTGGCGACCGGATCCAGGCGACGATGGTCTTCGAACGCCTCAGTTAGCCCTTGCTTCTACAGAGTGCCGCTGCGACGCACTCCACTGGGCTCCTTCCTCATCCAGCGGCTTGACGACCTCGGCTACCTCCCGCCCATCCTTCAGGGTGACGCGCCGTGAGTGCGGGCAAGAGATCGTGCACCTTCGTAGAGAGTTTGAGAACTTTTCCCCGGCCCTGAAAACCGTGGCTTCCCGCCTATCTCGCGGTGCCTACAAGCGCAACGAGCGGCCCTCGGAGCCCTCGATCACCGATGACCGGGGTCGCATCATCCGTTCAGTTGGGAAGACTCAAACTTTTCTGACAGCCGCCCAGGTGGACGAACTCGTGGCCCTGTACGGGGAGGGATTGAGCATTGCCGAGGTCAGCAGGAAGTTCAGCATCTACACCAGGACGGCGGCTGCGCACCTGGTCCGTCGCTCGGTCCCGCTGCGCCAGCGAGGACTCGCAGCGACGGACACTCCCGAAGCCGTGCGTCTGTACGAGAGCGGACTGACGCTCGTAGAGGTCGGGCTGCGGTTCGGGGCCAGCCAGCAGGCAGTAAGAAGGGCGGTGGCTGCGGAAGGCGTTGAGATTCGCGCCCGCGGCCGCCGCCCAAAGCCCGCAGCGTGAACTGCCGTACCCGCATCTCGATCCGATCAGCCACGCTCAGTTCCGCAGCCAGGCGAGTCGTATTCGCTGCAATCCCACTTATATTTCCGGTGGAGCCATCGCTATTTCCGGTGGGGCCATCGCGCCCAGCGCGACTCGGGATCGCCGGGTGGCCCGACTGCGGATCAGGCCTGCAGGTATTGCCATTTGATCATGCGCTCGCGCAGATCGACGATCCCCGCATTGGTCGAGAAGGTTCCGTCGCCGCGATGATGGAACTCCGCCGCAGCAGGCAACGGCACACGTGCCCAGGCGCCGACGGCACGCAGCACCCACAGGTCGAAGTCCTCGACGAGGCGGTCGTCCTCGACGACGCACTCGATGTTCGCGAGGCACTCGGCGACCAGTGGTGCCCGCACTTGCTGGGCTGGCAGCGGCGTGAGCCCGAACCGCCCCCATTTGTCGACGTCCGCTCCGGAACAGTTGCCGATGTCGACCACCTGCTCCATCAGTTCGACGCCGGGGATGCCGACCACGCACTCGCCCGTATCTACGAGTGTGGAGAACGAGGCGTCCCACGGGCCGAGCACGAGCGCGAGGAGCCCGTCGTGACGGACGGGCATATTGAAGCCGTTCGTCATGAGGTTCGACGTCGTGCCATCTGAAGTGGAGACCAGGATCGTAGGACCCGGCTCGATGAGGCGGTGTACACGCTCGACCGGGTACGGCAAGAATTCGGTCATGATGTCCCCTCTGCAGATCTCACGATAGGGCCAGGACGCTACCGGTTATGCAGCGCACGCCGGTGGCCTCCTGGTCCTGATAGTCGAATGACTACTCGTTGATGCCGGTGAGGTCGTTCTCGCCGTATCGGTCACCGGCGGCGGGACGCAGCGCGTCGAGGCGGAGCAGTTGATCGGCGGTGAGTTCGACGGTGTCGGCGGCCGTGTTCTCCTCGACGCGCTCAACGCGCTTGGTGCCGGGAATGACCGCGAGGTGCTCGGAGCGGGTGAGCAACCACGCGAGCGCCACCTGCGCGGGAGTGGCTCCTGCGTCGGCTGCGATCGCCTCGACCTCATCGACGAGCGCGAGGTTGCTGCGGAAGTTCTCCTCGGAGAAGCGCGGGTTCGTCAGCCGGAAGTCGTCGGGTGCGAAGTCCGCCAGCGTGCGGAACTTGCCGGTGAGGGATCCACGGCCCAACGGTGAGTAGGCCACGAAGCCGATGCCGACCTCCTGCACCAGCGGCAGGATCTCGGCGTCGACATCGCGCGTCCAGAGCGAGTACTCGGTCTGCAGTGCGGCGACGGGGTGCACGGCATGGGCGCGGCGGTTCGTTTCCGCCGATGCCTCAGAGAGGCCGATGTGGCGGATCTTCCCCTCCGTCACGAGCTCCGACATGGTGCCGACGACATCCTCCACCGGCACAC
>JAATGR010000136.1 GCA_015654575.1 Actinomycetales bacterium
GCTCGTCGCGGGTGTCTCGCTGCTTGTGGGAGCCGGGGGCGGCCTGTATTGGCTCCTTGCCGGGTTCGCGGCGGGCATCGTCGTCGCCGTCTATTACGGATGGATACTCCTGATCGAGATCCGCCGCTGAGGCGTAGGCCGACTCAGCGCGTTCGGGATGGGGACACACGTCGGCTGGAACGGATGAGATGCGAGGGGCCGACCCCACGGCGCGCGAGAAGGGCCCACGAGCGCGACGCCGCGACCTGTCGTCGAAGCGACAGGACTTTCCGTGTCGCGAGGACGCCTCTCACCTATACGGAACGTCTCATTCCGGTATGGTGGTTTGATGAACGGAATGGAGCGTTCCGTTTGCGTAGCAACGCAGAGGCACGATGAAAGTCCTGGTCTATGGGGCCGGGGTCCTGGGCAGCCTCTACGCCGTTCGTCTCCACGAAGCGGGCGTCGATGTCACTCTCGTTGCTCGCGGGGATCGACTCGCCTCGATTCGGGAACGAGGCATGGTCGCCGAGGGCGACCATGGCCTCGTCCGATCCGTCCGTGTTCCGGTCGTCGGTCGCCCGACTGGTGATTGGGATCTGGTTGTGGTGTTCGTCCGCACTCATCAGGTCAGCGCGGTCCTGAATGCTCTGGCTGGGCTGACGGGTGACGTCCTTGTCCTTCTGAACTGGGCCGCTGCACCTGAACCGTTGGAACAGGTCCTTGGTCAAGATCGTGTTCTGCTCGGTTTCCCCAATCAGGGCGGTGTGATGGATGGCGATGTCGTCCGCTACCGGCCGGCTTCCCGTGTGACGCGCCTGGTGTCGATGTCGATCGGTGAGCCAGATGGTCGGACGACGCCGCGTCTCGGACGCATTGTCGAGGTGTTCCGCAGTGCCGGGTTCGCGGTCAAGGCCGAACCGCGGATTGATGCCTGGCTGCGAACTCACGCCGCGTTCGAGGTGCCTCTCAGCCTGGCGGTCCACGCTGCGGGTGGCCCGGATGCCTTGGCAGGGGACCGGGTCGCGATCCGTGCCATGGTTCGCGGCATGAGGCGGAACCTGACAAGCATGCCCAACCCGATCGTCCCGGGGCCGTTCCGGCTTCTTCGCATCCTGCCCGAGGCGCTCCTCGTCCCTGTGTTCAGTCGTTTCCTGCGGAGCTCCGCCGCTGTGCCCCTCCGCACGGATTCGGCTGCCGTTTCCGGAGAGCTCGAACTGCTCAAGGAGCAACTGCGGACCTCCGCGCTCGATCGCACGGGGAGACTGGGTTGACGGGCTCCGAGGTCGAACCCGTTCGCTCAAAGCGTGCGGACGCGGTTCTCAACCATGAACGCCTCGTCCAGGCGGCCCGCGAAGTCTTCGCAGCGCAGGGGTTCTCCGCGACCCTGCACGACATAGCAGAGCACGCCGGCGTCGGCGTCGGCACCATCTGCCGAAATTTCAGCAGTAAGCAGCAGATCATCCAGACGCTGTACGAGGAAGCCGAGGCCACGGCGTCCAGCCAGGCGCTGGACCAGGGCTTAACCACGATGTTTCTGGGATCTGAGCGCAGCACGCTCCTCGATCAGACGGCAGCCAGGATCCTCGACACGGTATCGCCACTTTTCGACCGCGCACGCGCAGCCGGCGTCGTACGCGAAGGCGTCGGTGTTACCGACATCCTTCCGATCTTCGCAATGCTCGACGCCGTCTACCACCTCAGCGACGAGAATCCCGGTCTGTGGAGGCGCTACCTCGCAATCCTGCTCGACGGACTCCGCGCCCACGATCGGCCACCTTTGCCCGTGCCGCCTTTGGATGCCGCAGCATTCCTCGCGTCCATCGGCCGGTCCCACTAATCAAGTCGCTTGCCCATGGCCGACGGACCTCGGCGTCAGTACGCGGTCGACGCGTTGCACGCGTCGCAAAAATTGCTGGCATCTCTAACGGGATGTCATCAGACATGGCCAGTCCGCGGCGGCACGGGTCCCTAGCACTCGTCCGCCTCGAGCCGCAGCCACGATCGTGCCACGCGTACCGGTGACGCCTGTACATGGGTGATGCTAATGAAATCAGGCCCTCTTCCGGGGTTGCCAGTCGGTCTGGTGAAGTGGCTTACGAGGCGAGGGTGCAGAGCCAGTCGTCAATAGCCCGTCGGCCGTCCGGATGGTCGAGTCGGTCAACGCAGGAGGGCGAAGGTGGCGCGGACGTCCTCGACGAGGGTGTCGGGTTGTTCGAGGGCGAAGAAATGGCCCCCCGCGGCAGGCTCGTTGAAGAAGACGACGTTTGCGTAGCGGCGTTCGAGTTGGCGGCGAGACCGCCGGACCGCTTCTTTCGGCGGCATGGTGAAGCCGACCGGTGTCGTGATCGGGTCCTCGATCCGTGCCGGGGACGACCACCCGGACTGGTTCATCTCCCAGTACAGGCGTGCGGCACTGGCGCCGGAGTTGGGCAGCCAGTAGAGCATGATGTCGTCGAGCATCTCGTCGAGGGTGAAGGAGCCTTCGGCGTCGCCCGGGGTTCCGCAGGTGTCCTGGAACATCGCGTAGATCCAGGCCGCGAGCCCGACCGGGGAATCGGCGAGGGAGTATCCGATGGTCTGCGGGCGGGTCTGTTGCTCCTTGGCGTAGCCGGAAAGGTTGTCCCAGAAGTCCTTCGCGTCCTTGAGGGCCGCGCGCTCCTCGGGTGTGGCGTCCTGGATCTCCTCCGGGGTGGGGCCGAACATGGCGAAGTTCAGGTGTGAGCCGACGAACCCGGTCGGCTTGAGTTTCGCGATCTCGTCAGTGACCGCGCAGCCGAGGTCCCCGCCCTGGGCGCCCCACCGGTCGTAGCCGAGACGGTCCATGAGAACCACCCATGTGCGGGCGATCCGCGGGATGTCCCAGCCGGTCTCGGTGGGCTTGGCGGAGAACCCGAAGCCGGGCAGATTCGGGATGACGAGGTGGAACGCCTGATGCGGGTCACCGCCGTAGGCAGCCGGGTCGCTGAGCGGGCCGATCGCCTTGCGGAACTCCAGGACCGAGCCGGGCCAGCCGTGGGTCATGATCAGCGGGAGCGCGTCGGGTTCGGGGGAGCGGATGTGCAGGAAGTCGATGTCGAGGCCGTCGAACGTGGTGTGGTACTGCCCCCAACCGTTCAGCTCGGCCTCGACCTTGCGCCAATCGTAGCCATCGCGCCAGTAGTTCGTGAGCGCCTTCAGCTTCTCAATGGTGGGCCCCTGGCTGGTGTCGGAGACCGTCGACCCTTCCGGCCATCGGATGTTGTTCAGTCGCGTCTTCAGATCGGCGAGCTGCTCGTCGGTCACGTGTGTGGCGATGGGGGTGATCTGCTCGCCCATGATGGCGCCTCCTTGGCGTGAAAGGACCGCGGGTCACGGCCGGTAGGAGTCCGCGCAATCCGTGACCTATTATCGTACGATACGGTACTGTACACAAATGACGGAGGAGTCCATGTCATCCATGCCGACCGACGACATCGCGGCCGGGTCGCCGCTGCGCGGTGCCGCGCGTGAGCAGGCGATTCTGGATGCGGCGCTCAAGCTGATCGGCGAGGTCGGCTACGAGAAGGTCACGGTCGACGCGATCGCCGCCCGGGCCA
>JAATGR010000113.1 GCA_015654575.1 Actinomycetales bacterium
ACCCGCCGCGACGAGGCCCGCGAAGTGCGCCATGTCGACCCACAGGAGGGCCCCCACCTCGTCGGCGATCGCGCGGAACGCCGCGAAGTCGAGCTGGCGCGGGTAGGCCGACCAGCCCGCGATGATGACCTTCGGCTGGTGCTCGATCGCGAGTCGGCGCACCTCGTCCATGTCGATGATCGAGGTCTCGGGGTCCACGCCGTAGGCGACGATGTTGTAGAGACGGCCGGAGAAGTTGATCTTCATGCCGTGGGTGAGGTGACCACCCTGGTCGAGCGACAGACCGAGCAGGGTGTCGCCGGGCCGGGCGATCGCGTGCAGCACGGCGGCGTTGGCCGAGGCGCCCGAGTGCGGCTGGACGTTCGCGAACTCGGCGCCGAACAGGGCCTTCGCCCGCTCGATCGCGAGCTCTTCGGCCACGTCGACCTCTTCGCAGCCGCCGTAGTAGCGGCGGCCGGGGTAGCCCTCGGCGTACTTGTTGGTCAGCACCGATCCCTGCGACTGCAGCACCGACACCGGCACGATGTTCTCGGAGGCGATCATCTCGAGATAACAGCGCTGACGCTCCAGCTCGCGTTCGAGCACCTGGGCGATCTCGGGATCGACCTCGGACAGGGGGGCGGTGAAGGACGAGTCGGGCATAACGGCTCCTGACGACGGCTGGAGGGGCGCTGACGGCGCGCGGGCGATGGTTCCGCATCGACCCAGGCGTACGGTCGAATACCGTGTCCGTCGCTCCCCGGTGGTGGCCCACCTCAACGCCAGTCGCGACCCCCCGATCATACCCGAAGCCGCACGCCGGCAGGTAGGCGGGACGACCCACGCCGGTAGGATGTCGGGGTGAGTACGCACACCCCCGCCGACCTGCCCGCCGGCACCAGAGCGCCGCTCACCGCGGTCGACGTGGTGGCGTTCGCGTGCGAGATCGTCGCGTTCCTGGTCCTCGCGTTCTGGGGCTTCGCGGGCTGGCCCTTCGCCTGGAACATCCTCGTCGGACTCGGCACCCCGGCGGTCGCGATCCTGCTGTGGGCGCTGTTCGTCTCGCCGCGGGCCGTGCTCGCCGTGCACCCGTTCATCCGCGCCGTCGTCGAGCTGCTGGTCTACGCCGCCGCGACCGCCGCCCTCTGGGACATGTCGATGACGTGGATCGGACTCGGCTACGCAATCGTCGCCGTCACCGCGGGTCTCGTCGCCGGTCGGCGCCGCGTCGCATGAGCGACGTCCTGGCCCGGCTGACACAAGCCCTCGGCGCACGCGTGGACACCTCGCCCCAGGCTCTGGAGACCGCCCGCTCCGACAAGTCGGGGCACGCGGCATCCGGCGCTCCGCTGGCGGTCGTGCACGCGGCCTCCGTCGCCGATGTGCAGGAGGTGCTGCGCATCGCGACCGACACCGGCACCGCCGTGGTCCCGCGCGGCGCGGGCACCGGGCTGGCCGGCGCCGCGAACACCGGCACGGGTGAGATCTCACTGTCGCTGCGCGGGATGGACCGCATCCTCGAGGTGCGCCCCGACGACCTGCTCGCCGTCGTCGAGCCAGGCATCCTCAACGCCGACCTGAACGCCCAGCTGGCCGAGCACGGCCTGTGGTGGGCGCCCGACCCCGCCAGCCGCGAGATCTCGACCGTCGGCGGCAACATCGCGACCGGTGCCGGCGGCCTGCTGTGCGCGAAGTACGGCGTGGTCCGCGATGCCGTCCTCGCGCTGGACGTGGTGCTCGCCGACGGACGGCTGCTGCACCTGGGCCACAGGAGCGTGAAGGGCGTCACCGGCTACGACCTCACCTCGCTGTTCATCGGGTCCGAGGGGACGCTCGGCGTGGTCGTCGGCGCGACCCTGAAACTGCGCCGCAGCGTGCCGGGTTCGGTGCGCACGATCGCCGCCACGTTCCCCGGGGTGCGCGACGCCGCGACCGGCTCGGCGGCCGTCACCGCCGCCGGCATCCAGCCCGCCATCATGGAGCTGATGGATGCGGCGAGCCTCGCCGCCGTCCACGACCTGCTGGGTCTGCCCGCGCCACTTTCCGGTGCGGCGCAGCTGACGATCCAGACCGACGGGCCGGCCGCGGGCGCCGAGGCCGAGGCGATCGCCACGGTGCTGCGCGACGCCGGCGGCGAGGTCGCCGTCTCGGACGACCCGGCCGAGGGCGAGCGCCTGCTGCGCATCCGCCGTTCGATGCACCCGGCGATGGAGAGCCTGGGGACGACCCTCATCGAGGACGTCTCGGTTCCCCGCTCCGCGCTGCCCGACATGTTCGACGAGATCGCGCGGATCGAACGGCAGCACGGTCTGAGGATCCCCACCGTCGCCCACGCCGGCGACGGCAACCTGCATCCGAACTTCGTGTTCGACGGCCCCGGCGTGCCGCCGGTCGTCTGGGATGCCGCCGCCGATCTGTTCCGCGCCGCCCTGCGCCTGGGTGGCACGCTCACCGGCGAGCACGGAGTCGGAGTGCTCAAGAGCCGGTGGCTGGCCGAAGAGCTGGGCGATCACCAGTGGGAGCTGCAGCGGCAGATCAAGCAGGTGTTCGATCCAGCCGGCATCCTCAATCCCGGCAAGGTGTTCGGGTGACGTCCCCCGTCGTGCACGTCGCCGCGGCTGTCGTCACCGACGGGCGGGGCGCCACGCTGGTGGTGCGAAAACGCGGAACGAAGCTGTTCCAGCAGCCCGGCGGCAAGCCCGAGCCGGGCGAGACCCCGGTCGAGACCGTACGACGCGAGGTCGAGGAGGAGATCGGCGTGCGGGCGGATGCGGCGCGCTTCATCCCCCTCGGCCGGTTCACCGACGACGCGGCCAACGAACCGGGGCACCTGGTCGTGGCGGACGCGTTCGCGCTGCGCATCGACCGCTCCGACGCCGCCCCCGCTGCCGAGATCGCCGAGCTGCGCTGGCTCGGCAGCAACGACCTGGACGTCGTCCCGCTCGCCCCGCTCAGCCGCAGGCACCTGCTGCCGCTCGCCTGGTCCTGAGAGCACTCCTCCGCGACGTGACGCAAGACGTGACGAGAACGTTGCCCGCTTTCTCGCCCCGCGCAAATACCATGGAGAAACACACTCCACAACAGGGGGATCTCCAGTTAGTGATAAGACATCGACCCAGCACTCCGCAGATCCGGCCTCTTCGGATGAGCCGGTCTACGCCTGGGCGCCGACCGAACCGCCGCGGCGCAAGCGGCACCTCGGTCTCTGGCTGGGCATCCCCGGCGGCGTGATCGCCGTGGCAGCGGTCGCGGCTTCCCTCGTGCTCATCGCCCCGGGCACGGCCGTCGCCGGCGTCACCCTCGGCGGGATGACCGCCAGCGCCGCCGCCGACGCGCTCGAGTCTCGCCTCGCGGGCACGACGATCGAGGTCTCGACCCCCGACGGCGACGTGACGCTCACCGGCGCGGAGCTGGGCGCGACGATCGACGCCGAGGCGCTCGCACAGCAGGCCTATGCCGATCACCCGCTGTGGAACGTCGGACAGTGGAACTCTGAGCCCCTGACCGCCACGGTCACGCTCGACGAGACCACCGCGAAGCAGGCGCTTCGCGCCGCAGACCCGGAGGCTTACACCGTGGCGGTCGATGCGGTGGTGTCCTTCGACGAGGCGTCGGCGTCCTATGTCGTGACGCCCGCGACCGACGGATCGGGCGTCGACGTCGAGACCATCCGGTCGGCGGTCGAGTCGGCGTTCAACGCCGGTCCGTCGAGCACGATCCACATCGACCACGCACCGATCGCGTTGAGCGCCGATGTCACGACGGATGCGGCGACACTCGCCGCGACCACCCTGAACGGCATGCTGGACGTCGGCGGCTTCTACATCGGCGACGAGCGCACCGTTCCGGTCGATCGGGCGACACTCGCCTCCTGGCTGACGGTGAGCGTGACCGACGGCGCGTTGACGCTCCAGGCCGATGCCGACGCCATCCAAACCTTTGTCGAGACCCTCCCGTCCCTCGTGAACACCGACCCGGTCAACGCGACCGTGGTCACGAACTCGGCCGGAACCGTGCTGGATACCACCGACGACGGCGTGAACGGGCGCACCCTGGGCGACACCTCCGGCATCGCCGACGCGTACGCCGCGCGACTGGCCGCCGGCGATGCGGAGTATCCGCTGCAGGTCACCGAGACGGCGTACACGACGACGAGCGTGTACCGGCACATCGACGTGAACCTCACGTCGCAGACCGTCACCCTGTATGAGAATGACCAGGTCCTGAAGACGTACACGATGTCGTCGGGCTTGAGTCCGAACGTCACCCCGACCGGCAACTTCACCGTCTTCGCCCACGTGCGGGAGCAGGACATGGGCGCCCTCTGCTACGACCCGACGGCGACGAACAGCTACTGCACCCCGGACGTGCCCTGGGTGACCTACTTCGCCCCGGACATCGCCTTCCACGGCGCCTCGGCGTTCCGCAGCTACCTTGGCGTGCCGCAGAGCCACGGGTGCGTGAACATGTGGAACGACGACGCCCAGTTCGTGTACACCTGGGCGGTGACCGGCACCGAGGTCTCGGTCCACTACTGACGCGGAGCGCGTTCCGCGTCCTCGACGGACGCAGGAAAAAGGCCGAATGTCGCATGGAGCGGCATCCGGCCTTTTTTCGCTCAGATGGCGTCGACGATCGCGTTCAGCGTCGCGGACGGGCGCATGACCGCATCGACCCGTGCAGGGTCAGGGTGGTAGTAGCCGCCGATCTCGACCGGCGCCCCCTGCACCGCGAGCAGCTCGGCGACGATGGTCTCCTCCGCGGCGCCGAGCTCGTCGGCGACGGACGAGAACACTCCCGCGAGTTCCGTGTCGGAGGTCTGCGCCGCCAGCTCGCGCGCCCAGTACAGGGCCAGGTAGAAGTGGCTGCCGCGGTTGTCGAGCGTGCCGACGGCGCGCCCCGGCGACCTGTCGTTCTCGAGGAACGTGCCGGTCGCCCGGTCGAGCGTGTCGGCAAGCACCTGGGCCTTCGCGTTCCCGGTGAAGCCGGCGTAGTGCTCGAGGGACGCCGCGAGGGCGAAGAACTCGCCGAGCGAATCCCAGCGGAGGAAGTCTTCCGCGAGCAGCTGCTGCACGTGCTTGGGCGCCGATCCGCCGGCACC
>JAATGR010000194.1 GCA_015654575.1 Actinomycetales bacterium
CGACCGACGTTCACGCCGGGGTGGAAGTGCGTGCCGCGCTGGCGGACCAGGATCTCACCGGCGTTGACGGACTGGCCGCCGAAGCGCTTCACGCCGACGAGCTGCGCGTTGGAGTCACGACCGTTGCGGGTGGAGCTTGCGCCCTTTTTGTGCGCCATCTGAAGCGTCCCCTCTGGCCTTACTTGATGCCGGTGATCTTGACGCGCGTGAGGTCCTGACGGTGCCCCTGGCGCTTCTTGTAGCCGGTCTTGTTCTTGAACTTCTGGATCACGATCTTCGGACCGCGCTCCTGGCCGAGCACCTCGGCGGTGACGGTGACCTTCGCCAGCTTGTCGGCGTCGGTCGTCACGGTCTCGCCGTCGACGAAGAGAACCGCGGGCAGCTCGATCTTGTCGCCCACCGACACCGCCTGGCGGTCGAGCACGACAATCGTGCCGACCTCGACCTTTTCCTGCCGGCCGCCGGCACGCACAACTGCGTAGACCACTTCACACCTGTTTCGTCTGGGAGCGCACGGCTCCGGGTTGTCTCGAGAGTCCCCGCGGGGCGGAGAAGCATTCGTGCGGCGGCGCATCCACGGCTGCCACCTGCCCGGAAAGCACAACGCACCAAAGGAATACTTTACCGGATCGTGGAGCGCTGGGCAAAAGCGATCGCTGAGGTGTCGCGACGGGCTCTTAGGATGGCGCCGTGACCATCCTGATCGACGACCCGCGATGGCCGGCACACGACCGACTCTGGGCCCACCTGGTGAGCGATTCCAGCCTCGTGGAGCTGCACGCCTTCGCGGAGGCGAACAGCCTCCCGTCACGGAGCTTCGACCTCGACCACTACGACGTCCCGGAAGAGGCGCATGCCCGCCTCGTCGCCGCCGGAGCGGTGCACGTCGACGGGCACGCGCTGGTGCGCGCGCTCATCGCCTCAGGGCTGCGCGTCACGACGAGGCAGCGCCGAGGCAGATGAGGCCTATCCCTGATCCGTCAGGTTCTGCACCGGGGTGCCGCTGAGCGCCGCCGTGGTCACCCGTCGCCGGGACCGTCCCTGCCCGGGGGCCTTCGGCTCCGGCAGGGCGCTGAGGACGGAGTCGAGCAGGAGGTCCTTCTCGGTCTTGGGCGCCTTCGGCGCGCTCTCCCGCTTCTTGCGCTGCTTGCGAGGACGCGGCTCCTCCACGAGCTCGGCGACCGGCTCTGCGGCATCCAGCTCGTCGGTCCCGTCCTGATGGATCGTGGACGCCGCGATCTGGGCCAGCGCCGACTTCGCCCCCTCGGTGATGACGTGCGTGCCGCCGACGGCGCTCGTCGGTGCGGACACACGCCCACGCCTGCCGCCCGCCGATCCTGCAGCGCCCACACCGTTGCCGCCGGAGCGGTGCTTCACGATCGGGTCGTGGTGGATGACGACTCCCCGGCCGAGGCAGATCTCGCACGGCTCGCTGAAGGTCTCCAGCAGGCCGAGGCCGATCTTCTTCCGGGTCATCTGCACCAGGCCGAGCGAAGTGACCTCGGCCACCTGGTGCTTGGTGCGGTCGCGGCTCAGGCACTCCACCAGGCGGCGCAGCACGAGATCGCGGTTGGACTCGAGGACCATGTCGATGAAGTCGACGACGATGATGCCGCCGATGTCGCGCAGACGCAGCTGGCGCACGATCTCCTCGGCGGCTTCGAGGTTGTTCTTGGTGACGGTCTCCTCGAGGTTGCCACCCGACCCGACGAACTTGCCGGTGTTGACGTCGACCACGGTCATCGCCTCGGTGCGGTCGATGACCAGGGATCCCCCGGACGGGAGCCAGACCTTGCGTTCGAGCGCCTTTTCGATCTGCTCGGTGACGCGGAACTCGTCGAAGGGATCACGCTCGCCGTCGTAACGCTCGACACGCTCGAGCAGATCGGGCGCGACACCGGTGAGGTAGTTCTCGATCGTGTGCTGCGCCTCCTCGCCCTGGATGAGCATCTTGGTGAAGTCCTCGTTGAAAACGTCACGCACGATCTTCACCAACAGGTCGGGCTCGGAGTGCAGCAAAGCCGGAGCCTGCTGCGTCTCCACCAGGCGACTGATGTGCTCCCACTGGGAGGTGAGACGCTGCACGTCGTTCGTCAGCTGCTCCTCGGTGGCGCCTTCGGCGGCGGTGCGCACGATCACACCGCTGGAAGAGGGCAGCACCTCCTTCAGGATGCGCTTCAGACGGGCGCGTTCGGTGTCGGGGAGCTTGCGCGAGATGCCGTTCATCGCCCCACCCGGCACGTAGACCAGGTAACGACCCGGCAGCGAGACCTGGCTGGTCAGGCGCGCACCCTTGTGCCCGACCGGATCCTTCGTGACCTGGACCAGCACGCGGTCGCCGCTCTTGAGCGCGAGCTCGATCCGTCGCGGCTGATTGCCGGTCTCGACACCGTCCCAATCAACCTCGCCGGAGTAGAGCACGGCGTTGCGACCGCGGCCGATGTCGACGAACGCGGCCTCCATGCTGGGCAGCACGTTCTGGATCCGCCCCAGGTACACGTTGCCGATGAGGGACGCGTCCTGGTTGCGCGCGACGTAATGCTCGACGAGCACGTCGTCCTCGAGGACGGCGATCTGGATGCGGCCGTTCTTGGATCGGACGACCATGACCCGGTCGACCGCCTCCCGCCGGGCGAGGAACTCCGACTCGGTGACCACCGGGCGCCGACGACCGGCATCACGCCCATCGCGGCGACGCTGCTTCTTCGCCTCCAGCCGGGTGGATCCCTTGATGCGCTGCGGCTCGGTGATCAGTTCCACCGTGCGCTGCTTGGGCTGCCGCGGCGACTCCGGCTGACCCGCGACGTCGCCGTTGCGGTCTCCGGCGGACCGGCGACGGCGACGGCGGGATCCGCCGTTCGACAGGTCGTCTTCCTCGTCGGGCAACGCCGGCAGCGGAGGCACGTCCGGGGCGTAGAAGTGCAATGCCGTGCTCACCGACGACACGAACGTCTCCGGGAGGAGACCGAGCGAGATCGCCGTCGGGCGCTTCTGCGGCTCAGGCTCCGCGACGGATGCTGAGGCCACGGCGTCCTCCGACACCGGTTCGCCGACGACCACGGAATCGATCGTCTCGGCTTCCGGGGTCTCCGCCGGCAGAGTCTCGGCAGGCAGGGTGTCGACAACCGCCGTCTCGACGACGTCCTCCGTCGCCTCAGCGGGAACGGTCAGCGGCAACTCCTCGGCGGGCAGGACGTCTGTCACGCCGTCGGGGGTCCCGGATCCGGTCGAAGTCTCCACCGTC
>JAATGR010000233.1 GCA_015654575.1 Actinomycetales bacterium
ACGTGTGGGAGTACGACTTCAACGGCGACGCCGGCATCGTGGAGAGCTACATCTCCTACCTGCGCCGCAAGATCGACCCCCATTCGACGGAGTCGCTCATCCAGACCAAGCGCGGTTTCGGCTACATGCTCAAGTCGAAGGGCTGACGGCGCTCCACGGGTCGCGCAGCGTGCAGAACATCGCCCAGCTCACCATCGGCGTCAACGCCGGTTGCCGGCGGGCCGCATCGGTGACCGCCGGACTCGCCCGCCGATACTCACGCCTTCGAGTGCGTCAGTGCACACTGCTCCGGGCGGTGCCGTTCGACCAATTGCGTGCGGTGCCCACCGAGCCGCTGCACCTTCCGGCGGAGCGCGAACCGGTCACCCGGGTGGCTCACAGGTACGGATGGACGTCCGCCAGCGCCGTCATCGACATCTTCCGTTCCGTGTTCGGTGGCACCCCCGGAAGGTACGCTTTGGGAACCTCCCGGGAAGGACGACCCCAGATGTGGACAGCCTCGAACGCGGCCCTGCGCGACAATGCCGTGCAGCCGCGCGCGGTCGGCGAGTGAGCTGAAAGTGCCGGATCCGCAACCTCGTCACGCCTCGTCCGACGGCGTCACCCGCTGGTGGCGCGGAACCAGCCTCCGGGCCAAGGTAACCGGGGTCACGGTGGCGGTGCTGGTGATCGGTCTGGTGGCTGCGGGGCTGGGGACAATGGTGTTCCTGCGCACGACGCTTCTCGCGAACCTCGACACGAACCTGAGCCAGGTGGCGCAGTCTTCCCTCTCGAACGCGCTCGTGACGACCACGGTGGGCGACGACGGCACGATCACCTTCACCCCCAAGGAGGACGCCGTCGGCGTCTCCTACTCGGTTGCGATCTACAGCGGCGCCACCGGAGAACGCGTGGTGACCGCCAGCGGAAGCGACGCCACCGCATCCCCCGCCTTCCCCGACACCTTCGCGCTCGATGTCGCCTATGCCAGGCAGCTGGAGGTCTTCGACCTCGCCGGCGAAGACGGTGACGACGCGTTCCGGGCGACGACCGTGGTGACCCCGGTCACCGGGACGAACGTGCTTTACACGCAGCTGGTCGCGATCTCCACGGCACCCACGGAACGGGTCGTCGCGACATACCTCGGCATCTATGCGCTGCTGGCGCTCATCATCGTCATCGCCAGCGCGTTCCTCGTGCGCTGGGCGGTCACGCTGGCCTTCCGCAGCCTCACACAGGTCGAGCGCACCGCGGACACGATCGCCGCCGGCGACTTCAGCCTGCGACTCACCGATCTCGAGCCGGAGACGACCGAGGTCGGACGCCTCAAACGCGCCATCAACGCGCTGCTGGGCAGAGTGGACGCCGCGCTCTCGCAGCGCGACACGACCGTTCGGCAGATGCGCCGCTTCATCGGAGACGCGAGTCACGAGCTGCGCACGCCGCTGGTGACGGTACGCGGCTACGCCGAGCTTTATCGGATGGGTGCCATCCCGGACGCCGAGGCGACCGGGCAGGCCATGGAACGCATCGAGAAGGAGGCGATGCGGATGACCACGATGGTCGAAGACTTGCTGCATCTGGCACGCCTCGACGAACGGCGAGACATCGTGCTCGAACCGTTGGACCTGCGTCCGATCGCGCGCGACGCGGCGATGGACCTGCGGGCGTCCGCACCGCAGCGCACCGTCACGGTCATCGACACCACTGCCATGACGCGCGCGGCCGCCCTCGTCGTCGTTCCGACCGAGACCATGCCCGTCACGGTGGTCGATCCGGGCCAGACCGTGCCGCGACGCCGCGGAGCGGTGCCCACCGCCGCGATCAGCCTCGCCTCCCGACTGAGGCGACGCCCGCGTCCCGAGCAGTCGACCACGACGACTCCCGTACCACTCGTCTATGCGATGCCCGCGATGCCGCCGGTGGTGATGGGCGAGGAGAACAGCGTCCGCCAGGTCGTCGCGAACCTCCTCGGTAATGCGCAGCGCTACTCCGCACCGGATGCCTCGCTCGAGCTCCGGGTGGGAAGCGACGAAGAACGCCGACGGGGATGGATCGAGGTTGTCGACCACGGCGAGGGCGTGCCCGAGCAGATCCGCACCCAGATCTTCGAACGCTTCTGGCGGGCGGACACCTCCCGCACGCGCGAGACCGGCGGTTCGGGTCTCGGACTGTCGATCGTGGCGGCCCTGGTCGAGGCCCTGCACGGCGAGGTGTCGGTGGTGGACACACCCGGTGGCGGAGCGACCTTCCGAGTGGCGCTGCCGCTCGCCGTAGACCAGGATGCCGCCGCCCACCTCATGATCGAGACCCAGCCGCTCCCCCGACTCGACCTCGACGAGCGCTGACGCCCTCTCCTCCCCCACCGTCACCGGGGCCCCCGCTCTCCACCGGTGTGGGCGGAGCAGGGAACACCGATGCGAGCCGGATCTAACGTGGGCAGCTCCGAGGAAAGGAGCATCCCATGACCGTCTTCGCCGTCGACAGTGTCAATTAGTCGTATCAGCGTCCCAGCGCGGCACAACCTCGACCCGGTCTCGCCACTTTCCGGGATGTCTAGTCGTTGCGGGGTGGATGATGATCCGGTCGACAAGCATGCGCGCCACGCGGTTCTGA
>JAATGR010000251.1 GCA_015654575.1 Actinomycetales bacterium
ACGAGCGGGTCGCCGACGGCGGCGAGTTCCCAGTCGAGCACCGCCTCGACCCGCGACGGGTCAGCCGCGTCGAGCACGACGTTGCCGAGCCGGAAGTCGTTGTGCAGCAGCGCCGCGCCGCTCTCCGCAGGCGCATGCTCCGCGAGCCAGGCGTCGACGTCGGCGAACTCCGCCGGCCCCGCACCGTCGTCGTCGGCGACCAGCCGCGCGAGCCTGGCCCGGTGGCGGACGTTGCTTCCCTCCGGCCGGCCCCGCACCCCCGCCGCCGCCCAGTCGACCTCATGGAGGGCCGTGAGCGCAGCGGCGAGACTGGCGGCGAGGCGTGCCCCGTCGACGCCCTCGGGGGCGCGGTCGGTCACGATCGGCCCGGGAGCGAGGCTCATCACGAAGAACGGCACGTCGAAGACCTCGCCCGCCTCGCCCTCGGCAAGCACCCGCGGCACCGGCACGGCGGAACCGGCGACGGCGCGGAGGATGCCGGCCTCGCGGTGGACGTCGTGCGCACCCGGCGGCGTGGGCGGAGGAGGAGGCCGGCGCACCACGACCGTGCGCCGGCCGTCGGCGACGAGATAGGTCAGGTTCGAGTGCCCGTCGCCGGCGAGCCGGGCCGTGACGCCGCCGCCCGCGCCGTCGAGGAGCCCCCGCTCGCGCAGCCACGCGGCGAGCCGCGCCAGCGTGCCGGGATCGAGCGCCGTCATGCGCCGAGGTGCCGGAGATAGTCGATCGGCCACTCGCACTCGAGCTGCCCGGCCCCGGTCGCGCCGTCGATGCGGGCGTGACACGCGGCCTCCCGCACCTCGCTGCCGCTGCGCGGGTCGGGTAGGCGCAGTATCCCGAACGACTCCAGCTCGACCCGGGTGCGTCGGCCCTCGACGTCGATCACGATCGCGTCGAGGCCTTCCTGGTCGTACCCGGCACCGAAGCGCAGTCGGTGCTCGATCCGCTCGACCGGCACCACCCGGTCGCCGTCCGCGACGTACCCGGCGAAGCCCCACGCCCCCGCGGCGATCCAGATCCAGCCATTCACGCTGCGGTCGCCGGCATAGGCGACGAACCAGGTCCAGTGCTGCGGCATCCGCCAGTCGCGTCGTCCCCAGGAGTGGTCGCGGTGCGCCGCAGCGTCGAGTCTCAGCTCGTGGCCGGCGATGCGGAGCGTCCCGACCAGGCGACCGGTCTGCTCGAAGCGGTCGAGCGCGAACCAGGCCGGGATGGGCTGCGGGCCCTCGCGGTAGCTGACCGCGCGGTGCCGGCTGGTGAACTCCGCCTCCAGCGCGATGCGCGGCGTGTGGGCCGAGATCGTCACGCTCCGCAGCGGCTCCTTGTGCCGCACCCGCACCTGCCCGGCGTCGCCGCCGTCCAGCAGCAGGTCGTCGAGGTCGGCGTCGGCGTCGGGCTCCGCCGAGCCGAGGTCGACCACCGGGTCGCCCACGCCCTCGCCCCACACGGCGAGGTTCCATCCGGCGAGCCGCCGGCCGATCGGCAGGTACAGCTGCGCGGCGATGCGCTCGTCGGGGAGCGTGACCTGCCAGAACAGGCTGTCGCGCGGATGCTCCGCCGGATGCCGGCGGTCGTCGGCTGCGGTGAGAGTCACCCGGCCGCCTCCCGGCCGTCTCCGGTCGCGAACGCGATGCGCGCTCGGAGCGCCGCGTCGAGCGAGGCGACCTCGTCGTCGACGAGCACGGCCCGCTTGCCGATCCGCTCGCCGCTCGCCGAGGCGAGCTGGCGCGCCCACGCCAGGGCGGTGCCCGGCAGCTCCTCCGGGGGTACGACCCGGTTCACCAGGCCGATCCGCAGCGCCTCCGCTGCGTCGACGTTGCGGCCGGTGAAGCTCAGCTCGGCGGCGAGGCCGGGGCCGACGAGACGGGTCAGCATCCAGGACGTGCCCAACTCGCCGACCGAGAGCCCGACGTGCACGAACGCGGCTCCGAGCGTCGCGGTCGTCGCGGCGATCCGCATGTCGGCGGCGAGGGCGAGCGAGAGCCCGCCGCCCGCGGCGGGGCCGTTGAGCGCGGCGACGACGGGGAACGGCAGCCGGTGGATGGCGGCGATCGCGCCGCTCGCGAGGTCTTCGAGGTCGAGGAAGGCCGGCACGCTGATCTCTTGCAGGCCCGGCACCTGGGCGAGGTCGTAGCCGCCGCAGAAGACCCGCCCCGTGCCGGTGAGGACCAGCGCGCGGGTGCCGTCGCGGCGGACCGTCTCGGCAGCTGCGGCCAGATCGCGGAAGACCCCGGCATCCAGCGCGTTGCCCCGCCCGTCGAGCGTCAGCACCGTGACGCCGTCCCCGGCGGCCTCCAGGCGCACCTCGGTCATGCGCGGATCACCGGTTCTCGAACCGCGCCGGACGTTTTTCGAGGAACGCCTGCAGCGCCTCGGCCATGTCGGTGGTGCGGGTCAGCAGCGTCTGCCCCCGGTTCTCCAGCTCGAGTGCGGCGCCGTACGAGGCCACCTCCTGGTTTGCCTGCAACGCGCGCTTGGACAGCCGCACCCCCGCCGGAGCGTTCGCCGCGATCTGGCGGGCGAGCTCGACGGCGGCGTCGACGACGGAGCCGTCGACGATCCGGTTGACCAGGCGCAACCGGAACGCCTCGTCTGCGTCGACGGTGCCGCCGGTGAACGCCAGCTCCGCCGCGGCGGCCGGCCCCACGATCCGAGGCAGCAGCCACGAGGCGCCGAGGTCGCCGATCGACAGTCCGATGCGAGTGAACGCCGCGGTGAAGCGCGCCGTCGTCGAAGCGAGGCGGATGTCGGCGGCGAGCGCGAGCGAGAGGCCGCCGCCGGCGGCCGGGCCATTCACGGCGGCGATCACGGGAATGCGCAGCTCGCGTACCGCCAGCAACGCCCGCATCGCGAGCTCTTGGCGGTCGAGCATCTCCGTCGCCGACAACCGAGGCAGCTCCTCTGCCTCGGTGAGGTCATAGCCCGCGCAGAATCCACGACCGGCCCCGGTGAGCACGAGTGCGCGCGCCCCGCCGTCGGTGTTCAGCCCGGCGGTGAGTGAGACCAGGTCGCCGAACATCTCCACGGTGAGGGCGTTGAGCCTCGCCGGCCGGTTCAGGGTCGCGACCACGACGCCCTCCGCCGGGGTCGTGACGTCGATCGTGGCGTAGCCGGTCATTCGATCGTCAGCTCTTTGCCGACGGCGGCGGGGAGTTCGATGACCTGCGCCGCGTAGCACAGGCCCGCGCCGAAGCCGAACTGCAGGGCCAGCTGCCCCCCGTGCGCACGGCCCTCGCGCAGCAGCCGCTCGGTCGCCAGTGGGACGGATGCGCCGGAGGTGTTCCCGGTGTCGACGATGTCGCGCGCTACGACGACGTCCTCTCGCAGGCCCAGCCGCCCGACGAGGCTGTCGATGATGCGCAGGTTGGCCTGGTGAGGGATGAAGACATCGATGTCGGCGGGGGTGACCCCGGCGCGTTCGATCGCCTCCGAAGCGAACTGCGGCACCACCGAGGTCGCCCAGCGGAACACCGAGGGACCCTCCTGTCGGGCGGTCGGCCACTCGACGTGCTCGCCGGGGGCGGCGTTGCGGTAGTCGAGCCAGGTGTGGGTCATCGTGATCGCGTCGGCGTGCGTGCCATCCGAGCCCCACACGGTGGGGCCGATGCCCGGGCTGTCGCTGGGGCCGAGCACCGCGGCGCCGGCGCCGTCGCCGACGATGAACGAGATCGTCCGGTCTGTGGGGTCGCCGTAGTCCGAGAGCTTCTCCGCACCGATGACCAGCACGTGCCGGGCCAGCCCTGAGCGGATCATCGCGTCGGCCTGCCCGATGCCGTAGCAGTACCCGGCGCAACCGGCGTTGACGTCGTAAGCGGCTGCGCTGGGCGAGACGCCGAGCGCAGCGGCGACGACAGGTGCCATGCCGGGGGTGGGCTGCATCCACGAGACCGTCGAGACGATCACGACGTCGATGTCGGCGGGGTCGACCCCCGACACCGACAGCGCCTCACGCCCGGCGGCTTCGGCCAGATGTTGGACGAGCACCTCGCGGGGCGCTCGAGCCCTGGTCTGGATGCCGGTGCGCCGGCGGATCCATTCGTCTGAGCTGTCGATGGCCGCCGCGAGCTCGTCGTTGCCGACGCGCTCCGGTCCCCGTATCCCCGCGACGCCCAGCATCCGCGACATGGTGATGGGTCTCGCGGCGCGCAGATTCGCTGTCACGTATTCACCTCGACCTTCGATGTTACCTGCGTCGCCGGGTGTGCGTGCCCTGCGGCACCGCCACGCGGCGTCCTCCCCTCCTCCGGCTCCGATCCCGGTAGCACGCGACCAGCCGTTGCGGGGTGTGCTGACCGAGCAGTCTCAGCCGCCCATCCCTCACGCTGAACCGTCCGGATCGGTGCCGCCGCGCTCGTAGGGGGTGCGTTCGCCGGCGCGCACGGCGACGTCGAGGATGTTGCCGTGCGGGGGAAGCGGGCAGACCGCGAAGTCGGAGTAGGCACACGGCTTGTTGTAGGCGCGGTTGAAGTCCACGATGACGCGGTCGCCCTCCTGTGGGAGGGAGACGAGCAGCTCTCGAACGGCGGCATACGTCGTGTGCCCCGAGGTCGCGTCGCGGAAGAGCAGGACGACCGCGTCGGAGCGGCCGCGCGCCGGGGTGGCGGTCAGGCGACGCGTGCGTCCGCCGACCTCGACCTCGACGACCCCGGGGGATTCCGCCGTGTGCGAGAGCCGTTCGATGACAGATCCGAGGTCGACCTGCTCCACGACCGGGATCCAGCGTCCCTCGAGGCGCCAGGCCGGGTCCGGGGCGTACGCCGGCGTCCCCGCGTATGCCGTGAGCGCCGGGCTGTGCGGATCGCGCACGCGAACGATGTCCCAACCATCCAACGGCAGGATCTCGATCGTGAGCTCGCCATGCGGGATGAACTGCGGGGCGCGTGGGAGCACGACCCGCCCCGTCCCACCCGCGATCGCCCCCTCGTCTTCCGCGAGGTCGACGACGACGCCGTCCGGCGCGGAGGACCATGAGCCGGGGATCCGCTCGATGCGTGCCGGATCGGAGGTGAGGAAGGTGATGCTCGTCACCGGCAGGATTCCGCCGGGTGCGGCCACGATCCGATCGCGTTCCTCGCGCCAGGCGTGCCACTCCTGCGTGAAGTCGTCGGCGACGGCCGGGCTCGTGCGCGTGTCGCTCATGAGTGATCTCCCTTCGGCGCCCAGCCGAGGGCGGGCGCGACGTGTTCGGCGATATTCTCCAGCAGCTCGATGTTCTGCGTGTGCGTGAACCCCGGTGGCAGGAAGATCAGCACGTCGTCGGATGCGGACAGGGCGACGTCCTCGCGGAGCTCGGCGACGATCTCATCCGGATCGCCGACATGGACGGGACTCGTGATGCCCGGCTGGCCGAAGGGGATGGCGCGCCGTCCGTCCTCGACGGGGGCCAGTGCGCCGGCCGGCCGGGACGCGGCCGGCCCCTCGGCGGCCCGCTCCTGTGCGTAGGCGAGATACAGCGCGCGTTGCGCGTCGGTCAGCGCGGGGAAGAACAGCCGCGACGCGGTCACCCGCGGTGCCCGGTCGGTGCGGGCCCATGCGGCGCGATGCGCGTCGATCTGCACGAGCTGGGCCTGATCGAACGGGAGGTCCCGGTTCGGCGCGATCGTGGAGACGAGCAGGTCGATGCCCTGCGAACCGGCCGTCGTCGCCGTCGCGACGCCGCCGGGTCCGTACCAGATCCGATCCCGCAGTCCCAGGCTGTGCGGGCGCACGCGTAGCTCGCCTCGGGGCGAGGTTCCGAGCGCACCGCCCTCGACCGCTTCGAGGAACCGGTCGACTTTGGCGTACGTCCGCGCCTGCCACCCCTCGCTGTCGTCGCCGAACACGTCGGCGAAGCTGGGGAAGCCCCCGCCGATCCCCAGCTCCAGCCGTCCTTCCGAGAGGAGGTCGACGGTCGCGGCGTCTTCCGCGAGCCGGATCGGATGCTCGTAGCCGAGCGTGACGATGGCGGTACCGAGGTGGATGCGCTCCGTGCGGGTCGCCGCCGCGGCGAGGAACGGAAGCGGCGAGGACAGGTAGTTGTCGAAGTGGCGGTTGCGCACCCAGCCGCTGTCGTAGCCGAGGCCCTCGGCGATGTGGAACAGCTCCAGCGCGTCGCGCAGTCCCTGCGACACCCCGCCGGGGGCCTGTTCGCTGAACGGCACGTTGATGAGGAAGCCGAGCCGGCGCGGATGACCGGCCCTCGTCTCCCTCGTCGGTGTCTCTGTCGTCGTCTCGGTCATCGTGATGTCATCCTTCCGGTCGTTCTTCTCGTGCGGCCTGAGCCCGGACCGCGGCCGTTCTGGACACGAGCGCACTGATCGACACGCGTCCCTCGCCGAAAACCCCGCTGTCGTAGGTGTCGCGCAACGGCTCGACGAGGTCGCGCGGCAGCGCGGCGAAGCCGCGGAACGCGCCCGCCCATGCTCCGGCCGTGGCCCCGATGGAGTCGGTGTCGAGCCCCGCTTGCACGGCGAGTCCGACGGTGTCGGCGACGTCACCGTCGCCCCACAGGAGCGCAGCCGTGAGCGCGCCGGCGTTGTTGACCGTGTGCACCCAGCTCGTCTCGGGATGGCGCCGTTCCACGGCGTCGACCGCCGCCTCCCAGTCATCGCCGCGCGTGAACGCCTCGTGCACGGCGCGTACCTCGGCGGCCAGACGCGACGTCGGGGGGATGTGCCGCAGGGAGTCGAGCACGGAGTCCTCCGGGGAGGAAGCCACGAACGCATGCGATATCAGGGCGGCTGCCCAGAGGGCGCCGTAGATCCCGTTCGCCCGATGTGAGAGGAACGCGTCGCGGTACGCGAGGCGGGCAGCCAGCCGGGGATCGCCCGGGGCGACGAAGCCGAACACATCGGCTCGGATGAGCGCGCCGATCCATTCCTGGAACGGGTTGGCGATCGCCCCTGCGGCATCCGGCTCCGCGCCGGAGACGAGGTTGCGGTAGGCGACCCGCTCCGCCGTGTACACCTGGTGGAACGGCAGGAGCGCGAGCCAGGCATCCGCCACGTCAGCGGTGCGGAACCCCAGGCCGTGTTGCTCCAGGATGCGCAGCCCGACAATCGTGTAGTCGACGTCGTCGTCGCGCACGCCGCCGTCGATTCGCCCGCGCGTCACCCTCTCGAAGCCCCCTCGGCCGAGCTCGGCGGGATCCTCTCCGTCGGGGAAGGGCACGTAGCCGCGCAGCGGGTACTCGCCCAGCCGGCGGAGATAGCGGCGGATGCTCGTCCGCGTCGGTCCGATCTCGAGCGGTTTGCCCATGAGGTTGCCGATGATGCGGCCGTACCAGGCCCCGGCGAGCCGGTCGTCGTCGTCCTGCGTCTCGCGCGCGGGACCCGCCGCGGGCAACGCCCCGAACACGCTCTCCTCATCGCTCTGTTCGAAATGCGGCCAGGCGGCGGGCGACGCCAGCGCCGCCGCCTCGGCCGCGACCGCGGCGAGGCCTGCGGGATCGGCAGATGGCGTCCGTTCCAGCCGGCGCCGCAGCGCGAGCACCTCGGCGCCCCGTTCCGCGGCCCGCTGCACCTCCGAGGCGGCCAGGTGCCGCGGGTCGCGCGACAGATCGACCGGTCGCGTGCCCTCTGTCATGCCCGTATCCCTTCTTCCTCGCCGTGAGCCGGCGCCGACAATTCCTGGAACCACGCGGCCCTGCGCAGCACGGGCAGGCTCCCCGCTCCGGGCACGGCGTCCAACAGGTGGCGGGTCTGTTCCGCCCGCGGTGCGTCGAGCACCTGGTGCGCCGGACCCGCCTCGACGATGCGCCCGTCGCTGAGCACGATGATCTCGTCGCACAGCTGTCGCACGACCGCGAGATCGTGAGAGACCAGCAGGTAGCCGAGGCCGAGCTCGCGCTGCAGCACGCCGAGCAGCTCCAGGATCTGGAACTGCACGGAGACGTCCAGGGCGGAGACGGGTTCATCGAGCAGCAGCACATCGGGGCGGAGCACGATCGCGCGGGCGAGGGCGACGCGCTGGCGCTGCCCTCCGCTGAGCTCGCGCGGGAGGCGGTCGGCGAAGGAGCGAGAGAGGGCGACGGCGTCGAGTGTCTCCGCGACGCGTGTTCGGCGTTCGGCGCGGTCGCCCACCCCGAACGCGCCGAGCGGTTCCTCGATGAGGCGCTGCACTGTCAGCCGCGGGTCGAGCGAGCCCCAGGGATCCTGTTGCACGAGCTGGATCCGCCGCCGTAGCGGGCGCACCGCGCGTTCGCGGGCCGTCGTGATATCGGTGCCGAAGAGCTCGACGCGGCCCGTGTCGGCCCGTTCCAGGCCGAGCGCGATCCGCAGCGTCGTCGTCTTCCCGGAGCCCGATTCGCCGACCAGGCCCAGCGTGCGCCCGGCGTGCACGTCCAGGGACACATCGTCGATGCCGCCGCCGGTGCCGCCCCGCGGATGCCGGAAACGGCGGGTTGCGCCGCTGAGGCGCACGAGCGGTTCCGGAGCGGATGTCGAGGGCCCATCGCCGCGCGGGGCGCGCGCCACCGCGAGCGCCGTCACCCCCGGCACCCGGGAGAGCAGTGTGCGGGTGTATTCCGCTCGGGGTGCGGAGAGGATCGCCTCCGTCGTTCCGGATTCGACGACGGCACCGTCGCGCATCACCACGATCCGATCCGCCCGGTCGGCGGCCAAGAGCAGATTGTGGGTCACGAGCAGGAGCCCGAGGCCGTCCTGCCGGACGAGCCCGGTCACATGGTCGAGCACGTGCGCCTGCACGGTGACATCGAGCGCGCTCGTCGGCTCGTCGGCGACGATGAGGCGCGGTCTGCCCGCCAGCGCGATCGCGATGAGGACGCGCTGGCGCATCCCTCCGGACAGCTGATGCGGGAACTGGGCGAGCAAGCGCTCGGCATCCAGCAGGCCGGCGCGGGCGAGTGCTTCGAGCACGCCGGCGCGCGCCGCCGGGGCGGATCGGACGGGCAGGCGCAGCGCTTCCGCGACCTGCGCCCCGATCCGCATCGTCGGGTTCAGCGAGACGAGCGGATCCTGCGGGACGTACCCCACGATCGCGCCGCGTACCGCGCGCACGGCGCCGCGCCGCCCGCCCGCCGTCTCGATCCCGCCGATGCGGACGCTTCCCGCGCTCACGCGCCCAGAGCGCGGAAGCAGTCCCAGTGCGGCGTTGACGAGAGTGGACTTGCCCGATCCCGATTCACCGACGATCGCGACGATCTCCCCGGCATCCACCTGCAGGTCGACGCCGTGCAGGATCTCGCGGGACCGTCTGCGGGCGTCGTAGACGACGTGCAGTCCGCGCGCGTCGAAGAGCGGTTCCGGGGCGGTGTCCGCCGCTGCGTCCTCGGGCATGGTCACGATCTCCGTCCCGCGTAGCTGAGGTGACCGAGGGAGAAGACGAACAGCCCCAACACGAGTCCGGGAAGCAGCGTCAGCCAGGGCGCTGCGACGACATAGTCCCGTCCCGAGGCGATGAGGTTCCCCCATTCCGGCGCGGGCGGCGCGGCGCCGAATCCGAGGAAGCTGAGGGATGCGGCGATCAGGACGGCGGCCCCGACCTCGAGTACCCCGAGGGCGAGCACAGGGCCCGCTGCGTTTGGGACGATGTGGCGCAGGATCACGAGAGGGCGGGGCACGCCGTTCACGCGCGCCGCCTCGATGTAGGGCAGGCGCGAGATCCGCAGCACCTCGGAGCGGGTGATCCGCGCGAAGCCCGGGATCAGGCCGATGCCGACGGCGATGGCAACGCTTGTCGTGCCGAAGCCGATCGCGGTGACGACGGCGAGCGCCGTGAGAAGGCCGGGCAGGGCGAGGGTCACATCGACAAGACGCATCAGCCCGATGTCGACGAGCCCGCCGGCGAACCCGCTGAGGGCGCCGAGCGCGAGACCCGCGCTCGCGCCGATCGCGACGGCGATCGTGGCCGCCTGCAGTGAGAGGCCCGTCCCGTGCACGACGCGGGCGAAGAGGTCGCGGCCCAGCTCGTCCGTGCCGAAGAGGTGGCTCCAGGAGGGGGGCAACAGGCGGTCGGCGGGCGCGGTCGCGAAGGGGTCGGCTGAGGTCAGCAACGTCGGCGCCACAGCGGCGATCAGCACGAGCACGACGTAGGCGATCGCCACGAGGGCGCCGGGGCGCAGGAGCGGATGCAGCACCCGTCGTTCCGAGTCCTCGCCGGAAGCAGCATCCGGGAGCGAGGCGAGTTCCACCGTGGTCATCACACGCTCCTCAGCACGATGCGCGGGTCGAGCAGGGGATAGATCACGTCGACGACCAGGTTGACGACGACGAACGCGGTGGCGGAGACGAGCACGATCCCCTGGACGAGCGGGATGTCCTGCGCGCTCACGGCCTGCTGCGTGAGCCGACCGATGCCCTGGCGGGAGAACACGGTCTCGCTGATCACGGCGCCCGTGACGGTGCCGGCCACGAGCAGGCCGACGATCGTCACGGTCGGCAGGATCGCGTTCTTGAGGACATGGCGCGAGAAGACGCGCGGCGCGGGGATGCCCTTCGCCACCGCCGTGGCGACATACGGCTCCTGGCGGGCGTCGGCGAGCCCGCGTCCGAGCACCTGCGCGAGCATCGCGGAACCGGGGATCGCCATCACGATGGCGGGGAGCACGATCGAGGAGAATCCCTTCGAGCCGCCGGAGGGGAACCAGCCCAGGGCGAAAGAGAAGACCTGGATGAGGATCAACCCCACCCAGAACGTCGGCAGGGCCGCGGTCACCCAGGGCAGCCGGGTGAACAGGCCGCGCAGCCAGGAGAAGCGCGCGTACTGCGCGAGCACGGCGATGGCCGTACCGATGACGAGGGCGAGCAGCAGCGAGAACAGGGCGAGCGTGACGGTGGGGCCGACGTTCTCCTGGATGAGCTCGACGACCGGGCGCTTCCGCGAGAGCGAGGTGCCCAGGTCGAAGGTCACGGCGCGCAGCAGGAAGCTGGCGTACTGCACGATGATCGGCTGGTCCAGCCCGTAGGTGGCGCGGATCGCGGCGATCTCATCGGGTCCGAGCGCCGTCGTGTCGCTCGTGGTGCCCTGGTAGAGCAGCGTGACGGAGTCGCCGGGGAGGAGATAGACGATGAAGAACGTGACGGTGAAGGCCGCCCAGAGCACGAACAGTGCCTGGGCGACCTTTCCCGCTACGTAGCGAACGAGCATCGACTCAGTCCGCGTCGATCCACGCGTCGTTGAGCACGGTGTAGTTCTCCGCGGCGTAGGCGATGCCGTGGACGTTCTCCGCCACGCCGATCGTCTGCAGCCGCGAGTTCACCGAGAACGCCACGACCTGGTCGTTGAACAGCTGCTGGATCTCCTCGAAGGTCGCCGATCGCGTGGTTGTGTCGGTCTCGCTCACGGACTCCTCCAGCAGCGCCGACAGCTCGGTCGCCGTCTCGACGCTCTGCGAGTAGTAGCCGACGGAGCTCGGCGACAGCACCGCGGTGTCGAAGAGGTCGCGGAGGATGTTGGGCTCTGCCCGCGTGAGCGCGGTGCCCGCCACGTCGAAGTCGCCCGCAGCGACCGCGGCGGTCGCGGACGCGGAGTCCAGCGACTCGATCTCAAGGTCGATGCCGATCTCCTTGAGCTGGTCCTGGATGAGCACGAGGGTCGTGTCCGACTCGATGTCCGCCCACAGCAGCCAGTCGATCGTGAGCCGCTGACCGTCCTTCTCGTAGTAGCCGTCGCTTCCGAGCGTGTAGCCGGCTTCCTCGATGAGCGCCTTGGCGCCGTCGGGGTCGTAGGCGTACGCGTCCTCGTCGCTGAAGAACGACGGTGTCGTCGAGGACAGCACGCTCGTCGGGGTCGGGTAGCCCTCGAAGTACACCGTGTTCGCGATCTCGGTGCGGTCGATGGCCTTCACGAGCGCCTGGCGGAGGCGGAGGTCGCTCAGCACGCGCCCGTCGGTGACGTTCGGCACGGCGACCGAGGTGAGTCCGGGCAGCTCGCGTTCGAGGATCGAACCGCCGGCTGCGGTGATGAGCTCCTGGTTCTCCGCGGTGAGCGCATTGCGCGGCCAGGCGACGTCGATCTGACCGCTGGTGAGGTCGCCGACGATGACGGAGTATTCGGGGACGTAGGTCAGCTCGACGTTGGCGATGTGCGCCGCACCGGTGTTCTCGACCGATCCGGCCGCCCAGGCGTAGTCCTCTCGTCGCGAGAGGCTCGCCCCCTCGTCCGCGGTGTAGGAATCGAGCGTGTACAGCCCGGACCCGGAGTAGTCGCCCGCGCACCGCTCCTCCGCGGTCTTCTCGTAGGAGTCCGGCGAGAGGATGCCGAGCGCCGGCGTCGATGTCGCTTGGAGGAACTGCGCGTTAGGGGCGCTGAAGTCGATCTGCACCGTCGACTCGTCGATGACGGTGGTGCCGGTGTAGCCGGTGAGGTAGCCGTATGCCTGCGCGCCGACGTTGCCGAGATTCCAGATGGCGTCGAACGCGGTCTTGACGGCGTCGGCGTCGAAGGTCTCGCCGTCAGAGAACGTGACGCCGTCTTCGAGGGTGAACGTGAAGCTGGTTGCGTCGTCGGAAACGGTCCACGACGATGCCAGCCACGGCAGGATCTCGCCGGTGTCGGGGTCCTGCGAGGTCAGCGAGTCCACCAGCCATGACGCGAGGATGCGGTCCTCGAGGAAACCGGTCTGCGCGGGGTCGATACAGCCTTTCGTGTAGCTGAAGGCAATGTTCAGGGTGCCGCCGTCGACGATGTCCCCGTCGCTGGCGGAGGAGTTGCCGGTGGTCGAGGCGCAGCCGGCCAGCGCGAGGAGCGATGCGCTCGCGAGGACGGCCGCGGCTCTGCGCCATGGCGCTGTGCTGTGCGGGTGGGACATGGGTGTTCCTTCTTTCCGTGGTGCTGACGGGTGCGGTGGTCAGGCCGATATCGAGACCGGGCGGCCGAGGTGGGGGATCACGTGCTCGGCGAGGTCCTCGAGGAGACGCCGGTTCTCCGCGAGTCCGAAGGCCGGGGGCAAGAACAGGATGAGCTCGTCCGCCTCCGCGAGCGCGACGTCGGCGAGCAGCGCGTCGAGGACGGCCGACGGGTCGCCATGGACGGCGTCGCTCACCGAGAAGCGGGGGCGGGCATCGCCCACGCCGTCCAGCGCACGCGGGTCGACGGCGCCCTGGGGGCGCGAGGCGCCGGGGCCGAGGGTGCGTCGCTCCTCGTCGTATGCGGCGTAGAGCCGCGCCAGCTCGGGCGTCGTCGCTGGCAGGACGGAACGGCTCACCGAGACACGCGGGACACGCGGGCCGGTGTGGGCGGCGCGATAGTCGGCGATGGCCTGACGCTGCGCCTCGTTGTAGTCGTCGACCGGCTCGGTCAGGATTGTGCTGAGCAGCAGTCGCAGCCCCTGGCCGCCGATGCGCGTGGCCGAGGTGGCGGAGCCCGCTCCGAACCACACGCGTTCGATGAGGGTGTCGCTCAGACCGCGCACGGTCAGTTCCCGGTCGAGCGGTGCGCCGCCGAAGTCGGTGCCCCGCCCGACGCTCTGGCCCTGGATCGCGCGGAGGAACACGGCGAGGCGATCCTGTGCCTGATCCCGGCCGTCGTTGACCTCTTGCCCGAAGGCGGCGTCGAAGCCGCCCTGACCCGTGCCGAAGCCCAGCTGGAGCCGCCCCTGCGTGAGATGGTCGGCGAGGCTCGCGGCCTCGGCGAGCAGCACCGGGTCCTCATAGCGGATGCCGATGATCGCCGTGCCGAGCCCGATCCGCTCCGTGTGCTGGGCCACGACCGGAAGGAACACGAGCGGCGAGGAGAGGTAGTTGTCGAAGTGGCGCTGGTACACCCAGCCGCGGTCAAAGCCCAGCTGCTCGCCGACCCGGAAGAGCTCGATTCCGTCTTGGACAGATTCGGCGACGCGCCCCGTGGCGAACGGAATCCGCGTGTGGAAGCCGACGGTGAGGGGTCGGCGGGTGCCACTCGGCGCCTCGGCGCCTCGGGTGATGAGATCGGTCACGTCGTCTTCCTTCCCTGCTGCGCGCGATGTCCAGGAAGCGGGGTGCCCGGCACGGCAGGCCCCCATCATCGGCAGCAGGGTCGACGGGCGTCCAAGAGGGTGCGGTTATGCGTTCGCATCACGCCGCGTTATCTATTGCGCTGCGTCGTTGGCGCCGCTGAAATAGCTGGTCATCGGCGCTTTTCGGAATTCGCTGACGATTCACGGGACCGGACGGACGGCGCTGTTCGGTGACGACGTGTTACGCCGTCTGCGAGGGGCCCGCGCCGCTCAGGAGGCGAGGCGGGTGAGGAAGAAGCCGCGGAGAGCGGTGGAGGCGGTGCGCTCGACGTCCGCCTCGACGCCCCGGCGCGAGATCATCTGCACCGGCACGTCACTGAGCGGCGGAAGTCCCGTGATGGGGGCAAGGCCCTCCGGTGTCGTGCCTGCGGTGGGGAGGACGGCGACCCCGACGCCTGCGCGCACGGCGGCGATGATGCCTTCCAGGCTCGCGGATTCCGTGATGACCTCGACGGGCTGACGCCGGGCGGCGAGAGCGGCGATGGCCCACTCCCGCATGCCGCACGGTTCGGTGAAGGCGACGAGCTGAACGGGCCCGCGTGGATCGAGCGGCGCACGACCGACCGACCCGTACCAGCGCAGCGGGAGTGTTCCGACCTGGGTCCCGCCGAGCTCCCCGCCGCCGCCGAGGACGAGGGAGACATCGACATCCCCCTTGACGACCGCGTCCACCAGCCGCGGTGACCGGTCGATGTGGAACTGTACCTGCCGGTCCGGGTAGGCGGCGCGCAGCAGCGCGAGCAGCTCGGGCAAGGTCTGCTCGGCCGCGGCCTCCGGTGATCCGACGACGATCGGTCGCTGCGGCAGAATGTCGAGCCCGCGCACGACGTCGTCATGGACGGCGATGATGCGTCGGGCCTCCGAGAGGAAGTGCCGACCGGCCGCTGTGAAGCGCATGCGGCGGCCGTGCTTCTCCATGAGCTGTCGCCGGAGGTGCCGCTCCAGCGCGCGGACATGCTGGCTCACCGCCGGTTGGCTCAGCCGCAGGGCGTCCGCTGCGGGCGCGAATCCGCCGTATTCCTCGATCGCGACGAGCGTGCGCAGCTTCGCGATGTCGAGATCGTCAGCCATCTGCTCATGCTAGGGATACCGCGCCCGGTGGCGTCCGTCGTCGTCACGCAATGACACCGGCATCGCCACTGTGCGCGCGAGACCGGATTCCAGCGATCGCCGCGAGCGCGTGTGAGGGCCCTCGGCTCGGTGCGGACGCCCCCACCATTCCAGATCTGTTAGGTTAGGACCACCTAAGTAATCCGCGTGTGGGCTTGCCTTGCTGACACGCGGATTTGTCTGTGACGCGTGGTTTCACCGCGTCCTCAGCCTCTCCTTGAGCGAAAGGACATCCCCTTGCCCCGCCCCTCCATCAGGTCGACCCTCGCGGTGCTTGTGACGACAGCCGTCATGATGCTTGCCGGCGTCACGGCTGCGCAGGCTGCGACCGCATCATCGTCCAACCTCGCGTTGGGCGCGCAGGCGACCGCCAGCTCGACGCACCCGTCGAACAACTACGCCTTGAACGCGTCCAACCTGGTGGACGGCTCGACGTCGACCCGGTGGGCTGCGGCGGATGACGCCACCTTCCCGCTGACGATCGATCTCGATTTCGGGGCGGACGTGACGTTCGACAGCATCTACATCGACGAGTTCACCGACTCGGGCACCAACCTGCGGGTTGCGACGTACGACCTGCAGGAGTGGGACGAGGATTCGGTGGCCTGGGTGACGTTCGGCACGTATACGGACGGCATTGGAAGCGGCAAGGACATCTCGGACTTCGGCACCGTCACGACGTCGAAGCTGAGGCTGTCGATCGACAGCATGCTGGAGGGTGAGATCTACACCCCGACGCTCACCGAGATCCAGGTGTACGACGGTGCGAGCGCGTCGGATGAGGACGCCGTGACGCCCGACGACGATCCCTATTACGCCTTCGAGAGCACACCCGCCGGTGCGGTCGATGTCGCCACCGAGGCGGAGGTCGTGCTGCTGGCGGAGCCTGCGACCGATGCGGACACCCTTCGTACCATCAGCTCCGACGGGTCGGTGATCCTCCAGCAGGTCTCGGAGGGATCCGGTGCCGTTGCGCAGAGCCTCGACCTCTCCGACTATCTCGATGACGTGACCGGCGGCACCAGCACACTCGACTACGACGGGGACTCCCCGTACGCCGAGGTCATCTACTTGATCGGAGACAAGGACGGTCAGCGCATCGTCCTGCGCGTGGTCACTCCCGGACAGAACGATCTCGGCGCCGTCGGAACCACGACCACGATCGAGGTGCTCGACGCTGCTGCATTCCGGGAGCGCACCGGATTCTCCATCGACGGTCTCGAACTGCTCAGCCCCTTCAGCACCGGTCTGGTCGCGGTGTACGACGACGGCACGTTATACCGGGCGCAGCGCCTGACCTACACGCTGGCCCCGCAGAGCGACTACACCGCCGGCGCCTTGCCGATCACGTACGAGGCGCGGTCGTTCCTGCTCGATTCCTACGGTGACCTGTACGCGAGTCGTGACGGCGGCATCGACGTGGTGTCGCTCTACGACCTCTCCACGGTCACCAGTGTGTCCGCCCCGGAACTCTGCGTCGCCACGTCGTGGGCCTACTCCGCCTACGACACGCTCGCCATCGCCGACGCCGACTCCCACCTGGGCATCTTCGATGTCTCGAACGGCGTGACACTGCGCACCACGATCGCCCTGGACGCGCCCGCGGCATCCCTCGCATACGTGGCCGTGATCGGCGAGATCCAGGTCGCCTCCGCGGGCTCCGAGACGATCTCCCGTTACGCGTCCAGCGACGGTTCGGATCGCGACGCACTGGACGCACCGGGCGGTGTGCTCGCCGGATCGCTGCGCGCGTACGACAGCTGGACCCCCGCCACGACCTACCTCGCCGCCGTCGGCGACGCCGTGTACGGATACCGCACGCTCTATGTCTCCAGCCCGGTCGCCTGGATCACTCCGTCGCTGTCCGTATCCACCCGCGGCGCTGGCGTCGACTTCGCCGCCGCGGCTGCAGGGTCGGAGACCTCGTCCGACGGCATGTACTGGGAGTACAGCCTGGATGGCGGCGTGACCTGGGCCGAGCGCGGAGCATCGTGGGGGTCGGCGTCCGCGGATCAGGGCAACGTCACGACGATTCCGACGGCGCTCAGCGAGCCGATGGACGGCGTCGCGCCCTACCTGCGTCAGCTCACGGACGAAAGCCTCTGGAAGACGACGACCTTCTCGCGCTGGGAGGGATCCATCACCCTGCCGACCGAGCAGTACGACGCGCTTTGGCGCTACCGTGTCGAAACGTCGTACGGAACCGTCGCGAGCGCCTCGACGACGATCGTGATCGCTGACGAGCAGGAGATCGACACGACACTGCAGGTGACGACCTCCCCGTCTGCGAAGCGCGTCACCGCAGGCCAGTCGGTCACCTTCACCGCCACGGCGACCGCAGAGTCGACGCCGTCCGTGCGATGGCAGAGCTCGACGGACGGTGAGAACTGGAGCGACATCGACGGCGCCACCTCGACGAGCCTGACCTTCACCGCCGCGGCGGAGGACTCCGGCACGAGCTATCGTGCGGTCTTCACCTCCGGCGACTCGCAGGTCGTCACCGACGCAGCCGAGTTAGGCGTGATGGTCCCCGAGGGCATCTCGGTCGGCGCCGCACCCGAGGGCGCCGTGGTCGCCACCGGTGCCAGCTTCGACCTCGACCTGTCCACCTATTCGCAGGAATGGGCCCGGGATACGGCCGGCGAGAACGTCTCACAGGGCGACACCGGATTCGTGTTCTCCGGGGGCACGGGCTGGACCGACCCCGAGACAGGAGAGACCCAGCTCGCCTGGGACGGCACGGCGATCTATCTGCCTTACGGCGGACAGTGGGACCTGTATCTCTCCTTCGCCAACCCATACCTGTCGATCGCTGCGGATGGGCGTGCGACGCTGACCGCCGAGGTCGCATGGAACGACGGCAGCGGCGAATGGAGCGGTGAGGTCGACGACAGCTACACGCGGGTGATCATCGCGACGTTCGCCACCAGCGAGCTGACGGCGAACACCGATGGCACCGTCACCTTCTCCGGAACGCCGGAGTGGACCGGTCGGGCTTACACCGAAGGCGTCGGCGCGGTGTACGCGGACAGCTTCCCGGCGTCGTTCGTGGACTACCTGGACGCGACGAACCGGGGCTGGTTCTACGCGAGTGGAAGCTCGCGCGATCCGGAGAAGGCCCCGCTCACGGTGACGGCGTCGTTCACGCCGACCGCCGAAGCGGCCTCCACCGAGGGAACCGCGATCGATCCGGCCGACCCGCTCGGCGACGGGGAGAATCCGTTCACGCCGACCACGCCCGTGGTGACCTCGCAGCCGCAGTCCGTGACCGTCGCGGTCGACGCGACGGCCCGGCTGACCGCGACGGCGTCCGGTTCTCCGGTGCCGACCGTGCAGTGGCAGCAGCTGGTCGACGGGACGTGGACCGATATCGCCGGAGCGACGGCAACGACGTACGAGACCGCGGCGCTCGCCGAGGGCGAGTACTCGTTCCGTGCCGTGTTCAGCGGATCCGGCGAGGCCGTGACCACCGATGCCGCCGTCGTGACGGTGTCGGCGGATGCGGTCGAGCCCGAGCCGAGCGCATCGCCCACGCTGTCCGTCTCACCCGACGCGGATCTCGCGGACGCCACCACGGTCTCCGTCTCGGGGACGGGCTTCGAGAAGAACACGAACCTGAACGGCGCATACGTGCTGTTCGGATATGTGACGACCTTCCCGTCGGAGGGTGGGGCGCTCGGCACGGGTTACGACTACATTCCCGGAACCGAGAACCAGCGGTTCGTCGCCTGGTCGGATGCCCCCACCTCCTCGTCCGCGCAGGCGCTGTTCACTGATGGCGCCTTCACGGTCTCCGGACTGACCGTCCAGTCGACGTTCGTCGGTGCGTCCGGCGAGGCCGTGGACTGCACGGCGGACGGCGTCACGTGCGGCGTGTTCACGATCGGCGCTCATGGCCTGGCCGACTCCGCGGTGGAGACCTTCACCCCAGTCACGTTCGCGTCGGATGCCACGACGGATCCTGGTGAGTCGACCGATCCTGGTGAGTCGACGGATCCTGGTGAGTCGACGGATCCTGGTGAGTCGACGGATCCTGGTGAGTCGACGGATCCTGGTGAGTCCACGGTGTCCCCGTCGGATTCCGATCTCGTCGCCGAGCTGGAAGGCGGGATCACCGTTCCGGTGACCGCGCTCGAAGGGTCGACCGTGACCGTCTCCGTCGACGTCGAACGCGCGGGCGAGTCGCTGTCGGCGTACCTGTTCTCCTCGCCGACCGACCTCGGGACGCACACCGTCTCGGCGACCGGGACCTTCGACGTGCAGTTGCCGGAGGGCGTCACCGGGTCGCACCGCCTCGCCGTCTACGACGCCGACGGTCAGCTCATCGGCTGGGCGGCCATCGCCATCTCGCCGATCGTGTCGAGCACCGATCCGTTGGCGGTCACCGGCGGCGGGTTCCCGACCGGGCCGCTCGCGGCAGCAGGGGCATTGCTCCTGCTGGGTGCGGCGTTGGTCGTCGCGCGTCGCCGTCGGGCGATAAAGGCATAACGGCAACGCCATCGGGCGGGATGAGGGCCCTCACCTCATCCCGCCCGATGACTCCCGGCCTCCGCGGAGGCGTGGAACAGCGCGGCATCGGCCGAGCTGGCCGGCGTGTACAGCACGATCTGCAGATCGAGCCGGTCGGACGGGCGCACCTGGTGATGCTCGAAGGTCACGGCGCCCGCAGCCATGCGGAACACTCGCGCACGGGACTCGAATCCGCCGACGTCGTAGTTCTGCCACCATTCCCGGAACTCCCGGCTGCGCTCGGACAGCGCCGCGACGAGCTGGGTGAGGGTGGGATCAGTCAGCCGATGACCGCTCTCGGCTCGGAACTCCGCGAGGAAGCGTCTGCTCGTCACCGGCCAATCGTCCAGCAGTTCTCGCAGCCGCGCGTCGGTGAACAGCAGCCACAGCAGGTTGCGTTCGTCGGCTGACACCTCCGCGATGGGGGGATAGAGCAGTTCATAGGCCGCGTTCCACCCGGCCATGCCCCAGTCGGGGGTCAGCGCGTACGCCGGATGGTCGAGAGCGTCGAGGAGTCGTTGCACATGCGCCGGCGCCGGTTCCACATGGGCCGGGAGGGTCGGCGCGTACCCCGCCAGCGACAGCACGTAGGCACGCTCCGCATCGGTGAGCGCGAGCGCGTCCGCCACGGCGCCGAGCACCTGCCGTGAGGGTGTGATGTCGCGGCCCTGCTCCAGCCATGTGTACCAGGTCATGCTCACCCCGGAGGCGACCGACACCTCCTCCCGTCGCAGGCCCTGCAGGCGGCCCCTGGTTCCCGGGGGAAGCGCGTGTGCAGCGCGGAGAAGCTGCTCGCGCCGGGCGCGCAGGAACGCGCCGAGTTCTCGGCGTCGCTCCTTGTCCGCGGGCATGTGTCCACGCTAGTGCTCCGAGCACTAGTACCAGCGGCGTCTGCGCACCGCCGCCGGTCACGGCCAGAGTGGACGCATGCCCTCCCTGCGCTCCCGTACCGTCACCCATGGCCGCAACATGGCCGGCGCTCGCGCGCTGCTGCGCGCCGCCGGTGTGAACGCCGCCGATTTCGGCAAGCCGATCATCGCTGTTGCCAACAGCTTCACCGAGTTCGTGCCCGGCCACACTCACCTCCAGCCGGTGGGACGGATCGTGTCGGACGCGATCAGCGCGGCCGGCGGCATCCCCCGTGAGTTCAACACGATCGCCGTCGATGACGGCATCGCGATGGGCCACAGCGGGATGCTGTACTCCCTGCCCTCGCGCGACCTCATCGCAGACTCCGTCGAGTACATGGTTAACGCGCACCAGGCCGACGCGCTGGTGTGCATCTCGAACTGCGACAAGATCACGCCCGGCATGCTGATGGCCGCGCTGCGGCTCAACATCCCCACCGTGTTCGTCTCGGGCGGTCCGATGGAGTCCGGGCGGGCCACGCTGGTCGATGGCAGCATCCGGACCCTCGACCTCGTCGATGCGATCTCGGAGGCCGTCAACGAGAACATCTCCGACGCCGACATCCAGCGCATCGAGGAGTCGGCGTGCCCGACCTGCGGCTCGTGCTCGGGCATGTTCACGGCGAACTCGATGAACTGCCTCACCGAGGCGATCGGGTTGTCGTTGCCGGGGAACGGCACAACGCTCGCCACCCACACCGCCCGCCGGGCGCTCTACGAGGAGGCGGGCGCGCTCGCCGTCGGTCTCGCCCACCGGTACTACGACCAGGACGACGAGTCGGTGCTGCCGCGCAACATCGTCACCAGGGCGGCGTTCGGCAATGCGATGGCGCTCGATATCGCGATGGGCGGGTCGACGAACACGATCCTGCATCTGCTCGCGGCCGCGCACGAAGCCGGGGTCGACTTCGGCCTCGACGACATCGACGAGGTCTCCCGCCGGGTGCCCTGCCTGGCGAAGGTGGCGCCCAACGTCGCGGGCGGTCGCATCTATTACATGGAGGACGTGCACCGCGCCGGCGGCATCCCCGCGATCCTCGGGGAGCTGCACCGGGCGGGACTGCTGGACGAGAACGTCCATGCCGTCCACGCGGCATCGCTGGCGGGATGGCTCGCCGATTGGGATGTGCGCGGGGGCTCGGCGACCGAGACGGCGCGCGAGCTCTGGCTGGCCGCACCCGGCGGGCGCCGCTCATCGACGGCGTTCTCGCAGTCGGAGCGGTGGTCGCAGCTCGACCTGGATGCGGCCGCCGGCTGCATCCGCGACGCCGAGCACGCATACTCCGTCGACGGCGGGCTGGCCGTGCTCCGTGGCAATATCGCGGTCGATGGTGCTGTGGTTAAGACGGCCGGCGTCGACCCGTCGATCTGGACGTTCGCGGGCCCCGCCGTCGTCTGCGAATCGCAAGATGAGGCGGTCGAGAAGATCCTGGCGAAGCAGGTCGGCGCCGGGGACGTGGTCGTGATCCGCTACGAAGGCCCGAAGGGTGGACCGGGGATGCAGGAGATGCTCTATCCCACGTCATTTCTCAAGGGACGCGGTCTGGGGAAGCTCTGCGCACTCATCACGGACGGCCGGTTCTCCGGCGGCACGTCGGGGCTGTCGATCGGTCACGTCTCACCGGAAGCCGCCTCCGGCGGTGTCATCGCCCTCGTCGAGGACGGCGACATCGTCCGCATCGACATCCCCGGTCGCACGATCGCGCTGGACGTGCCCGACGAGGTGCTCGAGGAGCGCCGGCTGCGCCTGCTGGCCGACGGTGGGTACCGGCCGAAGTCGCGGCAGAGGGTCGTCTCGCCCGCGCTTCGGGCATATGCGGTCATGGCGCAGTCGGCCGACAAGGGCGCCGTGCGGGACGTGGATGCGGTCGAAGCCGCCGTGCGGGCGCAGGCGGCGCAGGCGGCCCGGGAGCCCGTATTGCGGTGACATTCGGCCTACCGTCCGTCCGGTCGTTCGTTATGGTGACCTCATGGACATGCGCGTTGCGGCGTACGCGATCATCACAGATAGCGCTGATCGCGTTCTGCTCGCGCACTGGAATGAAGGCCGGCACAGCGCGTGGACGCTCCCGGGTGGAGGCCTCGAAGCCGGTGAGGATCCTGAGCACGCGGTGCGCCGCGAGGTGCACGAGGAGACCGGATACCGGGCTGTGGTCGGGGAGCTTCTGGGCATCCATTCCCGGGTGATCCCGGCCAGCCGTCGCATCGCCGCGAGCGCCGACCCGCTTCACACGCTGCGCATCGTCTATCGCGCGGAGATCGTCGGCGGCACCCTCCGGAACGAGACCGACGGCAGCACCGACGAGGCACAGTGGTTCGCCCTGGCCGCTGTCCGTGCGCTGCGCCGGGTGAAGCTCGTCGACATCGGACTCGAATGGGCCGGCCTGCTCAAGCGCAAGAACGCTCGCTAGGCGACGATGTCAGTGACGGTGGCGCCTAGCGCTGCCGTGAGCGTGTCCGCGTCGACGAACAGGCTGTAGCCATGGGCGCCGGCCCCCATCGCGATGCGTCGGCCACGGATCGAGGCATCGGCGAACACCGGCCACGCGGTCGTGCTCCCCAGGGGGACGATCGTGCCGCGCACATACCCGGTCGCCGCGAACGCGATCTCCGCATCCGGAAGCCGCAACTTGTTCACCCCGACCGCCGCGCGCAGCTTCGGCCAGGACAAGGTGCGATCGCCGGGTACGAGCGCGAAGAGGAATGTGTCGTCGCTGCGCTTGATCACGAGGGTTTTCACGATCTCCGCGGCATCGATCCCCAGCGCGGCGGCGGCCTCTTCTAGGCTTCCCGTCTCGGCGCGCTGTCGGAGTTCGATCGGAAGCCCCAGCGCATCGGCCGCCGCCTGCACGCGCGCTGTGGGAGATGGGTCGGGCGTCGCAATCACGCGTCCGGTGCGCGCAGCGGGTCGTCGGCGACCCACAGTTCGTCGTCGGCGCGGAGCGTCTGCCACGCCGCGTAGAGGACCCCGGCCGCCGCGATCCCGCCGAGGATCAGGGCGATGACGCCGCCGGCGCCGATCCCCTTCTTCTGAGGCTCCAGTGCGGCCAGCTTGGCGGAGAGCTTCTTGGAGTACTTTGCCGCGTTCTTCTGCAGCGCCGCGTTGCTTGGCAACACGATTCCGCGGCCGGCCGCGATACGGGAGCGGGTGTCGGCTGCCGCATCCCAGACGGACAGGGCACTGCCGACGACCGCTCCGGCCGCGGGGATCACGCCGTCGTTCAGGACGCGCTTCGACACATTCAGGCTGCGCGTCACATAGGGCTCGGCGTAGCGCTGGTAACCAGCGTTGACCGCAGGAACGACGTGCTCGCGGTTGTAATTGCCCAACTGCCGGCTCGCCTCTCGTGCGACGCCTGCCGCCTCGCCGACCAGGACCTGCTGCGAGTCCCACAGCTTGCTTGCCTGGTTCTGGAGCCGGCGCAGTTCTTTCTTGCGCTTACGGTTGAGAATGCTCACGAGCATGCCCCCTTCAATGGGTGTACCGGTGACCCCATCTTGCCAGAGCGTCGCTGGACGTACAGCCGGGCTTGTTATGAACTCTGCGACAATGTACGCATGGCCACACCTACCGCTGTCGCAACCCTCCACACGAATCACGGCGACATCGTCGTCAACCTGTTCGGCGATCACGCGCCGCGCACCGTGAAGAACTTCATCGGCCTCGCCGACGGCAGCGGTGAATGGACCGACCCCGCCACCGGCAAGCCGGGCGAGGGCGCGCTGTACACGGATGTGGTGTTCCATCGCATCATCCCCGGCTTCATGATCCAGGGCGGCGACCCCCTCGGCCAGGGGACCGGTGGCCCCGGCTACACCTTCAACGATGAGATCCACCCGGAACTCACCTTCGGGCAGCCGTACCTGTTGGCGATGGCCAACGCGGGCCTCCGCCGCAACGCGATCACCGGAGCCGCCGAGGGAACCAACGGGTCGCAGTTCTTCATCACCACCGATCCCACGCCGTGGCTGCAGGGCAAGCACACCATCTTCGGAGAAGTCGCGGACGACGCGTCGCGCGCCGTGGTCGCGGCGGTCGCCGCGGTCCCCACCGCTGCCGGCGATCGCCCGATCGATCCGGTCGTGATCAGCACGATCGACATCGCGGCCGTCTGAGGCCGTCTGCGCCGTGACGACCCCTGAGTTCACGCGTAACCGCGAGAACTACTGCTACCGGCATCCCGACCGGCAGAGCTTCGTCCTGTGTCAGCGATGCCTGCGCACCATCTGCCCGCAGTGCCAGACGCAGGCGGCCGTCGGCGTCATCTGCCCGGAGTGCCTGGCGGCGCAGCGACGGGAGCAGTCGCCCGCACAGCGCCGCGCGCAGCGACGCTGGGGCCGTGGCAGCGGGCGGGCCGTCGCGGCGGTGTCGTCCGGGCAGCCGGTGGCCACATATGCGATCATTGCGGTGACCGCGGCCGCCTACGTGTTGTCGCTGCTGATCCCGCAGCTCTCCAGCTGGCTCGGGTTTGCGCCGGGGTACCTCTACCCGCAGCTCACCGGCGTCTTCCAGCCGTGGCGCCTGCTGAGCACACTGCTCGTGCACTCCACGTTCTGGCACGTCGGCCTGAACATGCTCTCTCTCTGGATGATCGGGCGCATCCTCGAACCGATGCTCGGTCGGGGCCGGTTCCTGTCGCTCTATCTCATCAGCGGCCTGGGTGGCTCGGTCTGCGTCGCACTCCTCGCGCCGTCCAGCTATGTCGTCGGCGCGTCCGGCGCGATCTTCGGCCTGTTCGGTGCGCTGGTAGTGATCGCTCGGCACCTGGGTGCCAACCTCACCGGCATCCTGATCGTCCTCGGCATCAACCTCGCGATCGGCTTCGTCCCGGGGCTGGGCATCTCCTGGCAGGCCCATGTCGGCGGCGTCGTGGCCGGCGCCCTGGCGGGACTCATCTTCGCCCGCACGAGGAGAGCCGACCGGCGGGGACTCCAGATCGCCCTGCTGCTGGTGCTCGTCGTCGTGCTGCTGCTGCTGTTGCTGATCCCGCCGGTGATCTACGCCTGAGCGGAGTTATCCACAGGCTCATCCACACTGGGGATGAATGACAACGGTGTAGTTCTAGCGCCAACGGGTCGTCATGAGAAACCCGATGAACGCGATTCCGAAGCCGATGACGAGGTTCCAGGCGTCGATCCCCGGGATGGGATAGGTCATGCTGCTGAGGTAGAACACGAGGACCCACGCCAGTCCGATCAGCATGAGGCCGATCATGATGGGCTTGAACCACACCGGGTTCGGGGCGGGTTCGCCGGTCCCGGTCGTTTCTTCGTCCTTGTCCACACGTGCCATGCCCGACATCCTACCTGGGAGGGGTTCACGGTCGTGATGACTAGAATCCGGATGTGACTGAGCCCGTCATTCCCGGCAGTCGACGTTCCCGACGTCGGCGGCCGCGTCGTCGCACTTCCATCGTGGGCGTGCTCGGTGAGGTGCTCATCACGCTCGGTGTCGTGGCGCTGCTGTACGTGGCGTGGCAGCTGTGGATCGGGGACCTGATCTACAGCGTGGAGCGGTCCGACCAGGCCCACAGCCTCTCGGAGCAATGGCAGGCGGAATACGACGCGGCGCAATCCGCCTCGCCTGACCCCAGTTCGACGGATGCGAGTGATGACGGGACGGATGACTCCTCGTCGGATGTTATCCCGGTGCTCCCCCAGGCCGGCGACGGCGAGATCTTCGCGACCATGTACATCCCGCGGTTCGGCTCCGACTACGCGGTGCCGATGGCGGGGGGCGTCACCAAACCGGTCACGCTCGATCCGATCGGCATCGGGCACTACATGGGAACGGCGATGCCCGGCGAGGAGGGGAACGTCGCTCTCGCGGCCCACCGCACGACGTTCGGCAAGCCCTTCAACCAGATCGCGAACCTCCACGTCGGTGACGCGATCGTGATCGAGACGCCGGACGGCTGGTACACGTACCGCTTCCGCACACTCGAGTACGTCACGCCGAGCTCGGTGGACGTGCTCCTTCCGGTGCCCCAGGTGTCCGGTGCCACCGCCGACGGGAGCTTCCTGACGATGACCAGCTGCAGCCCGATGTACTCGCTGGCCGAAAGGATCGTCGCCTACAGCGTCTTCGAGTCCTTCACTCCGCGCGCCGACGGCGCACCGGCATCCCTCACCGAGGGGGTCTCCTGATGTACGCGGCGCTGTGGCGGATCCTTCCCGGGCCCTGGTGGGTGCGGCTGCTCATTCTGTTGATCCTGGTCGCCGCCGTCCTCTACGGGCTGTTCTTCTACGTATTCCCCTGGGCATCGACCTACCTCAACCCGCAGGAGGTTACGGTCGAGTGAGCGGCCAGGTGCGGGTGCTCATGGTGGACAACCACGACAGCTTCGTCCACACCCTGGTCGGATATCTCGCCGAGCTGGGTGCGCGGGTCGAACTCGCGGAGTCGGATGAGATCGACGTCGAGGCTGCGGCGTCGACGCTGGCCGGATACGACGGTGTCGTGATCTCCCCCGGGCCGGGACGTCCCGAGGATGCCGGGGCGTCGGTCGCGCTGGTGCACGCCGCGGCCGCGTCCGGCGTACCGCTGCTGGGCGTGTGCCTGGGACATCAGGCGATAGGGGTCGCCTTCGGCGCCGTCGTCGACGAAGCGCCCGAGCTCATGCACGGTCGCACCAGCCAGGCGGAGCACGACGGATCGGGACTCTTCGACGGGCTGCCGTCGCCGCTGACGGTGTGGCGGTACCACTCGCTCGCCGTCGATGCCGTCCGCGCGCCACTGCGCGTCACCGCACGCACCGCGACGGGCACCGTGATGGCGATCGCGCACGACAGTGCGCCGCTGCACGGCGTGCAATTCCACCCGGAGAGTGTGCTGACCGACGGGGGCTACGGGTTGCTCGCCAACTGGCTCCGGATGATCGGCGCCATCGATGCGCCGGCCCTGGCGGAGCGGCTCTCACCGCACCGCGGCCTGCTCAGCCCGAGCACACCATCAGTGTGACGGTCGATTTGATCGGCACCTCCCCGGGAGCAACCGACATGGTCTCGACCGTCGGTGTCGCGGAGGCCGTACAGCCGGGGTCGTCGGACGTGGAGGCCGTCAGCCCCAGAGCCTGAAGCTCCCGGGTCGCCGCATCGACGGTGTACCCGGTCAGATCGTCCAGGATGACCTTGCCGCTGGCGATCTTCAGGTTCACCGTGGTGCCGACCGCGATCTCGTCCGCGGCGGAGAGCGTCCCGTCAGAGGCGTCTGCGGAGATGACGGTCCCCGCGACCAGGGTGGGGTCGTTGACCGTCGTGATCGTGCCCACGAGCAGGCCTGCGGTGGTGATCGCCTCCCGCGCCGATGTCTGGTCAGCGCCGACGATGGACGGCATCGCGACCGTCTCCTTGCCGGTGGACACGTATACGGTGATGGTCTGTCCGGTGGTGACCGTAGTACCCGCCTCCGGGTCAGTGCGCACGACGTTACCCGCAGCGATCGTGTCATCGGTCACGTTCTCGCGGTCGGCGGTTAGATCCTCGCCCTGTAGCAGCGACAGTGCTCGGTCGTACGTCATCGTCGTCACGTCGGGGACGGTACGTGTGGCGTCGGCCTGCGCCGTTCCGGCGCGCATGGTCACGACCCAGAACAGTACGGAGACCAGGAGGACTGCCAGCACCGCGACGCCAGCCCAGATCCACGCGGCGGGAGGACCCGCCTGCGTGCGCTTCATCGTCGAATCGGCGGAGAGCTGTCGCAGCGTGCGCGCCGTCTCCGCCGCCTGGCGGGGGTTCGGGCCGTACAGCTCGTTGGTCAGTGCTCCCAGTTCTCTCTTGGTCGGCTCCTTGCCGGAAAGGGTCGCGTCGAGCGCCTGACGGAACGCGGCCGCATCTTGGAAGCGCTGGAACGGATCCTTCGCGAGGGCTCGCAGGACGACCGCGTCCACGCTGCGGGGCAGGTCCTCGACGATCTCGGAGGGTGGGACGGGCGCTTCGCTGACGTGCTGGTAGGCGACGGCGACCGGAGTGTCGCCGCGGAAGGGCGGGCGCCCGGTCAGCAACTCGTACAGCACGACGCCGGCCGAGTAGAGATCGGCCCGCGCGTCCACTGACTCGCCCTTGGCCTGTTCGGGCGAGAAGTACGCCGCCGTGCCGAGGATGGCGGTGGTCTCGGCCACGGTCGACGACGAGTCGGACACGGCACGGGCGATGCCGAAGTCCATCACCTTCACCTGTCCGGCGGGCGTGACCATCACGTTGCCAGGCTTGATGTCGCGATGGATCACGCCTGCGCGGTGCGAGTACTCGAGGGCTTCTAGGATGCCGTCGGTGTAGCGCACGGCATCCGCTACGGGCACACCGCCGTCGGCGACGATGTCTTTGAGGAGGGTTCCGTGGACGAGCTCCATCACGATGTACGGAACCGGATGGGTGGTTCCGTCGGCGTCGGTCTCGGCGTCCTCCCCTGCGTCGTAGACGCGCACGATCGCCGGATGTGCCATGCGGGACGCCGCCTGCGCCTCCAACCGGAACCGCGTGCGGAACGTTGCGTCGTCGGCGAGCTCCCGCTTCAGCAGCTTCAGCGCGACGTCGCGGCTCAGCGTCGTGTCGTATCCGCGGTACACGCTGGCCATCCCGCCGCGACCGATGAGCTCATCGACGCGGTAGCGGCCCGCGAGCAGGCGCGGATCATCTGACACGGTGACTCCCTGGGTGCAACAGCGTCCAGACTAACCGACGGGTCGCCCGCGACCCTGGAACCTCGCTGTCAGCCGGCGGACGAGGAACTCGTGCTCGGGCTCGGTGCGGCGGTCACTGAACCCGTCACCGCGTCCGAGGTGTTGCTCGTGAGGGGCTGCGCGGATCCGCTCCCCGAGCACGTCACCGAGTAGGTGAGCACCACGGTCCCGCCCGCGGATGCCGTCACGCTGACCGTCCCGCTGCGCTCGGAGGAGCCGAACTCCGCGGTGGAGGACCCGCTCGTGGTGAACGTGCCGCCCTGGACCGTGAACGAGTATCCCGTCACCGAGCCCGTCCCGGACGGACGGCAGGTGTAGGTCGGCCAGGTGAAGGTGAGGGTCGAGCCCGTCGTGATCGTGGTGGTCGCGATCGTGGCTGCGGCCGGCGTATCGGAGAGCGAGACGACGTCGTCGTAATAGGTGAGGGTGATCGTCGAACCCTTCGGAGCGTTGCCGCCGGGGACGACGGAGTAGACGAGGCCGACCTCGCCCGACGTCGAGGCGTTGTTCCCCACGATGCAGCTCGGGCTCAAGCCGGCCGCCGTGACCTTCGCCGAGGCGGCGCTGCAGGAGATGTTCGTCAGCCCCAGTGCATCGACGTCCACCGTGGTCGCTGACGGCGCGGGCGAGGACGTCGTCCGTGCCGGTGCGCTGGTCGTCGTCGTCGACGAGGTGGCGGTCGAGTCGCCGCCCCCTCCTAGCAACGCCCACACCGTGCCGCCGAGCACGACGAGCAGGATGACGATGAGCGCGATCAGCGGCCAGGTCCAGGGGTTGTGTTTGCGTGCCTTCGCCGCAGGTTTCGCCGCGGCGGAGGTTCCCGCCCCCGACGGCAGTAGCTGGGTCGCGGTCGAGGTGTCGTTCACTCCGAGCAGCTGGGTGGCCTCGTCTCCGGAGAGCCCGGCGGCCACCGCCGGCACCGCGGCCGAGGCTGCTGCGACGTCGCCGCGGCGGAGCGCGGTCGACGCACGGGCGACTGCAGCCGCCGAGGCCGGGCGCTCCTCCGGTTTCTTCGCGATCATCGCCATCACGAGGTTCTGCACCGGTTCGGCGACGGTCGGCGGCAGCGGCGGCGCCTGCTCGTTGATCTGGGCCATCGCGATCGCGACCTGCGACTCGCCCGTGAACGGGCGCTTCCCGGCCAGGGATTCGTAGGCGACGATGCCGAGCGAGTAGATGTCGGTCGCCGGGGACGCGGGATGTCCCGATGCCTGCTCCGGTGAGAGGTACTGCACCGTGCCCATGACCTGCCCGGTCGCGGTCAACGGCACCTGGTCGGCGATCCGGGCGATGCCGAAGTCGGTGATCTTGACCCGGCCGTCGGGGGTGATCAGCAGGTTGCCCGGCTTGATGTCCCGGTGGACCAGACCCGCTGCGTGCGCGGCCTGCAGCGCCGAAGCCGTCTGCGCCACGACGTCGAGCGTCTTGTCCGTGGACAGCGAGCCCTCGCGCTCGAGCACCGTGGACAGCGCCTCGCCGGGGACGAGCTCCATCACCAGGAACGCGGAGCCGTTCTCCTCGCCGTAGTCGAAGACGCTCGCGATCCCCTCGTGGTTCACCAGCGCAGCGTGCCGCGCCTCCGCGCGGAAGCGCTCGAGGAACCCCGGGTCCCCCATGTACTCGTCCTTGAGGATCTTGATGGCGACGGTCCGCCCGATGACGTGGTCGGTCGCCTCCCAGACCTCGCCCATACCGCCGATAGCGATCCGAGAGTCGAGCTCGTACCGTCCGCCGAACGTTGCACCCTGCGTCGGTCTCATTTGCCCAGCACCGCCTCCATGACCTTTTTCGCTATCGGCGCCGCGATGGCGTCACCCGTACCGGACTGCCCTTCACCGCCGCCGTCCTCGATTACGACCGCGACGGCCACCTGTGGATCGTCGGCCGGGGCGAACCCCGTGAACCACAGCGTGTACGGCTCGTCGTCGCCGTTCTGCGCGGTACCTGTCTTACCCGCCACATCGACGCCATCTATTGTTGCATTGGACGCGGCGCCGTCACTGACATTGGCCACCATCATCTGCGTCAGTTCCGCAGCGAGGTCGGAATCCAGCGCTTGTCCGTACTCGCTGGGTTCGAAGGTCTGCTGGACCGACAGGTCGGATCCGATCACCTCGTCCACCATCTGAGGGTTCATCACGACGCCGTCGTTCGCGATGCCGGCCGAGACCATCGCCATCTGAAGCGGCGTCGCCGTCACCTGCCCCTGGCCGAAGCCGGTGAGTGCCGTCTGGTCGTCGGAGAGACCGCTCGGGTAGCTGGAGGCGGTCGATTCCAACGGGGTGTCGAAGGTGGTGTTGAATCCGTACTTCTCGGCCTGGGTGCGGATCGCATCGTCGCCGAGCGCGACGGCGAGCTCGGCCATCGGGATGTTGCAGCTCAGGCGAAGGGCGTCGGCGATGGTCACGGTGTCTCCTGATCCGCAGCTGCCGCCGCCGAAGTTCTGGATGGTGGTGGAGGTGCCCGGCAGGGTATAAGAAGACAGATTCGGCAGGGTCGATTCCGAGGTGTACTGGCCCGAGGCGAGGGCGGCGGAGACGACGACGAGCTTGAACGTCGATCCCGGTGGGTTCAAATCGCCCGAAATCGCGCGGTTGTAGAGCGGATCATTGGCCGCGGCAACGAGGTCGTTGTAGGTCTGATTCACAGCCACGGTGTCGTTGGAGGCGAGCAGGTTCGTGTCATAGCTGGGGCTTGTGACCATCGCCAGGATCCGGCCGGTCGACGGTTCGATGGCGATGACGGCGCCCTGCAGATCGCCGAGGGCATCGTAGGCCGCCTGCTGTACGTCGGCGTCCAGCGACAGCACGACGTTCGATCCCTGGGCGGATTGACCGGTGAAGATCTGCTCGACCCTTGACAGGAACTGCGACGACCCAGTGCCACTCAACTCCTGGTTCATCGCCTGCTCGATGCCGGTCGCCGAACCCAGCGCGGCGTTGATGTAGCCGGTCACCGGGGCCCACATGTCGGAATCGGTGTAGACGCGCTGCCAGCTGTAGACGTCGTCGGAGGGGACCGAGGTTGCGATCGCCGTGCCGCTGGCGATGATCGATCCTCGCTGCACCTCGTACGAGTCGTAGAGCGCCCGTTTGTTCAGCGAGTTCTGGGTGAGGTCGTTGGCCTCGACGACCTGGATCCAGCTGGTCGAGGCGAACAGCACAAGGAACATGACGAGCATCAGGATGCTGAGTCTGCGCAGTTGAGTGGTCATCCGATCACCACCCGGGGCTGGTTGCGCACACCGTCGGAGATGCGCAGGAGGATGGCGACGATGATCCAGTTCGCGACGAGCGACGAGCCGCCTGCCGCGAGGAAGGGCGTCGTGAGACCGGTCAGGGGGATGACCCGCGTGACGCCGCCGACCATGATGAACACCTGCAGGGCGATGGTGAACGCCATCCCGGTCGCGAGGAGTTTGCCGAAGTCGTCCTGACCGGCGACGCCGATGCGGATGCCCCTGCTGACGAACACCATGTAGAGGCACAGAATCGCGAACACGCCGATGAGCCCGAGCTCCTCGCCGAGGCTGGGGAAGATGTAGTCGCTCTGCGCGAGGGGGGTGAGGCCGGGCCTGCCCTGGCCGAGGCCGGTGCCGAGCAGGCCGCCGTGGGCCAGCCCAAAGATCCCGTCGACCAGTTGCGCGCTGCCGCCGCTTGCCCAGTAGAGGTCGGGATCGAATGCGTTCAGCCAGTTCGTGAACCGGCCGCCCACGTAGGGCAGCACCTGCGAGGCGGCGATGGCGCCGCCGGCGGCGAGCACCAGACCCAGCACGACCCAGCTGGTCTTCCCCGTCGCGACGTAGAGCATCGCGACGAACATGCCGAAGATCAGCAGGCCGGTTCCCAGATCATGTTGGAGGACGATGATCGTGAGCGAGACGAGCCAGATGACCAGGATCGGACCGAGCTCTCGGGCGCGCGGCCAGGTCATACCGAGGAAGCGAGTGCCCACCGATGTGAGGCTTTCGCGGGTGCGCACGAGGTAGCCGGCGAAGAAGATGGCCAGCGAGATCTTCGCGAGCTCGCCCGGCTGGAACGAGAAGAAGCCGAGCGACACCCACACGTCGGCGTTGGCGTCGGTGCCGAGCCCGGGCACGAGCGGCAGCAGCAGCAGCACGATGCCGATGAACCCGAAGATGTACGTGTAGCGGAACAGGACGCGGTAGTTGCGCAGGCCGATCACCACGGCCAGCGCCAGCGCGTAGGAGATGCCGGCCCACGCCAGCTGCCGCGTTGAGGCCGCGGACCACCCGGTCGCGCCGTCGCCGAGGTCGATCCGGTAGATCATTGCGAGCCCGAGTCCGGTGAGGATCGTGCCGACCGGCAGCACGAAGGGATCGGCGGCGGGCGCGATGAATCGCAACACGATGTGCATGGCGAGGGCGAGCAGCGCCAGGACGCCGCAGTAGTAGAGGAAGCTTGGATCGATCGCGCTCTCCACGCCGAGCTGCACGAGCGCGACCGCGGCGGCGTTGATGACCAGGGCGAACACCAGCAGCGCGAGCTCGCGGTTGCGCTGCTTCTGCGGCATCCGGATGCGCTTGAGGGCCCGGATCACGGCGGTGTCGGTCGACACCGGAGCCGATGTGGTGGTCATCCGGTGGTCTCCGCTGTCGTCAGGCGGGCCACGATGTCCTCGGCGGCCTGGAGGGATCCCGCGGTGATCGGCCTGCTCTGCAGCGTCTGCAGTTCAAACGGGGTGAGGGTGCTGAGCGCGACGTCGGTCACCTCGTACGGGCTGGACAGCGAAATCGGTCCGACCGTGGCGGGGATGCCGCGGTAGATCACCACGTTCTCGTCGCCGGCTCCGACGTAGTACTGCGTCTGCGTCCAGCTGTAGCCGGCGAACAGCGCCCCGCCGATGGCCGCGAGCACCAGGATCAGTCCGACGAGCCAGCCGACGCGGCGGCGGCGGGCGCGGCGGCGGTCCTCCTCGATGAGCTCCTCGAGGAACTCGGGCGCCGGCTCGAAGTGCGTCGGCTCGTTCGCCGCCTGGCGGTTCGGGTGGAGCCACGACGAGCGCCCGGGCCGCGCGGCGGGGACGTCGACCCCCGACGGCGTCGACGCCGATCCGACGATGGCCGGCGTTCCGGAGAACATCGGATGGCGGCCGCCGACGTCCACGATGACGATCGTCACGTTGTCGGGCGCTCCGGCGTCCAGGGCGAGCTTGAGCAGGTGGTCGGCGGCCCGTGCGGGAGCGACGCCGCCGCCGAGCGCCTTCGTCGTGTGCGCGTCGTCGATGACGCCGCACAGCCCATCGGAGCACAGCAGCCAGCGGTCACCCGCCCGGGTCGGCATGATGAACGTGTCGACCTCCGGGTCGGGGTCCATGTCGCCGAGCACGCGCATGAGCACCGAGCGCCGCGGGTGGTAGCGCGCTTCCTCCGGCGTGATGCGCCCCGAGTCGACCAGTCGTTGCACGAAGGTGTGGTCGGTCGTGATCTGGGTAAGGGCGCCGTCCCGGTATAGATAGATGCGTGAGTCGCCGATGTGGGCGATCACCGCGTAGTCGTCGACCATGAGCAGCGCGCTGACGGTCGTGCCCATCCCGGCGAGCTCGGGACGTACCCGCACCGTGTCGATGATGTCGCCGGCGGTGTCCGTGATCGCCTGCTGCAACGCGTGCTCCGCGTCGCCGGTGGTGGGGAACGCCTCATCCAGCAGGGCGATCCGGGCGATCGCGAGGCTCGAGGCGACGTCGCCGCCCGCGTGGCCGCCCATGCCGTCCGCGACGACGAACAGGTTCGATCCCGCGTACCCCGAGTCCTGATTGTTCGCCCGCACCTTCCCGGTGTGGGAGAGCGCGGCGCTCGAGCCTTGGAAGACCATAGGGATGCCGTCAGCCCTGCAGCTCGAAGGTCGTCGCTCCGACCTTGATCGGCGCGCCGATCTTGACCGGGACGGGGGCGGCGACGCGCTGACCGTCGTGCCAGGTTCCGTTCGTGGAGTCGAGGTCCTGCAGCATCCACTGCTCACCCCAGAGCATCAGGCGAGCGTGGTGGCTCGAGGTGTAGTCGTCGCGGATGACCAGTCCTGATTCACTGGAGCGGCCGATCGTGAGCGGCTCGTTGCCCAGCGCGATCTCCAGGCCGGCCTTGGGGCCGCTCGTGATGACGATGCGGTGGACGGTCTCGGTCGTCGCCTTCGCGCCCCTGGCGGCTTTGGCTGCGGGTTTTGCGGCAGCGGGCTTTGTCTCCGGGCGGACCGTCGGCGCCGACACGGGCGCTGTCTCGGCGCTCGCGGCTGCGGTGGGGGTCGCGGTCGCGGGGATCGCGCCCGGATCGGGGAGCTTGCGCGCCCGCACGCCGAACAGGTCGGCGCGCAGCGAATAGATCACTGCGAACACGAAGAACCACAGCAGGAGCAGGAACCCGATCTGCAGCAGCAGCAGAGCCAGCGGACTCATGAGAGGGCATCCCCCCAGCGCTCGGCGTCCTGGATGGAGAACGTCCGCGTTGCCTCCCCGGGCGATGCCTGCGCCACCACACGGAAAACGATGTCGGTGCGCCCGATGGTGACGGTCGAATCGGGGGGGAGCGGCGCCTCGGAGACCCGGCTGCCGTTCAGTTTGGTTCCGTTCGTGGAGCCGAGGTCGTGCACCATGGCGCGCTCGCCGTCCCACAGGATCTCGACGTGCTTGCGGCTCGTGCCGGCATCCGGCACGGTGATGTCGGCGTCGCTGCCGCGACCGATGACGGTGCGCGCAGCATGCAGCGGGTGACGTTTGCCGTTGACGTCCAGCACGCCCTGCCAGTGCACGCGCCCGCCGCCGGACGTGCGCGAGAGCACTCTGAGCTGGCCGGTGGAGAGCTTGTCGTCCTCGGCCAGCTGGATCGTCAGTGGGCCGGGGAACGAGTAGCGCTGCGATCGTGCGTGCTTCTGTACCAGCCCGTCGAGCTCGGCGGTCAGCTGGGATCCCAGCGAACGCATGCGGGCCAGGTCGGCGGGCGCGAGGAACACGGTGAAGGCGTTGGGCACCAGGATGCGGTCGCGCGAGACGACCGCAGCGTTGGTGTCGAGCTCGCTGCGCAGGGCGGAAGCGATCTCGACCGGTTGGATACCGCTACGGAAGGTCTTGGCGAACGCGCCGTTCACGGCGCGTTCGAGACCTCTCTCGAAGCTGTCTAGTAGCCCCACACGACTCCTCAGGCAGGCAGAACGGTTCGCCCCATCGTAGTTGTCTTGGCTGAATGCGCAGCCAATGCAGCGGATTCGGCGAGTGGGCGGTCGACGGGGGCGTGATATCCTCGGCAGGTTGCGTTTCGCGACGTCGTTGGACGACGTGATCCGCGCGAGTGGCGGAATAGGTAGACGCGCTGGCTTCAGGTGCCAGTGCCCGTAAGGGCGTGGGGGTTCAAGTCCCCCCTCGCGCACAGCGCGAAAACAGCCTCTGACAACGAGTTTCACACTCCGGGTCAGGGGCTGTTTCACGTGAAGGCGCAGGGGGACTCGGCGCATCTCCATGTTGGTGCGGCCGGGCATTCGGGGTGCGGTCGATCTGCCTGAGTTATGAACGGGGCGCGGTGCAAAGAACGCAGGTGAATCCGTCAGCGTATGCGGAGCGACCGGAGAAGATGCGGGCGGGTGACCCTGTCATGCGCGTCCGTGCCGCGGAGCGGCACTTGGCCGGAGAACGTCCCGTTCTGCGGCCACTCGTCGTCGATCTGCTCGTCGCCATGGGGATGCCGCTCGCCCAGGCGCAGGCCGGGTTGCGCGAACGCTGATCCTGTCTCGGCGGCGTCGGGACGCCGAACGGCTCAGCTGACGAGCTGCGGGCCGGCACCGAGAAGCGCTGCCCCGACGGCGGCCGCCGAGGTCCCCGAGGGCAGCAGCCGGACCCGGCTCGTGGCGTCGAGTGAAGCGAAGAAGGCGGAGCTGCGCCCCCAGTCCTCAAGCGTGTCCTGGATGGGGACGAGCAGGCGCTCGCCGAGCCGGCTGAGCCCGCCGCCGATCACGACCGTCTCGACATCGGCGGTAAGCAGCAGGATGCGGATCGCGGCGCAGATGCCACTGACGAACCGGTCTCGGATCGCGACGGCTTCGGGATCGGCGGCGTCGGCTCGGTCGAACAGCTCGACCGATGGCAGCGGGCTCTTGCTCGGCCACAGCCGTGCCAGTCCGGATCCCGACGCGACGGTCTCGAGGCAACCGCGCTGGCCGCACGGACAGGCCAAGCCGTTCGGGTCGACGGGGATGTGACCGATCTCTCCGGCGACACCATGGGCGCCGCGCCACGGTCGGCCGTCGACGACGATGCCGGCGGCGAGCCCGGTGCCGAGGTTCAGGTAGGCAGCTGAGTCCTGCAGGTGAAGCAGGTGCCACGCGCCGACCGCTGCGGCGTTCACGTCGTTCTCGACCCGGGTCGTCACGCCGATCCGTCGCGTCAACTCGGCGGTGATGTCGAGCTCGGTGATGCCGAGGTTCACCGCGTGGCGGACGCGTCCGGTGGCCGCATCGACGACGCCGGGGATGCCGATCCCAAGATGCTCGATCGGCGATGCACCGGTGCGTTCGAGGAGTTCACGGATGATCGCCTCGGTGATCTCGAGCACGGCATCGTTGCCGTAGCCGGTCGGCCGACGCAGACGCTGCTCGATCTCGAGGGAGGTGCCGAGAGCTACCGCCTCGATCTTCGTGCCTCCGATGTCGAGTCCGATCCTCACGGGGAGCTCCTTGATTCGATGCGGAAGGCCGGCCGCGGGTGTGCGATGCTGCCGGCCGCGACGTACCTAGTTAGTAAACTTTACAAATGCACGCTTTGGCAAGCTCGCGTGTCTAGATCGGCGGCTCCGCCGCTCGCCTCGGTGCATTCCTCACGGCGGCTCGTGCCGCCATGGCGGCCGGTTTCAGTCCTGATCCGGCAGCCGGAACGGGTTGGAGTTCATCAGCGCGAGTGCGGTCCAGGCGGTGGCGCCGGTGTGCAGGCTCGCGTAGTACAGGTCCCCGTAGCCGGTGTCGAGCCCGTCGCTCGATGCCGCGACGATGCCGCGCTTGTCGCCGTTCTCCTCGCGGAGCTGGGCCGTCTGCAGGTCGGCGAAGAGCTCGCCGACACGGGCCGCGTCGCCGGCCGCGTCGCGCACGCGAAGGGCGAGCGCGAGGTGCGCGGTGCCCTCGAACCAGACCTTGCTCAGGTCGGTGTTGCTGTAGGTGATTCCGGAGTACGGTCCATCCGTCGTGGCGAGGGTCTGGTTGAGCCAGCTGACGCTGCGCGTATAGCGGTCGTCCCTCGTGGCCAGATAGGCCCACGCCTGCACGTCCCCGGGGATCGGATAGTAATTCGTGGTGCTGGAGTCTTCGGCGGTGCCCGTCCACAGATATCCGTCGTCGGCCTGCATCGCTGCGACGAACGAAGCGGCGACCTCGGCGCGCTGGTTCCAGACGTCGTCGCCGGTTATCAGCGCGAGTTGCGTGAAGAAGGCGGTGATGTCGATGTTGTGCTCGGTGGCTTTGAAGGCGTAGGGGTTGTCGTCGCCATCGCGGCCGCCGCGATAGCCGTAGGGCGTGACAGTGGTGTCTGCGGTGTGCGTCTGCAGCCACTGCGCCAGCAGCAGCGCGCCGTCGAGGAAGTCCTGATCCCCGGTGGTTCGGTACAGGCGCAGATACGCGAGCCCGACCCAGGCCTGGTTGCCGCTGTTCGCCGCCGGTGAGCCGATGTCGGGTGCGAACGCGGGATTGACCGGGAAACTGTCCGGCTGGTACGAGGCGCGCGTGCGGCCGTCGCCGATCGGATCGCGGTCCTGGAGGCTGCGCAGCGCTTTGCCGAGCGCGACGGCGCGCTCCACATCGGCCGACTGGCCACGGGCGAGGTAGGCGAGGATGACGAGCGCGTCGTCGTAGGCGAAGGAGGAGAGGAAGTCGAAGGTCGCGGTGCTGAAGTAGCCGCCCTGGTAGCTCCGCGGCAGTCGCATGTCGGTACCGCTGCCGTACATGTCCATCCTGGTGTCGAGGAACTCGTAGACGCGCTGCCGGGCGAGGGAGAAGGCCCAGAAGTTCGAGGTCGACGGCGTCGTCAGGGTGGTGCCGGCTGCGGCGGCGCCGCTGCCGAACAACACGGCGCCGGCTGCGACGGCACCGCCGACGAGGAACCCGCGTCGGCTGAAGCCTGCCCGGGTCCGCTGCGATCCCGGGCCCGACTGTGCGGGGGTGGAGGCCACCGGATCTCCTGTCGTCGCGGCTTCAGCGCCGCGTTCGCGTGCACCGTGGTGGTTAGTGAACCATGCAAACTAAATCGCGTCAACGATGATTAAAGCGATGGCTGAGACTTGACTTTCGATTTGTGATCACTCTTTACTATCGGGATGAGGACCACATGACGAAGATGGCGGCGGGCGTGGCGATTGTCATCGGGGTCGTCCTCAGCAGTGCGGCGAGCATGCCGGCCCAGGCCGCCGAGTCTTGCGTGGCCGGCTGTACGGTCAGCTTCGCTGCCGGCTCAGCGACCTGGACGGCGCCGTCGGACCTCGCCGACCTTCGGGTGACCGTCGCGGCCGGGGCCGGTGGGGAGAACCTCTACCGCACGACGACGATCCCCGACGGCTCGACGAGCGTCAACCTGGCGAGCAGCGGTGGCGCCGGCGGCGAGGTCACCGTCGATCTGGGCGCGGACTATGCAGGGACGACACTGCAGTTGCTCGTCGGCGCGAAGGGTGTGGCGACCGAGGCTGCGGATCAGGCTGCGCCCGGCGGTGGCGGCAGCTATCTCGCCGCGGATGGCCGCTTACTGGTCGTCGCCGGTGGCGGTGGTGGCGAGGGCTACGCGTACCAGCTCGTCGCCGACGGCGGTGACATCGTGCCGGTCTCGGGCACGCAGCAGGGCGGTGCCGGTGGCTTCTCGGGGTCCAGCCCGGACGGTGGCGACGGCATCTCCCTCCTCGGCGGCGCTGGTCCGGGTGCGGTGGGCGCGCAGCCGGGTGCTGCGACGCCGAACTCGGCGACGCAGGCACATCGACGTCGGTCTCGGCGGATGGCGTGATCAGCCCGGGCGTCGGTGGCGCCGCGGCCTCGTTCGAGGGATTTCCGGTCGCCGCCGGCGGTGGCGGCTATGCCGGCGGCGGCGGTGGAAGTGCCGCCGTGCTCGACGCCGCGGACGGGACCGGCGCCATGGACGCGGCGGCTGGCGGCGGCGGCTCCGGCTATCTGGCCGACGGGCTCACCGCGACGGCGACCGCGCCGAACGCGGGCGACGGGTTCGTCACGATCGTCTACACCACGCAGGATTCGGCGGTCTCGGCGGGCGACTCCAGCGCTGCTGCGGTCTCCAGCGGAGGTGACTCCGGGCAGACGCATGCCCAGGCGCTGCAGGATTCCTTGGCTCGCACCGGAGCCGCGGTCGCTCCGTGGTTCGTCGTTGTCGCTGGCGTCGTGATCGCCCTCGGGGCCGCCCTGGTGGCGTTGCGTCGCCGCGGCAGGAGGCCGGACCGGGCCGAATGACGCTCGGCGGCTCGGCCTGATCATCGTGCCGAGGGCCGGGCCGCCGGACGCTCAGGCGATGTTCGCGGTAATGGCGGCGAGGTGCGCCGCGGCCGCTTCGCGCGTCTCGGGGCGACCCGGCACGCCGGGTCGACGTTGCCATGGGCGAGGGCCGTCGGCACGGCGGTATTCCACGCCGGCGGCGTCCAGACGGGCGAGGTGTGTGGTCAGGCGGGGGACGAATTCCGCGTAGTCCCGAGGTCCGGCGGTCCACAGCGCCTCTGCGATGGCGGCGAGGCGGGGGAAGAGGAGGTAGTCGAGCGTGCGGGGGGAATCGACGTGTTCGGTCCACAGGTTGGCCTGGCCGCCGAGCACGTGCGTGGCCTCGGCTTCGGTGAGGGCCGCGGGGACCGGGTCGAAGGTGTAGGCGTCGGCCACGGTAGTCACGGTGGCGACGGGGATGGGTTCGTCGGGGCTGTCAGACTGCCGGTAGTCGAGGTAGACGGTGTCTTCCGGGCAGGAGATCACGTCGTGTCCGGCTCGCGCCGCGTTGATCGCGCCGGTCCACCCCCGCCAGGAGAGCACGGTCGCGCCGGCGGCGAGACCGCCCTCGAGGATCTCGTCCCAGCCGAGCAGGCGGCGCCCGGCGGCCGTGAGGTGCTTGTCCATTCGGGTGATGATCCAGCTCTGGAGCGCCTCCTCGTCGGCGAGGCCGAGCTCGCGCATCCGTGCCTGGGTGCCGGCGTCTTCCTGCCATTGCTCTTTCGGGCACTCGTCGCCGCCGACGCCGATGTAGGGCGAGTCGAAGAGTTCGATCACCTCGTCGAAGACGTGCTCGAAGAACTCGATCGTCGACTCCGCCGCGTTGATGACGGTCGGGTTGATGCCCCATTCGGTCCACGGGGTGCTCGGCGCTCCGGGCAGGCCGAGCTCCGGGTAGGCGGCGATCGCCGCCTGGGTGTGCCCGGGCAGTTCGATCTCCGGCACGACGAGGATGCCCCGGGCTGCCGCGTACGCGATGATCTCGCGAATGTCGTCCTGGGTGTAGTAGCCGCCGTGGGGTCGGCCGTCGCGGGTTGCCGTCGTACCGGCTCCCACCTGTGACTCCGGTCGCCATCCGCCGACCTCGGCGAGTCTGGGGTAGCGACGGATCTCGAGTCGCCAGCCCTGATCGTCAGTGAGGTGCAGGTGCAGGGTGTTGAGCCGGTGCATCGCCATCAGGTCGAGCAGGCGCAGGATCTCCCTCGGAGGCAGGAAATGTCGGGCTACGTCGAGCATGAGCCCGCGCCACGCGAATCGCGGGGCGTCGACGACGCTCGCCGCAGCGGCCGCCCAGGTCACGTCGGCGACAGGGGCGTGCCGGTAGACGGCCGGAGGCAGCGCCTGCAGGAACGTCTGGCCGGCCCACTGCGCGCCGCGCTCGGTGGCGGCGGCGATCTGCACTCCGGTCGGCGTGATATCCAGTCGGTACGCCTCAACGTCGAGCAGCGGGTCCAACTCGAAGCGGATTGTCGGCGCCGACCCGTCGTCGCGCGCCACGGTGCCGACCTCGACGGGCAGTGCGAATCCGGTGGGGCGGCGCAGGGCCTCCTGCAGCCGGAGCGCGGGCTGCAGGAGGGCGGGTGGTGTCGAGATCGAGGTGGCGGGCGTGAGCGCGAACGTGCCGTCCACCGTCTCGAGTTGGCTTGGGCGGGGTACGAAGGAGGTCACAGGCTCCATCTTCACTTTCTCGGCGGTGCCGCCGGGGTCCGCGGGTGCGGTATCTGCCGGCCTACGCTCGGGGTGTTCTATTTCGGCTGGGTTACGAATTGGCTCGGTGGTTGATTTTTGTTTGGAAGCAATCTTTACTAAACATCACGGGTTCCCGCAACGAGGTGAACGAGCCCGCGGCACGAAAGTGCGGCACACGTTGGCCGTTGGGCCGGGAACCTTTCTTACATCAGATACCTGTCACGCACCGCCCCATCACAAAGGAGAACCAGCAGTGGCTACCAAGAAGATTGCGATCGCGGCCTCCATCGGCGTCGCCGCGGCGCTCGCCCTGAGCGCATGCTCCGGCAGCACGAGCGACAGCGCCGGTACCGACGGGAGCGGCAGCAGCGCGACCGTGCCCGCTGTCGACGGGGCGGGCAAGACCATCACCGTGTGGGTCATGCAAGACGACTACCAGGACGCCACCATCCAGGCGATCAACGACGAGTTCACCAAGGAGACCGGCGCGGAGGTCGACGTCCAGGTGCAGGTGTGGGACGGCATCGCGACGAAGGTGACCACGGCACTCGCCACGAGCACCCCGCCGGACATCATCGACGTCGGCAACACGCAGGTGGCCGGCTACGCCGCGAACGGCGGTCTGCTCGACCTCACCTCGTACCAGGATGACCTCGCGCAGGGCCAGACCTGGCTCGACGGACTTGTCGACCCGGCGACCGTCGATGGCAGCCTCTACGCCGTTCCCGGCTTCGCCGGCGCCCGCTCGGTCATCTACAACAAGACGATGTGGGCCGCGGCCGGCATCACCACCGCGCCGACCACCTACGAGGAGCTCACCGCCGACCTCGACGCGGTCAAGGCGGCGAACGCCTCGACCTCGGACTTCTCGGCCTTCTACCTCCCCGGCGAGTACTGGTACGCCGGCCTGCAGTTCGTGTGGGACGCCGGCGGCGAGATCGCGACCGACGATGACGGCACCTGGACCTCCGGCTTCAGCAGCGCCGAGGCACAGCAGGGCCTCGCCGACTTCCAGGAGTTCCAGAACGCCTACTCCAGTGCGGCGTCGCAGAGTCTGAACACCGCCGAGCCGGATCAGAACCAGATCTTCGCCGATGGTAAGACCTCGGCGATCCTCAACACGAGCTACGCGAAGATCCTCGCGGATAACCCGAGCCTGACGGAGGATGACCTCGGTACATTCCCGCTCCCCGGCAAGTCCGGCGAGACGCAGCCGGTCATGCTCGGCGGTTCCGACTGGGCCATCCCGGCGAAGTCGCAGAACTCGGACCTCGCGCTGGTCTGGGCGAAGATCGCCGCGAGCCCCGACATCCAGAACGACTGGGTCTATGGCAACGACGGCTGGATCCCGAACAGCCAGGAGGGCATCGAGGCTGCGCAGGCGACCCTGAGCGACCTGGACAAGAGCTTCTTCACCGCAGCTCTCAACTCCAAGGCGACTCCGGCGAACGCGAACTGGAGCACGATCGAGAGCAACAAGGACCCCGAGGATCTGTTCTCCTCCATCGCCTCCGGCTCGAAGAGCGTCGCGGATGCGGCCGAGGAGTTCGATGCCGAGGCCGACGAGACTCTGAACACGTCTAACTGAACCCAGGAGAGAGAGGGTGCTGCGCGGGCGAACCGCCGCGCAGCACCCTGTCCTCTCCTCCACCCCCTAGTTCTCGAGGAAAGGCGATTCCGTGACGCAACCGACCGCCGCACTGTCGCGTGGAATCGGGCCTGCTGCCCGCCGGCCCCGGAAGCGTCGGTCGCTCGCGACTCTGTGGATGCTCTCGCCGGCCGGCATCGTCATGGCCGCCGTCACGGTCGCCCCCATCGCCTTCCTCATCTTCACGTCCTTCACGAACTACAACCAGCGGACGCTGTTCACCGGAGCGTTCCACTTCGTTGGCCTCGAGCAGTACGCGGAGATCCTCACCGACTCCGAATTCTGGTGGGCGCTGGTGCGCACGGTGATCTTCACCGTGGCGCTCGTGGCCGGCAGCGTGCTCATCGGTGCCGGACTCTCCCACCTGATGACGCGGCTGTCGACGGTGCTGCGCTACGCGGTCACCGTCGTCCTGATCTTCGCCTGGGGCATGCCGAATGTCGCCTCGTCCATCATCTGGACCTGGCTCTTTCAGCCGCAGTACGGCGTCATCAACTGGCTGCTGACCCAGACGCATCTGTTCGGAGACATGACGGCGACGAACTGGTCGGCAAGTCCCGTCCTCGCCTGGACCTGCATCTGGCTGCTCGTCGTGTGGCAGGCGGTGCCCTTCCTCGCGCTCACCCTCTACGCGGCCGAGACGCAGGTACCGATCGACCTGAAGGAGGCCGCCCGGCTCGACGGCGCCTCCGAGGGCACCGTTTACCGGGTCGTCATCCTCCCGATGCTGCGGCCGACGTTGCTGCTGGTGACGATGCTCTCGATCATCTGGGACTTCAACGTCTTCAATCAGATCTGGCTCGTCTCCTCCGGGGGGCCGGACGGCGCGACCTCCACCCTCGGTGTGTTCACGTACACCACCGCGCTCTCCGGAAACATGCAGATCGGCACCGGCTCGGCCATCGCCGTCGTATCGACGATCATCCTGCTCGCGCTGAGCGCGCTTTACATCCGCAGCCTCATTCGATCGGGGGAAGACCTGTGACCTCTTCACGCGTCGCGACGAACGTCGCCGCTCCACGGCGGCTCCGTGCCCGCCGCCGCAAGGTGCCGTGGATCAGCAGCGTCATCGCCGTCGTGTTCTGCGTGGTGTGGATCTTCCCCGTCTATTGGATGGTGAACACGGCCTTCAAGCCGCGTTCCGAGATGCTGAGCTCGACGCCGCACTTCTTCCCTGAGGTCCCGACGTTCGACAACTTCGTCACCGCGTTCACCGGCGGTGACTTCCTCCTCTTTTTCCGCAACTCGGCCATTGTCGTGGTGGGTGCCGTCGTGCTCTCGATCCTCCTCGGCCTGTTCGCATCCGCAGCGTTGTCCCGGTTCCGCTTCCGCGGTCGCCGCACCATCCTGGTGCTCATCCTGATCGTGCAGATGCTGCCGACGACGGCGCTGCTGATTCCGCAGTTCCTCATCTTCAATCAGCTCAACCTGCTGGGCACCTACTGGGGCCTCATCTTCGCCTACGTCGCCAGCGTGTTGCCGTTCTCGGTGTGGGTGATGCGCGGCTTCTTCACCGCCATCCCGATGGAGATCGACGAGGCGGCGCGGATCGACGGGGCGAACACCTGGCAGGTGCTCACGAAGGTGCTCTTCCCGCTCGTGATGCCAGGGATCATCGCGAGCAGCGTGTTCGCCTTCATCACCAGCTGGAACGACTACATCATCGCCTACACGTTCATGAAGGATCAGTCGGGCTATACGCTGCCGGTCTGGCTGAATTCCTTCACGCAGGTCGTCGGCGGCGACCTCAGCACCGACTACGGCGGGCAGATGGCCGCTGCGACGCTGTTCTCGCTGCCCGTCGTCGTGTTCTTCATGATCATCCAGCGCAACCTCGTCTCCGGCATGTCGGCGGGCGCGGTGAAGGGCTGAGTCGTTCGATCCGTTTCCGCGGGCTGGTCCGGGGGGAAGGAATAGGATCAGCACAGCGTGCGGTGCCCCGCACCGCGATCACGGGAAGGCAGGCATGGCGCAGCTTCGGGTGACGACAAAGGCGCTGCCGGAGCACAACCGCCAGCACAACCGGTCACTGCTGTTGCAGACGCTGTTCCACGACGGACCGATGAGTCGGGCCGATCTTGCGCGCGTCTCCGGACTCACCCGTGTCACGGTGTCGGACCTCGTCGCCGAGCTCACGGCCGACGGGCTGATCGTCGATCTCGGGCAGCGTCCCGGCGTTCGGATCGGCAAGCCGGCGATGCTCATCGCGCTCGACGAGCACGCCCACCATGTGGTCAGCCTCGACCTGTCGGCCGCCGACGCGTTCACCGGCGCGATCGTGAGCCTGGGCGGCGACATCATTGAGCGGCTCACCGTGCCGTTGGCCGGCGGCACCGGTGCCGCCGCCGTCGAGAAGGCAATCGCGCTCGCCGCCGCGCTCGTCGCGAAGTCGGCTGTCCACGTGCTCGGCATCGGCATCGGCACGCCCGGCATCGTCGATCACGCCGGCGTCGTCCGCGAGGCGCCGAATCTCGGCTGGGCCGACATCGACCTCGGCGCGGCTTTCGGCGCGGCTTTCGCGGTCCCCGTGCACATTGCGAACGATGCCAATGCTGCCGTGCTCGCGATCCACACCTTCGGCAAGACCGTCGGCCGAAGCGTCATGCTCGTCGCGATCGGTCACGGGGTCGGCGCGGGTCTCATCGTCGGCGGCGTGCTCGTCGAGGGGGACCAGTTCGCCGCGGGCGAGATCGGTCACGTCATCGTCGAGGAGGATGGCGAGCGTTGCGAATGCGGGCGGTACGGCTGTCTGGAGACGGCTGTTGCGGTGCCGCACATCCGGAGCCGACTGGCGGCCGGTGGTGCTGCGGGCCGAGATGCGGTGCTCGCCGAGGCGGGTACCGCCCTCGGGGTCGGCCTCGCTCCGGTGATCGCGGCGCTCGGCCTCGACGAGGTCGTCATCGCCGGGCCGACGGAGCTGCTGGCTGGGCCGTTCCTCGCTGCGGCCCGCGAGACGATCGAGCGTCGCACTCTCGCAGCGGTCACGAACGGCCTGGAGCTGCGCCTCGCCGAGGACAGTGATGAGCTCGTGCTGCTCGGCGCGACGGTGCCGGTGCTCTCGCGCGAACTCGGCATATCCTGATCGACCGGAGCGCGTCCGGGGCGTCGCCCAGATACAGTTAGTACACTGTTCTTGCAAACTCACTCGTCGGTCCGGCGCCCGCGTCGATGATCGATTCATCGCTGGAGGTCACCCATGGCTGAGGTCGTCATCGTCCCCGATCAGGCGACGGGTGGCGATATCGCCGCCAGGCGCATCGCCAGCCTGGTGCACGCCAAGCCCGACGCCGTGCTCGGCCTCGCCACCGGGTCGACGCCGTTGCCGGTGTGGAGCGCGCTCGTCGCGTTGCGGCTCGATCTGGCCCGCGTCGGCGGATTCGCCCTCGACGAGTACATCGGGCTGCCCGAGGGGCATCCGGAGTCCTACCGGGCCGTCATCACCCGAGAGGTCGTCGAGCCGCTCGGCCTCGATCCAGCGCTGGTCCACGTCCCGGCCGAGGGACTCAGCGCGAATGCGCTCGCCGGGGCCGGAGAGGCGTATGAGGCGGCGATCCGGGCGGCCGGTGGCGTAGACCTGCAGATCCTCGGCATCGGTCGCACCGGGCACATCGGCTTCAACGAGCCGGGGTCGTCTCTCGCGTCGCTGACGCGCGTGAAGACGCTGGCCCAGTGGACGAGAGAGGACAATGCTCGCTTCTTCGACGGCGACGTCGCGCGGGTGCCGCAGCACTGCGTCACGCAGGGGCTCGGCACCATCCTTCGTGCCGGACAGCTCGTGCTGTTGGCCTGGGGGGAGTCCAAGGCGGAGGCGGTCGCTGCGGCCGTCGAGGGTCCGGTCACCGCCTCGGTGCCCGCCTCGGTCATCCAGCTCCACCGGGACGTGACCGTCATCGTCGACGAGGCCGCGGGCTCCCGGCTCCGTTACGCGGACTACTACCGGCAGGCGTGGGATCAGCGCCCCGAATGGGATCGTCGCTGAGCTCGGTCCGCCGGGTCGTTCCTCGCCGGATCCCCTAGGCTCCGGCGACGCCCCCGCGTTCCGCGGCATCGGAGCGCGGGCTCCCGGTCAGCGCGGCCAGGTCAAGGCCGAGCACCCGGGCGGGCGTCGTGGTGACGGCGGCGAGCGCCTCGTCGCGCGAGACGCCGGCCTCGGCGAGGACCTCCAGCGCCCGGTCGAGGGTCAGGGTCGAACCCGCGAGTCGATCGGTGCCGGCGACCGTGGCGCGGCCGTTCCGGACGGTCACGGCGAGACCGCCGAGTCGGTACTCCCCGTCGCCCGCCCCGGTGGCACTCATCGCGTCGGTGATCGCGACGACACGGCCCGGTGCCGCCGCAAAGAGCCAACGCAGATTGTCGAGGCTGACGTGCATGCCGTCGGCGATGACCTCGATCGTGACCCGTGAGTCGGCGAGGGCGGCGCCGAGCGGACCAGGCGCCCGCCCGAGGATGCCTGGCATCGCGTTGAACGCGTGGGTGAGCACCGTCGCGCCGGCATCGAAGGCTGCGTGGGCGATGTCCGCCGTTGCCTCGGTGTGCCCGACCGCCACCACGACGCCGGCGGCGGCGAATCGCCGGATCGCTTCGATCGCGCCGGGCAGTTCCGGGGCGATGGTGATCATGCGCAGCACGCCGTCACCGGCCTCGATGAGGCGCGACACGGTCGCAGAGTCCGGCGGGATGAGGTGGGCGGGATCGTGTGCGCCGTGCCGGCTGGGGGCGAGGAACGGGCCCTCCAGGTGAGCGCCGAGAATGCTCGGATCGGCGGCGGCCGCGGCTCGGATCGTGGTGAGCGAGGCGACGAGGAGATCGACGGGGTTCGCGACCAGGCTCAGCAGTTGCCACGCGGTGCCGTGCGCGGCGTGCGTCATACGCATCCTGATGATGCCGTCCGGTCCGTCCTCGACGCTGCCGCCCCCGCCGCCGTGGGCATGGATATCGATGTAGCCGCCGAAGGGTGCTTCGCTCATGTCGTCACTCCCGCTCCGGCGCCGTGGCCGGTCGCGGCGCCGACATGATCCTGGCAAGTGCCTCGATGCGTGGATACGCCATCTCGCGGATCTCCTCAGGCGTGGCAATCGTCTCGGTGAACATCGCCGTCTCGATGCCGAGCACGTCCGCCTCGGTCATCCCCGGGATGTGCTCGATGAGCTGGGCGGGGTCCCACCCGGCTGCCTGCTCCGGTGATGTCGGACCATTGGCCCAAACCAGGCCGAGTCGGTGCCCGGCGTGCGGCTTCATGTCGAGGTAGGCGACGTCAGCCGGTGAGAGGATCACCTTCCGGCCATCGGCGACCCAGGCCGCGAGGTGCTCGCCGGCCGGAGGCTCGGGATCGAGGAAGTTCCAGTACTGCGCGACGGTGCACGCCGGCAACCCCTCGATGCGGGCGATCTCGTGCCAGCCGATCGGGGTCTTGCCAAGATCGACGACGAGCGAGGTGAGCCGGCGCAGAAACGCCTCGTACTCATCGGGGTCGGTCACCAGGCTCTCGTCGCCACCGATGTGGATCCACTCGCCCGGGGTCATCGCGGCGACCTCGGTGAGGACGTCGCGGAGGAAAGCATCGACGGTGTCCGCGGCCGCTTCACCGGTGTCGATCGTCGAGAAGCCGACATCGATGCCGTCGTACGGCTCCGGGCGTGTATCGGCCGGGGCGAGCTCGGGATAGGCGGTCAAGGCCGCATTGGTGTGCCCCGGAAAGTCCAGTTCGGGTATCACGACGATCCCGCGTTCGGCGGCGTAGGCCACGATCCTGGCGTAGTCGGCCTTGGTGTAATAGCCGGGTTCCGGCACGGGGCCGCCGCCGACCTGGGTGACGGCGCCGATCCGGGTGAGCTCGGGGCGGGCGTCGATCTGCAGGCGCCAGCCCTGATCGTCGCTGAGGTGGAGATGGAAGCGGTTCATGCCGAGCGCGGAGATGTCGTCGAGCACGGCGAGGATCGTCTCGACGGGGAAAAAGTGCCGGGCGACGTCGAGCATAAAGCCGCGCCACGCGAACCTCGGCGGCGTTGCGGCGTCGGAGGCCGCAGGCCCGTCGAGCCCGGTCACGCGGCGCGCCGCTTTTCCGTCTCGGTGACGAGGTTCGGCCGTTGCTCATCCACGAGCATGTCCTGGGGGAGGGTGATCTCCAGATCGAACTCACCGATCGCTGCGGGGTTGAGGCTGGCCTGGGCGAAGGTGACCGCGGACATCGTGGCATTGCTCCATTCGCCGGCAGGTACGTGCCGGACGATCCGTTATGAACTGGTGGCGCCAGCCTATCCCGCGAGGCCCGACCACAGCTTGGCCCGCGCCCATGGCGACCGGCTCGCGCCCGCCGCCGCCGGCCTGATGCTGAGTGTTAGGTATGGGTCGGTGCACGACGACCACGGCGGTGCGGACGGCAGCGTAACCTTGCTTCTGATGCAGCTTCCGTTCCCCCAACGGGAGCCTGCCTCTCCGGCCCCCTCCCGCTCCCCCCAGCGACGGAGGGGGCCTTCTTCTGCCATGCCGGGGCGTGTCTCGCGATGACTTGAACGATTCCTCCCATGGTCGCGCAACCTGCCATTAGAGTGATCGCTGTCGCGCTGTGCGTGACATATCCGGGGGGATCCGTCGACGCCCGGGCCTGTGAGCGTCAGCTCGGCCCGGGCGTCGAATGGTTGCCGGCTGGGGGCACGGAGGCAACTTTTGTGTCACGTCTCTCGTGCGCGCGCCCGAGGCGGGCTACGGTGGGAGGTCACACCGGTGCAGTGGGTGCCGGCTAGCAAAGAACGGCATTGCATGAGCACGACAGGTACGGTCAAGTGGTTCAACTCGGAGAAGGGTTTCGGTTTCATCGCTCCTGATGAGGGCGGCGCCGACGTCTTCGCGCATTTCAGCGCGATCTCCGGCAACGGATACCGCTCCCTCGAGGAGAACCAGCGCGTCGAGTTCGACGTCGAGCAGGGCCCCAAGGGCCTGCAGGCGGCGAACATCACGGCGATCTGAGGCACAACATGGACGAACGGGCCGGGATGCTGCATCCCGGCCCGTTCTCCGTCTGTCATGATCCGCCGCGCACCAGTTCCAGGCCCGCGCCGGCGAGCTGGCCCAGAGTCGCCGTCGGCAGAAACGCACGGGTGAGTGCCAGCCCGATCAGTGGCAAGTCGCTCTCGTCGCGGTAGAGCAGGTAGAGCGTCTCGTAGCGCGGCTGGAACTTCTGCTTGAACCGGTGCAACGACTGGAAGCCGTACACCGGTTCGAGGGCCTCTGCGAGTTTCGTGCTGAGATCGGCGATGACGCCGGCGCCCGCCGGGTAGTCGTGTGTGAGCGGCGCGCCGGACAGCGACATGATCTCGGCGCCCTCTTCCGAGAAGGCCTTCGCCGAGGATCCGATGAGGAATTCCATCACCGGACCGAACGCCGCCCCGTCACGCCGCCGCATCAGGTCCAGCGTCCATCCCCGGACGATGCCCGCGTCGCCGTAGACCGGCAGCCAGGACAGGAACCCGTCGATGTCGCCGTTGGGGGCCACCGCCAGCGCGAGTCGGACCTCGGGGCTTTCCGCCTCGACGAGCGTGCCCAAGGTGAAGCCCATCTCCGGCAGTCCCTTGTCGCCCACCCAGCCGTCCGAGATGGCGCGGAGCTGGGCGCGCACCCCCCAGCTCTCGTCCTTGAGGTGCGTGAGCCGGAACGACTCCTCCTCACGCTCGGCGCGGTTCAGGGAGGTGCGAACCGGACCCCACGCCTTGCCGGTGAATGCGAGCCCGGGAAGGTCGACGATGGTGTCGTCGGCGACGACGAGGCTGCGCCACCCCTCCGGTACGGCATCCCGCGTCGTCTCGCCGGCGCTGAAGAAGCACGGCACCAGGCCGACACGTTCGGCGTCGGCGATGAACTCCGCGACGGAGCCGGCACGGGAGGAGGCCGGTCCCAGCGGGTCGGCGAGTGCGAGTGCGACCCCGGCGCGCCGCTGGTAGGCGACGATTCCGGCAGCGGTGCGGGCGTACTGGATGCCGTCCCAGGTCGTCATCCACGACAGCGTGCCCCCGCCATGAGCCTGCAGTTCCTGCACGGCGTCCTCGCGGACGGGATCGGGGCTGCCGCCGATGCGGGCCCGACGATGGGCGCGGAAGGCTTTGCGCACCCACACGAGGTACACCAGCAGCGGAATCCACAGCGCGCCGGTCGCCAGGGTGAGCGAAACGTCGCCGCCGAGTGCGACCTCGGTGTGCGCGACGCCGATGATCAGCACCAGGAGGGCGAAGAGGATGAAGCTCAGCACGTTGATCGCGGCGAGGACGACTGCGAACACCCAGGCCCAGCGCCGGCCACGGCGCAATCCGTTCGCGATCGCCGCGATGACGACCACGTCGATCGCCACGTCCCAGAAGGATCCGGATGCCGGGGCGGAGGCGCCGAAAGGACCCTGCGTGGGCACGAGGAACACGATCACCCCCATGACCGCCAACACCAGCAGCACGATGAACGCGACCAGGCGCTGCTCGCGCACCGTGGTGCGCTGGATGCGCAGCGTCCGGTCGACGCCCAGGACCAGGAGCACCGCGAGCAGGTGCAGCAGGTCGGCGATGTTGCCCCAGAACACCATCGTCACGAACACGAAGGCGAGCAGGACCAGCCACGCCCGCACCCGCCAGGGCTGCACGAACAGGCTGATCGCCGCCGCGATGCACGCCATCACGCCGCCGGACGGTCCGACGTCGAGCATCGATGCTTCCGCCACCGCCCACGGCCAACCGGTCGCGGCCAGCGCCCAGATGAGCGCGGCGGAACCGAGGACGCCGAACAGCTGGCCCGCGGCGAAGTATCCTAGCGCGAGCCGCGAGCCGCGCCGGAATTCGAGGTAGGCCATCCCGGAAAGGCCCGCCAGCAGCAGCGGATACATCCAGGGCTGAGCGGCGAAGAGGGTGCCGGTGATCGGAGCCCACCAGTGTCCGGCCTGCAGCGCGGGCAGGCCGTAGGCGAGCGTCTGCCAGGCCGCGCTGTCCGCGAAGGGCGACCACAGCGCGGCGCTGGCGACGGCCGCGATCAGCAACACGACCACGACGCAGAGGGTGGCCGGTATGCGGCCGACGAACGCGAGCGGGCGGGGGCGGGCGGCATCCGTCATGGCGCTCACCCTATCGGGGGCGTCCCACCGCCCGGCGCGTTCCGGGCGCCTCCGCTAGGCAGGAGACCGCGCGTGCGCAGGACGATTCCGGGGGGATTCTCATGCGTGGAGGATGTCTCCTGCTGTGCGGCGCGGCGACAGCATCCGGCTCGGCCTCTTGGGGGCGCGTCTTGGGGGCGCTGCGGCTTGGCGGTGCGCGGGATCGCTAGGCGTTGTCGTCGACGAGCAGCAAGGCGCGCAGCTGAGCCGCATCCTCCACGGCGGCGACGGCGCCGTCCGACTCATGCGGCCAGCTGAAGCCCCAGCGCACGAAGATCACCGGAACGCCGTTGGCCACGCCCCCGTCGACGTCATGATGGCGGTCGCCCACCAGCACCGGACGGGATGTGTCCGCGCCGCCGGCCCGCATGCGCCGCAACGCCTCGGCGACGATGTCCGCCTTGTTCGCGAGGGTCTTCTCGTCGAGAGTCGCACCGGTGATCGCGGTCAGGTGAGGGGTGATGTCAAAGTGGTCCATGAGTGCGGCGACCTGGGGCTCGGGCTTCGAACTCGCGGTGCCCTGAGGGATGCCGGCGGCGTCGAGGTCGGCGATGAGCTCGGCCATCCCCGGGTACAGCTTCGCGGCGGTGGCGTAGTCGTCGGTCTGACCGAGTTCGCGGTAGAACGACACGGCCGCCGCGGCTTGCTCGGGCGTCATCCCCGCATGGTGCTGGAACGACTCGTACAGCGGCGGCCCGATCCAGTGCACGAGATCCGCACGCGTCGGCGCGGGGAGTCCGTCGTGGGTGAGGGTCACGGTGAGGCGGCTGAGAATCCCGTCGGATGCGTCGACGAGCGTGCCGTCGACATCCCAGAGGACGCAGGAGTATGGGGAGCGGGCGGTCACCTCTCCACGTTAACGGTCAGAACAGGGTGGGGACGCCGGAGGCCGGGCTCGCCGGTACGTCAGACGGTGGCGGCGATGTGTTCGTCGACCACGGCACGGGCCCACGCGATCCCAAGCTCGCTGGCGTCGTCGAAGCCCGACGCATCATGCCGCCCGTACGTCCCGACGCGGGTCGCGCCGAGTTCCCCGAACAGGCGATCGATGTGCTCGCTGCCCTGACTGTAGGTCTCGGCGTAGGTCCGGTCGCCGAGACCGAACATCGCGTATCGCAGCTCCGTCAGGTTCGGCCGCGTCGCTTCCAACCTCTCGAAGAAGGGTCGTGCGCCGGCGGGAAGCTCCCCGTCTCCGTGGCTCGAGCAGATCACGAGATACAGGGCGGACATGTCGAGGTCTGCGGGGTCAAAGGCGGACATGTCCTCGACCTGGACGGTCTCCCCGAGCGCGTCGGCGATGTCCTCCGCGATCATCTCCGAGTTGCCAGATTCGGTTCCGTAGAGCGCCACGACAGTCATCGGTCAGTCCTCTCTTGGCCGTGCTGGCCGTGTCGCACCGTGGCTGGGCCGTGGCCCAGGAGTCCCTCCCAGGTGCGTACTTTTTGCCGGACCCGGCCCGGTCGAGCCAGAGCGACTTCGGCGGTGTCGATCGCCTTCCAGTGTTCGATGCCGACGGCACGGTCCCGGACCGACGGGGGGAGCCCGGAGAATCCGGGCATCGGTGCTGACGCTGTGTCGAGTCCGGCCCGCACCGCGTCGGCGACGCCCTTCGCGTCCGCGCGGGTCTCAGGGATCGTGCCGGTGGGGCCGTGTTCGGCCCAGCCGACGGCATGGACGCTCGGATCGGCGACCTCCGCGTAATGCCCGGTGAAGCCGATCGCGGTTACGACCGTCTGCGCCGGGATCACTCGCTCGCCGGAGGCGTCGCGTACTCGTACCCCCTCCACCCGAGCGTCTCCGAGGATCTCCACGGGGGTCGTCGCGAATTGAAGAGAGATCCTGACCCGGGCGGATTCGGGCCGAGTCGCGGCCAGCGTCCGCAATGTCTCGCTCTTGGGATCCGCTGCGGCGGCATTGACGCCGACGACCTCGACGGCGACGCCGGGCACCTCGGACAGTTCGCGCACCATGGCGCGATCGAAGCGGGCGGTCTCCGCACTGGACCGGGCGACGAGCGTGAGAGAGACGAGTCCCGGCACGATGCGCTGGTGCACGTCGTCGTCCATGTCAGAGCCTTCGTAGTGTTCCGGTGCTTTCGCGAGCAGCCGCGCGACATCCACGGCGACGTTTCCGGCTCCGATGATCACGATGTCCGAGCCGCACACGAGGGGGACTTCAGCTTCATCCGGGTGTCCGTTGAGGAAGCGGGTCACCGCACCCGCGCCGACCACGCCGGCCAAGCGAGCGCCGGGAACGTCGAGGATGCGATCCTCGGACATTCCGGTCGCCAGGATCACCGCGTCGAAATTCTCTCGAAGCTCCGCCACCGACAGATCGGTGCCCAGTGCGACGTTGCCGGCGAAGCGCACCCGCGGAGAGTCGAAGACGCGCTCGAATTGGCGGATGACGGCTTTCGTGCCCTGGTGATCCGCGGCGACGCCGTAGCGCACCAGACCGAAGGGAACGGGCAGCCGGTCGAACACGGTGACGTGCAGGTCTGGGTCTGCCTTGAGGAGGAACTGGGCGGTGTAGCAGCCGCTCGGTCCGCTGCCGACGACGGCGATCTGGGCGATGCGGCCGGCGGTGGCTGGTTCGTTCAGGTCGTGCACATCGCCTCCCGTCGTCCTTGTCGATGGCGACTCATGGTATCGACGACATTCGGCTCTGCGATCGATACAGTTTCACTGAGTGGAATCGCGTCGTGGCAGGTTCTCTGGATCTTGCACGGTGGGTAACGAGGGCGGGCCGCCGGGCGCGTTCCGGAAGGAGCATGACGACGATGTCCGAGATTCCTCTGATCGCCAGCTACTCTGCGGTCAAATTGCATCCGCGCGGGCGGATCTTCCCCCACGATGTTCTCGATGCGGTACCGAGGGCCGCGCCGGGGGTGATCGACCTCGTCGGGATGGCGCCGCTCCAGCGTGATGGCCGCCCGGTTGATCTCGCGGGCATGTGGGAGCGCGCGGCGCCCCTTCTTGCCACGCGCGACAACGACGCGCATTCGCTCTACGCGCTGGGGATAGCGGCCGCACTCTCGGCGGAGTTACCGGAGGCGGATCCGGTCGTGACCCTGCCCGCGATCCTCTTGCACGACATCGGCTGGTCTCGGGTGCCGCCGGACGAGGTGCTGTCGGCCATCGCGCCCGGCGGTGGACGTCCCGATCTGGTGCGGCTCCACGAGACGGAAGGTGCCCGCCTGGCCCGTGAGATCCTCCGGGGAGTGGGACACGATGTGGACGCGACCGACCGGATCGTGGAGATCATCGACGGTCACGACAGTCGCAGGTACACGCTCTCGATCGAGGACGCCATCGTCAAAGACGCCGACAAGACCTGGCGGGTCACCCCGCACGGCCTCGACGTCGTCATGGAGTGGTTCGGGCTCGGCAGGGCCGAAGCCCTCCGCCTGTGTGCATCTCGGGTTGTGGATCAGCTGTTCACGGATCCGGCGCGCGCGCTGGCCCGAGGTCTCATCGCGATGGGATCCGTGACCCTGTGGCCGCAGTCCGCGGCCCTCGCCGACGGCTGACGGCCGGTGTCCGGGCGCAACAGCGACGGCACCGGGGTGATCGAGCGGGTGATGCTCATCCTGGAGGCGCTCGAGCGCGCGCCGGCGCCGCAGACGCTCACGGAATTGTGCGCCACGACCGGGCTTCGCAAACCCACGATGCACCGTCTCCTGAACGGCCTGGTGGACGGGGGTCTGCTGACGCGCACGGTCGACGGCGCCTATGCCCTGGGAATTCGGCTCTGGGAGATCGCGCAGAACGCGGGACGACAGCTCCGCGACGCCGCGCGCCCGTTCCTGCAGGACATGTTCTCGCTCGTCGGCGAGACCACCCATCTCGCCGTCCGCGAGGGCGATGAAGTGCTCTATATCGAGCGGATCTACGGCAGTCGTCGGGTGCCGCGTGCGTCTCGCGTCGGCGGGCGTCTGCCCATGCACGCAACGGCCGTCGGCAAGGCCATCCTCGCGTTCGAGGAGGACTGGGTGCGCGAAGCCTATCTCGGCCGCGAAGGCATGGAACGGGCGACGGCGCACACGGTCGTCGATCGCATGGCGCTGCGACGCGAACTCGACGAGGCGAGGCGTCGCGGTTTCGCCACCACCCGGGAGGAGGTGCGGGTCGGCTCGTGCTCGATCGCGGTACCCGTCCTCCAGGCGTCGCGCGTCGTCGCTGCGGTGGGCCTCGTCGTCGGCCCTGAGCGGGCCGAGACGATGGCCAACCTGGTGCCGGCGCTGCAGGGAACCTCCCGACGGATCGCGAAGGCGACCGCGCACTTCCCCTGGGAGACCCTTCTCCAGGCCGGGTTGTCCACTCCGCGCAGATGACCGATCTCACTCAGTGAAACCATCGCCGTCGCCGTAGGGAGGGGCTTCTATCGTGAGGGCACGTTCTTCGCAGCAGGAGAAATTCGAGCAAAGGAGCACGATGACTACCGCCGACACACGTACCGGCCGATGCCCCGTCATTCACGGCAGTGGTGACGACTACGGGTACGAACCATTCCAGATGAAGGATCCGTTCCCGGCGTACGCGCGTCTGCGGGACGAGGCCCCTGTCGTGTTCGACGAGCGCATCGGCTACTACGTCGTGACGCGCTACGACGAGATCAAGGCGATCTTCGCCGACCACCAGACGTTCTCCAGTGAGAACACCGCTGCTCCCGTTCGTCCGTACGGGCCGCCCGCGAAGCAGATCATGCTCGATGGCGGATTCTCGGTGTACTCCGGACTGAGCTCCCGTCAGGCGCCCGAGCACACGAGGATCCGGGCCGCGGTGCAGAAGGGATTCACTCCTCGGCGGCTCCGGCTGCTGGAGCCGCCGATCCGTGAGCGCGTGACTGAGCTCCTGGATCGGATGCTGGAGGCGCCGGACGCTCGCGGCGAGGTGGTTCGTGCGATCGCGTACGACCTGCCGACGGAGACGATCCTGAAGCTCATCGGCGTGGACCCGGCCATGGTCCCCACGTTCAAGCGATGGAGCGATTCCCGTGCGGCGATTACATGGGGCGATCTCGACGATCAGCAGCAGATCGTGCACGCTCACAACCTCGTCGACTACTGGCAGGAGTGTCAGAACGTCGTCGCCCGCTATAAGGAGGAACCGGGGGAGAACCTTACGAGCGATCTGCTGCGGGCACAGGCAGAGGGAGACCCGATCACCGACCACGAGATCGCGTCCGTGCTCTACAGCCTCCTGTTCGCCGGGCATGAGACGACCACGACGCTGATCGCCAACACGCTGCGAGTCCTCCTGCCCAATCGGCAGCAGTGGGCCGGCCTGGTCGCCGATCCTTCGGGCATCCCCGCCGCCGTGGAAGAAGTGCTGCGCTACTCGGGATCGATCGTCGCCTGGCGCCGGCGGGCGACCATCGAGACCGAGATTGGCGGCGTGTCGATCCCCAAGGGCGCTGACATCCTGCTCGTCATGGGTTCGGCCAACCGCGACCCATCGCGCTTCGATCACGCCGACGACTTCGACGTGGCGCGCCCGAATGTCAGGGAGCACCTCTCGTTCGGGTTCGGCATCCACACCTGCATCGGCGCACCGTTGGCCCGCATGCAGGTCAAGATCGTCCTCGAGGAGCTCGTCCGCCGGGTCCCGCAACTGCGCGCGGTGGATCCAGAGTCGGTGGAGTTCCGCGAGAACCTCTCGTTCCGGGTCCCGACGGCTGTTCCCGTGGCGTGGAACGAGGCCTGACATGCTCTCGCTTATCCACTCCTTCACCGATCTCGCCGAGGGGGCCGTCGATATCCACGGGGGCAAGGGCGCTTCGCTGATCACCATGACCGGCGCCGGGATGCCGGTCCCACCCGGTTTCGTCATCACGACCGGCGCGTTCGACGAGTTCCGCGATGCGAGCGGCCTGTCGGCGCTCATCCGTGACGAGCTCACCGCTCTCGACGAAAACGATGTCGTCGCCGTTCACGCTGCGGCCGCCCGGATTCGAGGCGAACTTGAGGACGCGGCGGTGCCCGATGCTGTCCGCCATCAGTTGACCGACGCTTACGATGCGCTCATGCGACGGATCGGCGCCGAGATCCCCGTCGCTGTCCGTTCCAGCGCGACCGCCGAGGATCTTCCCGACGCCTCGTTCGCGGGGCAGCAGGACACCTATCTCTGGATCACGGGCATCGACGCGGTGAAGGAGCACGTGCGTCGTTGCTGGGCTTCGCTCTACACCCCTCGCGCCATCACCTACCGCCGATCTCACGACATCGACGAGTTCGGGTTGTCGATGGCCGTCGTCGTGCAGAAGATGGTGAACGCGCGGGTCGCGGGCGTCGCGATGACGCTCGACCCCGCCACCGGCGACCGGTCGAAGGTCGTTATCGACGCGTCGTACGGGCTCGGCGAGCTCGTCGTGTCGGGCACGGTCACCCCCGACAACACGGTGCTGGACAAGATCACGCTCGCCGCGGTGAGGCAGCACCTCGGCGACAAGGCGCGTGAACTGGTCGCCGTCGATGGGCGGAGACTGGAGGAGCGCGATGTCGATGCCGAGCGTCGCAGCGTTCCGTGCCTCGACGATCGCGAGTTGAAATCCGTCGCTGAACTCGCCAAGCGTGCCGAGCGGCACTATCACGTGCCGCAGGACATCGAGTGGGCAATCGACGCCGACCTGCCCGACGGTGAGAACGTGCTGCTTCTCCAGGCGCGCCCCGAGACTGTCCACGGAGCGAAGCCGCTGACGGCGAGCGTTCCGCAGCTGTCGGGCGCAGGCGCTTTCTCGCTCGGCAGCATCACCGCATCCCTCACTCGCGTGTCCGTCTGACGGACCCCGACCCGCCCATCGAACCGGCGCGACGATGCGTCGGAGAAACCCGAGGAAGCAATGTCTCTGCGTTCGTTCCCGAAGCCGTCCGATATCCCCGTCCCGCCGGGGGCGGAGGGATGGGAGAAGATCTACCCTTACTATCTCGCTTTCCAGGACGATCAACTCTCGGGCGCCGACGCCAAGTTCTGGTTCTGCGACAGCCAGCACTGGCCGACGGTGTTC
>JAATGR010000154.1 GCA_015654575.1 Actinomycetales bacterium
GAGGATCCGACGGGGTCGCCGACGCCGAAGGCGACGCCGGTGTTCTCGTCGGATGCGGCGGCGCTGAAGGCGGCGGAGAAGGCGTATGCGGCGTACTTGGCGGCGTCGGATGCTGTGGCGTCGACGGGAGGTCAGGATCCCGAGCGACTCAAGCAGATGGTGACTTCAAAGTGGTATCCCAATGAAGTCAAGTCGTCGGAGGAACTCAAAGCGGCCGGTATCCGGCAGATCGGCGCCAGCGGCCATTCGAAGTTCAAGCTGGAACAAATCGATCGTCGTCGAGCGCACCTAAGCGCGTACACGTGCATAGACCTGTCGTCGGTTCGCTACGTGAACGCGGCTGGTGTTGATGTCACGCCCGCGAGGAGCGGGGATGTTCCAGTAGAAGTCTCCATGGTCGTCAATAACCGCGGCAACTATCTGATTTCAAGCAATGAGCCATGGTCTGGACAAGACTTCTGCTGACGTTGGCGCTGGTTCTTCCAGCAGCCGCCCACCCATCCAGCGCCGGATGTACTCAGATCGAGATCGGTGCGGGTCTTTGTGGCTCGGCAAGCGCAAAGGTCAACGGCAACGAGGTGGATCTGTCGGCCTCGGCATCTAGACCAAATTCGAATCCGTCATCCCGTGGCGGCCCGCCATCTCAAACCCAAGGCTCACCGCCACCCCTCCCCGTCCGGGGCCTGAACTGTGTCATCGCGCCCTACGACCGCACCGACCCCCGCTGCACCCCGGCCCCACCCGCGACGAGCGCTCCACCCGGCCCGAAGGGCACGCCCGCGGTGACGCTCGCCGACATCGCGACGTTCCGTCCCGCCCCCGGCACCGACCATATGGAGCCCGACGGCTGGGCCGTCGCGGGGCTCGACACGAACTTCTACGCGCTCGCGCCGCAGCAGATCGTGCCCGGGACGCTCCTCGGCCGACCTGCGGAGGTCCGGTTCACGGCCGTCGGATTCCACTGGGACTACGGCGACGGCACCGGTGCGGCGCGCGGCACTCCGGGCGGCACGTGGGACCAGCTCCGCATCGCCGAGTTCGATCCGACACCGACGAGTCACGTCTATGCCGCCGAGGGCGACTACACGATCCACCTGCGGATCGACTACCGCGCCGAATACCGCTTCGACGGCCCGGACTTCGTCTCGATCGTCGGCATCATCGCGTTGCCGGCCAACGACCTGACGATCACGGTCGGTGATGCCACCACCGTGCTCGTGAACCACGACTGCTCAGCCCAACCGAGCGGTCCCGGATGTTGAGCGGTTGTCCTGCTTCGCGGAAGTAGGCTCCCAGCGCCGCCTTATTCAACGCTCAGCTAGGGATTGGATGCTGGCGGTGCTCGCGAAAGGAGCACGCACGCAGATGTCCGACCCCACGCACAGCCCCGACGAGGGCACGCCCGCGGAGCAGCAGCCCGCCGACGCGAACCCGACTCCCGACGCCACCGTCGACAGCACCCCCGACACCCCGGGCGAGGCCTCCGCCGAACCCGCTGCCGCTGACACCGCCGCGGCAGACGTCCCCGCCACGGACTCCGCCGAGCCGGCCTCCGCCGAGAGCTCGGCCGCGAGGTCCGAGCCCGCCGCCGACGCCGAGCCGCCGACCGCAATCTCGGCCCCGGCCTCCGCATCGACCTACACCGGCCCGACCGCCCCGCAGCCGAACGCGTTCCCGGCTCCTCAGCCCGGCGCCCAGCCCACCCAGCAGTACCCGACCGCACCGCTCCCCGGTGCTCCCACCGCCCGGCCCGTCGCGACCGCACCCGGGACCACCGGTGCGCCCACCGCGACCACGGAGAAGAAGCGCTCGATCGCCATCCCCGTCGTCATCGCGCTGGTCGCGGGCGCGGTCGTCGGCGGCGGTTCGGCCGCGGGCGTATCCGCGCTCCTGAACCACGGCGGCTCGGACGCGCAGCAGTCGACCTCGAGCACCCCGCAGACGATCACGATCAACGACTCCGGCGACGTCAACGCCGTGACGGCGATCGCGAAGAAGGCCGGCCCGTCCGTCGTGACCATCAACGTCAGCGCCGGGCAGGAGGGCGGCACCGGATCCGGCGTCATCCTCAGCTCCGACGGATACGTGCTCACCAACACGCACGTCGTCACGCTCGACGGCGAGTCCGCCAGCGGCTCCGTCGAGGTCACGACCTACGACGGCAAGCTCTACAAGGCCAAGGTCGTCGGCACCGACCCCATCGTCGACCTCGCGGTCATCAAGCTGCAGGACGCGAGCGGCCTCACGCC
>JAATGR010000066.1 GCA_015654575.1 Actinomycetales bacterium
AGGCGGTGCGTGAGAAGGCACAGCAGGTGAAGGCCAAGCATGCGCGGCTGCGAACTCTTCGCGTCGCGGGCTTCAGCGCGCTCGGCGTCATCGTCGTCGCGGCCATCGCTACCGGCGTCGTGCTGGCGGTCAGTTCCAAGGTCAGCGACCCGCAGCTCCAGCCCGCTAACGTCAACGACGATGGCGGCATCCCGATCACGTCCGTCGCCGGAGCCGACACGAGCACCTCCTCGAGCGATCCCTCGGAGACGCCCACCCCGACATCGTCCGCCGCGTCGACCCCGGGGCCGACGACGGCGTCGACGGTCGACATCCGCATCTATGTGGACTATCTCGCCAGCGGCGCCCAGGAGTTCGAACTGGCCAACGAGTCACAGCTGTCCAAGTGGTTCACCGCGGGATCGGCCACCATCACGTACTACCCGGTCTCGATGCTGACCGCGAAGTCGAACGGCACGAAGTACTCGCTGCGCGCCGCGGCCGCCGCGGCGTGTGTCGCGACGTATTCGCCGGATACGGTCTACGCGTTCAACCACGGGCTGCTCGCGGAGCAGCCCGATGTCGATTCCTCCGGTCTCGATGACGCGGCCTTGGCCGACCTCGCGGATGCGACCGGTACTGACTCGTCGTCGCAGGTGCGCGCGTGCATCGAGGATGAGGACTACGTGAGCTGGGCCAAGGACGTGACGGATGCGGCGCTGGCCGGCATCCCGGACACGGAGGGCCTCAAACTGACCGGCACGCCGCTCGTCCTCGTCAACGGCGAGGAGTACCAGGGCGCGTTGGACGACCCGAAGGAGTTCGCGCAGTTCGTGCTGACCACCGCGAGCGACAGCTACTACAGCGGCACGGCTTCTCCGACGCCGACCTCCTGATCCGCCGTCGCCCGCGGAGGCCGAGGCCGGAGCCCGGGTCCTACACGGTTTGATCGGGTGCCCAGCCCAGAGCCGGTCCGATGTTCTCCGCGAGCTCGCGGAGAATGTGCCGGTAGTCCGCGTCGTCGAATTGGAACGGCAGCTCGAACAGGATCTCGTCGGATCCCTGGAAGCTCGGGTCCGACGCGATCCGGTCGACGATCTCCGAGGTGGAACCGATGAGGTCCGGCGCGATCAGCGTGCGCCCGTTCTGCACCTGCTGGGTGCGCGGGGTGCGCGCTTCGACGTAGGAGGCGAACTTCGCGCGCTGCTGCGCGGTTGCGTTGTCGGTGGGGATGATCACGTGCCCCTTCGCGACGGTGGCCGCGTCGCCCGACGGGTGGTGGGCGCGGAACCGGTCGATCTGCTGGCGCTGCGCGATCGGGAAGACGTCCGACTGCTCGGCGGTGCTGATGTTGCTGACCAGGAGCTTCAGCCCCTGGCGTCCCGCCCACTCCGCCGAGCGCAGCGACCCACCGCCGTACCAGATGCGGGAGGCGAGTCCGGCGCTGTGCGGTTCGACGCGGTCTGAGGACAGCTCGGTCACGCCCCCGAGTCCGATCTCCCGCTCATGCCGATCGACCTTCTCGCCGCGGAGGAAGCCGAGGATGCGTTCGATTCGGGCATAGCTGATGTCCTCCCCGCGCCAGCCGGGGCCGAGAATGCTCTCCGCGACCTCATCCGAGTGCTTCGCCGGTCCCACACTCAGCCCGGGCTGCAGGCGACCCCCGGAGAGCAGGTCGGCCACCGCGAGGTCCTCCGCCAGCCGCAGCGACGACTCGTACACGGTGGGGATGACCGCCGTGCCCAGTTCCAGCCGGGTCGTCCGCTGGCTCGCCGCGGCCAGGAAGACCGCGGCCGAGGGAATGCCGTACTGGATGTGTCGGGTGCGGATCCAGCCGCTGTCCAGCCCGAGCCCCTCGCCGTGCTCGAACAGGGACAGCGCCTCCTCCAGCCCCCGGGCGGGATCCTCGCGATGGAACGGGACGATATGGAGGAAACCGAGCTTGCGCAGCGGGCGGGGGGTGGTCATGAGGTCTGCTCCTGGGGGGTGGACGCGATCGGATCGACGTCGACGACGAAGGCGAAGAGGTCGAACTGTACGACCCCGTCGATGACGAGTCCGTCGCGGTCGGGGTCGCGTCGGAAGCCGAGGGATTCGTAGAGGCGGTGCGCCCCGGTCATGTTCGGTGCGCTCTTGAGGAAGACCCGGCGCAGGCCCCGCTCGCGGGCGAGGTCGACGACGTGTCGGGTGAGAGCCGCCCCGACGCCGCGTCTGCGCGCTCGGGGGGAAACGGCCAGCAGGCGGAAGTCGAGTTCGTTCGGCGTGGCATCCTCCAACAGCTGCTCGCCACCGTCACGCGGTGTCGTGATGCTGCCCAGAAGTTCGCCGGTTTCCCCGTCGGCCGCGTTCCAGACCTCGAAGCGTTCCGCGCGCACGACGGAATGCTGCAGTTCGTCCTCGCCGTGCGGAGTCGGTCCGTAGTCGAACTCGTAGGCCGTCGCGATGAGGGCGTCGACGGCGTCGTGCTCGTCCGGGGCGACCGGTCGGATGATGAGACCGGTCACGACGCGGGGCTGTACGTGTCGGCGATCTCCGCGAATCCGTTCTCCCGGAGCCAGTCCGCGTTGTACTCGCGGCTCACGTAGTCGCGTCCGCTGTCGGCGGAGAAGGCGACGATCACCGAGCCGGGGTCGACCCGGTAGGCCAGGTCGACCGCGATCTTCAGGCTCAGCGCGGAGGACAGCCCGAGCACGAGTCCCTCGGTGCGCGCGATGTGCCAGCCGTAGTCGATGACCTCCGCACGGGAGCGCGTCTCGATCGCGTCGATGACATCGAGCTCGATGTTGGGTGGGAAGTCGCGTTCCAGCTCCTCCCATCCCGGGCGCCGCTCGAAGATCTGCCGGAGATTGCTGTCGTCGACCTTCTCGGCGAAGTCGGTCGCGATGACCTGGACGAGCGGGTTGCGCGTCTTCAGGTACCGACCGGTGCCGCTGACCGTCCCGCCGGTGGCGACGGCTGCGAGCCAGTGCGTCACGGCGCCGTCGGTCTGCGCCCACACCTCGGGCCCGGTGGATTCGATGTGCGACTGCGGATTGGCGGGAGTCGACTGCTGCCGTGCCCACCAGTTGCTCGGGTCCTCGCGCTCGTAGCGCTCGGCGATGGCCGCCCAGTTCTCCGGATGGTCGGAGGGGACGTCGGCGCGACCGGGGACAATGTCCACGCCGAGGAAGCGCAGCAGGTTCGCCTTCTCGGGCGACAGCGACGGGCTGGAGACGATGGTCACGGGGTGCCCGGTGGCGAGCCCCGCGAGCGCGTAGCCGATCGCGGTGTTGCCGGCACCGAAGTCGATGATCCGCTGCCCGGTCCTGAGCTCGCCGGAGGCGATCGCTGAGCGGACGATGCCGATGCCGATGCGGTCCTTCGAGGATCCGCCGATGTTGTACTGGTCGAGTTTGACGTAGATCGTGCCCGGCGCACCCGGCGCGAGCCGGTTGACGCGCACCAGGGGCGTTCCGCCGACGAGTTCGAGCGCGTCAGCCGCCACCGGGGCGTGCGCCGGATCCCGGAAGGCCGTCGGGAGGGCCCATCCCTCGAGGGCGGGGTCTGCACTGTCGGCGTCGGTCATGTTCTCTCCTGGGTGGACGCATGTCGTGGTGGATGGCGGATGGTGTCGCGTCGGTCCGGCGGCACCTCGTCCCTGACGGGACGATGCCGTGCCGCATCTACGAGTATGGGGTGCATCATGGGGTGACCGCATGATGTGTTTCGGGTGATGACGCGCATGCGGGTCTCGGTGATTCCGCTGCATGCATTCCGTCAGGCACCCGGGCTGCGAGTCCGGCGGGTGAGCGCATCTCGCAGAATGCCGCCCATCGCCTGCTGGTCGATGAGGAAGGCGTCGTGTCCGTGCTCGCTGGTCACGACGACCGGTGAGTCGCCGCTGATGCTGCCCGGCGAATGCCTGGCGAGGAGACGCTGCTGATCCAGCGGGAAGAGCTGGTCGGTGTCGATGCCGACGACGAGCAGGGGGCCGGTCGCCGTCCGCAGTGCATGTTCCGTGCCTCCTCTGCCGCGTCCGATGTCGTGCGTGTTCTTCGCGTCGACGAGGGTGAGGAAGCTGTTGGCGTCGAAGGCACTGGCGAATTTCTCGGCATTGGCGGCGAAGTAGGAATCGACGGCGAAAGTCGTCGCGTCGCCATCCTGCCTGGCCCGGCCGAAGCGACGATCGAACTCGCCGCGCCCTCGATACTGCAGCATGCCGATCTGCCGGGCCAGTGCCAGCCCGGTCCGGGGACTGACGCCGTGACGGCCGTAGTCGCCGGTCCGGAAGTCGGGATCGGCCCGCACGACCCGCGCCTGCAGCGTGTCCGTCGCGATCTGCTCGGCGGTGGTCTCCGGCGGTGCCGCGATCACGATGACGCATTCCGCTGTACCCGGATGCCCCACGTGCCACTCGAGCGCGTGCATGCCGCCGAACGAGACGCCCACGACCGCCGCCCAGCGGTCGATTCCGAGCGCATCCCCGAGTCGGACGGCCGCGGCGACCTGATCGCGGATCGTCAGGGCGGGGAAGCGGCCGGCCCATTCCCGCCCGTCCGGCGCGAGCGTGGTGGGCCCCGTCGATCCGCCGCAGCCGCCCAGCACATTGGCCGAGATCACGCACCAGCGATCCGTGTCGAGTCCGAGCCCCGATCCGACCACGCCCTCCCACCATCCGGGCGCATCGTCCTCGTCGTGGCGAGCGAGGTGGGTGTTTGCCGCGAGCCCGTGGAAGACCAGCACCGCGTTGCCGGCGTCCTCGTCGAGCCGGCCGAAGGACTCGTAGAACAGGCGCACGTCGGGCAGCGTCATCCCCGATTCGAGGACGAGGTCGCCAATCTCGGCCCACGCGCCGCCGGCACCGGGTCGGGCGTCGCGCGCTGCGCGGCGTCCGGTGTCGAGGTCGGTCATCGATCCGCTGCGGACACCGCCGCACGGGCGCGTCGTCCCCGGTAGGCGCGGGCCGCGGCCCGGGTGCCGCAGGCGGTGCTGCACCACACCTTCGTGCCCGACTGGGAGTTGTCGACGAACAGGGTCGGGCAGGTGGGTTCGGCGCAGACCCGGATGCGACTCGCGCGCGGTCCGCTGAACAGTTCCACCGCATCGATGGCGATGCGGGTGAGGACGTCCTGATGGGTCAGCGCCGCGGAGGTCACGGCGACGAGGCCTCTCGGCCCGCGGGCGAGAAGGGGGGTCGGCAGCGCGCGGCCGGCGAACCTGTTCACAGAGGTCAGCGAATCGTCGGTGGCCTGTCTGCCGGCGACGATGGCGCGGGTGATCAGCACGATCGCCTCCCGCAGTTCCCGCATGTCCGCGAGGCCGTCGTCGTCGATGTCCTCGTCGGGAACGGTCTGGTCGGCCGCGATCAGCCAGTCGTTCCAATCCGATCGATCGCCGATCCGATCGATGCAGTCGCCGTCCCATTCGTGGACGGTCTCCACCAGATGCAGCGGGAGTGCCCCGCCGTTGAAGCGGAACGGCTGAAACGCGGGCGTGAGGGAGTCCACGTCGTAGCGATAGCTGAACACCATGACGAATCTGCCTCCGATTCCGCGTTGCATCACGGTATCAGCCTCTTATGCGATTGGGCCATCTCTGGTTCTATCGGGCCATTTTTCTGAGGTTTAACGGGGGGCACCGTCATTCGACGAAATACATCATGCAGTCACCCCATGATGCATTCCATACTGATCACGCATTCCGCGAGCGGGCCCCGGACTCCTCACACGGGATGCGTGCAGACCAACGATGACGCACGCCGGGCGCCATGCCTGAGCGCCCGTCCGACGGAGAGGAAGACGACGTGGGCACCAAGATCCTCTGGTACCTCAAGCACATCGACGGACGTCATCCGTGGAGTGCCTCGGGCAGGTACGGACTCGACTTCGCCCGACTCGTCCGCACGGCCCAGGCCCTCGACCAGGTGGGGTTCTACGGCGCGCTGCACGGCACGTCGACCAACGACCCGCTCGTGTCGGTGGCGTCGCTGATCGCCGTGACGACGCGGCTGAGGTTTCTGATCCCGGTCTATCCGGGACTGACCAACCCCCGGCAGCTGGCCAAGCAGGCCTTGACCTTCGATCAGTACTCGGGCGGACGGCTGCTGATCAACGTCGTCAACGGTCAGGACCCGCAGCTCAGGCCCTACGGCCAGCTCGTCGCCCACGAAGACCGGTACGGGCTCAGCGCCGACTACTGGCGCATCTTCACCGACTTCTACGAGGGGCGCTCCTCCGTCTACGACGAAACCTATCTCGACACCCGCGCGATCACCGGGGAGCAGACCCAGGTCGGCGCACCGATCAGCGTGGACCATCTGGGCGTCCTGCCCTACGGGCCGTTCCAGCATCCGCATGTCCCGCTGTGGGGCGCCGGGGCGTCGGCGGCGGGGCAAGAGCATGCCGGCCGTGTCGTGGAGGTCTATCTGGCGTTCCTGCGCGGCTTCGACGAGGTGAAGGACCAGGTGGTCGCCGCCCATGCAGCGGCCACCCGACACGGGCGGGAGTTCCAGGGCGTCGGGATCCACGGATCAGTGATCGTGCGGCGCACCGAGCAGCAGGCGAAGGACGCCTTCTACGAGGGCTTCGTCGCCGTCGGGGCCGAGCAGTTCGCCGCGGACGCCAACGAACGGCTGAAGACCATCACCGGGGGACGGTTCGACCTCACGACCTTCGTCGCCCCCGATGCGCAGCGCCAGGGATGGATCGATGCCTTGCGCGCGGGCCGCCTGCCGGCGCTGGACCAGCTGCAGATCGAACCGGGCGTGTACGCCGGACTGACCGAGTTCATCCCGCTGCTCGACTTCGGCGGACAGGGGTCGGCGAGCTACCTCGTCGGAAGCGGCGAACAGGTGGCCGCTCAGCTGCGGCGCTACCGCGAGGAGATCCCCGGCGTCGACCGCTTCATCTTCTCCGCCTGGCCGATCGAGCAGGAGGCGCTCGCCGTGGCTGACTACCTGTTCCCCTACGTCGACGACCTGGAGCAGTAGGGGCGGTGGTCGTCGACAGCACGGACTACGGCTCTTCGCATCGCGACGCTGACGTTCCCCGCTCGTATATCGCCTCTCCGACCCCCTCCACACCTTGAGAAGAAAGCACACCATGTCACAGCATCATCCGCGGCGCGTGACCGCCGCCGTCATCGTCGGTCTCGCGGCGACGCTCACTGCCTGCTCGAGCGTCGGATCCTCCGGCGACTCCTCGTCGGACGGCGCGTCATCCTCGGTGTCCGATCCGGCCGCCGTCGCCGAAGCCCAGGCCTTCCTCGAGCCCTACACGACCGCCGACGTCACCTGGACCGCGTCCACGGAGAACACCGGCCACGCCACGGACAAGAGCGTCGTCTTCCTCGACCCCGCGCCCACCACCGACTTCGGTAAGCAGTGGGGTGAGGCAGCGAAGGCGGCAGGCGAGGCGCTGGGCTGGAGCGTCATCGAGATCGACTCCTCCAAAGGATTCGATGACGCTGTCAGCCAGGCGATCGTGCTGCAGCCGACGGTCGTGCTGACGGCCGCATCCGATTCCGACTCCGACAAGGCCGCGGTGGAGCGGCTGAACGAGGCGGGCATCGTCACGGTCTCCTCGATCGACGGCGGCCGCCCGAACATCGGCTACGATCACGTCGTCGATCTGCAGATCGAACTGCAGGGAGAACTCGCTGCCGCGATCCTCGTCGAAGACCGCGGTGGTGACGCGAAGATCGGCCTGATCGAATGCTCGGGCGGGGCCCAGACTACACAGCTCCACATCGACGGTGTCAACAACTACGTGGCGGAGCATTCCGGCGCGGAGGTCGTGGCGACGCAGACCGACGCGTGCGACTTCTCCACGATCGGTCAGAACACGGTCGCGTTCCTGCAGGCCAACCCCGAGGTCAACGCGCTACCCATCGAGTACGACGGACTCGCGTCGGTCGTCGTCCCGGCCATCCAGCAGGCGGGACTGGGTGACCGCGTGCACGTCGTGTCGTACGAGGGTGCGAACCAGAACCTCGACTTCATCCGCAACGGCGAGGTGCAGGTCGCCGACGTCACCGCGGCGATGAGCTGGGTCGTATGGGCGGCGTTCGACCAGGCGAACCGCATCCTTCTGGGCGAGACGGTCAACGACGTGGACACCGATGGGGTGCCGCTGCGCGTCCTCACCAAGGACAACCTGCCGGATGAAGGCACGCCCTGGAACAGCGACGTCGACTACGAGTCTTACTACGCCGCGATCTGGGCGAACGAGTGAGATGATCCCGCCTGCCGCGATCGAGCTCTCCGGGCTCAGCAAGACCTTCGGCGAGAATCGCGTCCTCCACGACGTGTCATTCAGAATCGAGCCGGGCACCGTCGTCGCCCTCGTCGGCGAGAACGGGTCAGGAAAGTCGACCATCGTCAAGACGCTTGCGGGGCTCCACCGCCCGGACGACTCGACGCGGCAGGCGGTGTCCCTCAACGGCACCGACCCCTACACAGCGCGGTTCCCGCCGCAGGCGGCGGGGGAGGCGGGCCTCGCCGTCCTCCACCAGGACCTCGGCCTCATCGAGGACATGACGCTCGCCGACAACGTCGGACTCGTGCTCGGGTTCGCCGTTCCGGCGTTCGGCGGCCTCGATCGTCGGCGGCACCAACGTCGTGTCACCGGCGTGCTGGAGAGGTTCGGTCTCGGGTCGGAGGGGGCGACGCTCGTCGCCGACCTCGGCCCGACCGAACGCACCCTGGGTGCGCTGGCTCGGGCCTATGCGCTTGACGTCCCGGACGATCGGAAGATCGTCGTGCTCGACGAGCCGACCGCCGCGCTATCCACCGACGACTCCGAACGTCTCCTCGCCGTCATCGAGCAGGCGCGCCGGGGCGGCGTGACCCACATCCTCATCTCTCATCGTCTCGACGAGGTCGAGCGCATCGCCGACCGTGCGCTCGTGCTGCGCGACGGCAGACTCGTCGCCGACCTGCCTCGGGACCGCATCACGGTGGACGCACTGGTCGCGGCGATGCTCGGCGGCGAGGTACGAACCAGTGTAAGAACCGCGGCTGGCGGTCCTGGCCCCGAGGGTGAAGAGCTGCTCCGGCTGTCCGGAATCGGTGGGACCCATGTCCACGACGTGGACGCTGTCTTCCGCGCCGGTGAGATCGTCGGCCTGGCCGGCACGGTCGGCAGCGGCAAGAGCGAGCTGGTCCGCCTCCTCACCGGGGAGAGTCGGCCCCGCACGGGCACCATCCATCTTCGAGGGGATGCCGTGGTGTTCCGCTCGCCGGTGGATGCGCTGCGCCGCGGCGTCGCCCAGGTGCCGCAAGACAGGCGGGGCAAAGGCGTGTTGCTCGATGACACCGTCCGCGCGAATCTCACTCTCGGCGTCGATGCGGCGGCCGGTTCGCTCGCTCTGCGTCGGCGCTCCCGCGATGATGTCGTCGGGACGCTGATCACGACGCTCCGCATCCGCCCACCCGACCCCGATCACGTCGTCGGCCTGCTCAGCGGTGGAAACCAGCAGAAGGTCGCGCTCGGCCGGGTGCTCGCGCTGCG
>JAATGR010000259.1 GCA_015654575.1 Actinomycetales bacterium
CAGAAGTTCCGGTTCCCGTACGACGAGCAGGCATCCCCGGTGCCGTAGCCTGCCGCGAGCGCGGCCGCGTTCGGCTGGTATGGCGTGTAGTAGTAGAGGTTGGCCGTCGCCTGGTTCTGGATGTAGACCCCGGACGAGCCGCAGGCGGTGTTGGGACTGTATTGGACACTCCAGGTCTTCCCCGGCGCGTACCAGGTGAAGTAGTTACTCGTCCCGGTCGGGTTCGAGTAGCGCTTGAGCATGTACGCGCCGCCGTACACCTGCGTCGCGAATCCGAGGCCGTCGCTCGTGCACCCCGTCGTGTCCGGGCAGTTGTAACCCATCGCGAAGTTGTAGGCGTACGTCGACGGCGCGGTCGAGGTTACCAGGCCCTGCTCCTTCTGGATCATCACCAGGAGGACCTCCGGATTGATCCCGCAAGCCTGAGCGACCTTGTAGATCAGAGAAGCCGCCGTGTCGGACGAACTCCCGTTGAACGCGGAGCACATCGCGTTGGCCGACTGCGAGGACGAAGGCCCGGTCCAGTTCTTCAGGCAGGTGTACCCCGACTTGCAGGAGCTGACCTTGGCATTGAGGAAGTCCTGGATCTCCGACTGGCTCATCGCACTGGAGTCGTAGAACACGGCGTCGCTGATAATGTTCCCGGCCTGGAACTGGCTCAGATCCGCCGCCTTCACCACCGATGTGTCCACGGCGGTCGAAGCCGTGTCGACGACCGCCGCCGCTGTCGTCAGCTCGGTCGAGGCGCTGGCCTGAGCCGCAGGCGCGACACCGACCAGGCAGCCGAAGACCGTCAGCCCGGCGGCCACGATCGCCAGGGTTGCGCGGACGCGCGCCGGTGCGTTACCTCTGGGCCTCATGTGAACAGTGTGACGGAAGTGAGCCGCTAATACCAAAGTTCACTCAGAACCGCCTGCGACACACCGAGGCCCACATGTGCTCACAGGACCAACACACTACAGTTCGGCGTGCAGCGCCCACACTCGCTCGGCGTGGTCGCGCCAGGAGAAGGCCCGGCCGCGGTCGGCGGCGCGCACGGCGAAGCGCTGTCGCGTCTCGTCGGACTCGACGACCTGCGCCAGCGCTTCGCCGAGCTCTGCGGTCGGCACGAACAGGCCGGCGTCGACGAGCACCTCTCGGTGGACGTCGGAGGCGATCGCCACCACGGGAACGCCGAGCGCGAGCGCATCCAGCACGCGCCACGGGAAACCGCTGAGAGCGGAAGGGGCGAGCAGGACCGACGCCGCATCCAGCACCGCGGCGCGATCGGCGGCACCGATCGGCGGTACCAGGCGCAGCCGCTCACCACTCAGTCCGGACGCCTCGGCGAGCGCACGAACCTCGGAGGCACGCTCCCCCACGACATCCAGCACCACAACATCCGCCTCCTCGGACGCAATCACAGCGGACAGTGCCGCCGCCAGCGCCGCATCATCGCACCCGACGCCGGCGACCGCGATGACCCGGTCGGGGACGTCCAGCGAACGGCGGCGCCCCACCGCATCCGACGGCACCACGAGTCCGGTCGAGGGCGCTCCGGGGATGACGCGCACACGCCCTGAGAGGCGTGCGATCCCGGCGAGCCGCTCCGCCATCGCATGGGAGGGGACCACCACCGCGTCGGCGTGCTTCTCCGCCCGCCTGAGCAGCGCGCGCTGCGAGGCGACCACGGATCGGGGCAGCGTGTCAGCGGCCTCCCACGCGTCGAGATCCCACAGGGTCACCACCGTCTGGTCGTTCTCGTTGACCCGGTCGTGGCGCACGAGCGGGGCGACCGGGGACGGCGCATGGATGAGACCGCCGCCGACTCCGGGCGCGATGCCGAGCTGCCAGCTGGGGACCAGCGCCCCACGCGACAACGGGGCGCGGGTGACGCCTGCCAGCGACGGCACCGCGATTCGGGCCGCGTCCTCGTCGCCGGCGGGAACGATCGCGGTCACCTCGCACCCGCTCGGGGCGGTCAACGCCAGCGCACGGGCGACCTCCTCCTCAGCCGACGCCACGTCCGAGTCGACGACCTGGGAGAGCTGATCGAGGACCACACGCAACGAGACGACCATGGATCGACCTTAACCAGCGGACCTGCGCACCCGCCGCCAGCGCGCGCGGCGCGTCAGGACGACGGCGTCGCCGACACCGGATGCAGCGCGCTCTGCACGTACTCCTGGATCCACTCGAAGTCGGGATCCGTGTCGTCGACGCCGATCCCGCCCGCCGAGGTGGGGGTGAGTTCCATCGTCGTGACCGTCTGACTCTTCGCCTTGACGGCGAGGTCCATCAGGGTCGGCACAAGGCCCTGCGGCACATCCGTCTCGAGGATCGTCGTCCCCGCCTCCGCCACCTCGTTGAAATGCGTGAGCACGTTCTCCGGGGTGAACTGCGCGAGGATCGCCTCCTGCAGTTGGCGCTGGCGCAGCATCCGGTCCCAGTCGCTGGTCGTGTAGCGCGACCGCGCATACCACTGCGCGGTGTCACCGTCCATGTGCTGCTGGCCGACCTCGATCCAGCCGATCGCCCAGTCATCGGCGGACTCGCCGGTGTAGGTCGGCCCCCACCCCTCGGGGAGACGCTC
>JAATGR010000263.1 GCA_015654575.1 Actinomycetales bacterium
ACCCCGTGCTCGTCGACCCGCCCACCGGCATCACGCTGACCGTCGAGGGCAACAACCGTGTCACGGTGAGCGGCATCGACAAGCAGGCCGTCGGCGAGGCGGCTGCGAACATCCGTAAGATCCGCAAGCCCGAGCCCTACAAGGGCAAGGGTGTGCGCTACGCCGGCGAAGTCGTCCGGCGCAAGGCCGGAAAGGCTGGTAAGTAACCATGGCTGTGACTTCAAAGTCCGTTGCGCGGGGGCGTCGGCACGCCCGACTGCGCAAGAAGGTCGTCGGCACCGCCGCACGTCCGCGCCTGGTCGTGACCCGTTCGGCTCGCCATGTGTTCGTCCAGCTGGTCGACGACGGCGACGGCCGTACCGTCGCATCGGCGTCGACGCTTGAGGCCGACCTGCGCGGCTTCGACGGTGACAAGAAGGCGAAGGCGCACCGCGTCGGCGAGATCGTCGCCGAGCGCGCGAAGGCCGCCGGATTCTCGGATGTCGTGTTCGACCGCGGGGGCAACCGCTACGCGGGTCGCGTCGCGGCCGTCGCCTCCGGCGCCCGCGAAGGAGGGCTGAACCTGTGAGCGAGACCGTGAACAACAACCAAGGGGAGACCGACGTGACCGACGCTGCTCAGGCCGCGCCTGTGGACGCCGAGACCCAGACCCCGCCGGAGACGCCGACCCAGACGGAGCCCCGCGAGGCCCGTCGCGGTGGCCGCGAGCGCAACCCCAACCGCGACCGCAACGCCAACAGCCGCGGCGACAGCCAGTTCCTGGAGCGCGTCGTCACGATCAACCGCGTGTCGAAGGTCGTCAAGGGTGGTCGTCGCTTCAGCTTCACCGCGCTCGTGGTCGTCGGCGACGGCAACGGCATCGTGGGCGTCGGCTACGGCAAGGCCCGCGAGGTGCCGCTGGCGATCTCGAAGGGTGTCGAAGAGGCCAAGCGCAACTTCTTCCGCGTTCCCCGCACGGGATCCACGATCCCGCACCCGGTGCAGGGCGAAGCCGCCGCCGGTGTGGTGCTGCTGCGTCCGGCCGCCGCTGGTACCGGTGTGATCGCCGGTGGTCCGGTGCGTGCCGTGCTCGAGTGCGCGGGCATCCACGACGTCCTCTCGAAGTCGCTCGGCTCGTCGAACACGATCAACATCGTGCACGCGACCGTCGCGGCGCTGAAGCAGCTCGAGGAGCCGCGCCACGTCGCTGCTCGTCGTGGTCTCGACTTCGATCAGGTCGCCCCTGCCCGACTCGTCCGTGCCGAGGCCGAGGCCGCTGCGGCGCAGAAGGTAGGTGCCTGATGGCTGCCCGGCTCAAGGTGACCCAGATCAAGTCCAAAGTGAGCGAGAAGCAGAACCAGCGTGACACGCTGCGTTCGCTCGGTCTGAAGCGTATCGGTGACTCCGTCGTCCGTCCGGACGATGCGCAGACCCGTGGTTACGTGAAGACCGTCGCGCACCTCGTGAAGGTTGAGGAGATCGACTGATGGCTGAGAAGGCTGAGAAGAAGGCCCCCGCCAAGAAGGCGGAGTCCACTGCTGCCCCGGCTCGCCCCGGCGTGCTGAAGGTCCACCACCTGCGTCCGGTTCCCGGATCGAACACGGCGAAAACCCGTGTCGGTCGCGGTGAGGGTTCGAAGGGCAAGACCGCCGGACGTGGGACGAAGGGCACGAAGGCCCGGTACCAGGTCAAGGTCGGCTTCGAGGGTGGCCAGATGCCACTGCACATGCGCACCCCGAAGCTGCGCGGGTTCAAGAACCCGTTCCGCGTCGAGTACCAGGTCGTGAACCTGGACAAGCTGGCCGAGCTCTACCCGTCCGGCGGCGACGTCACGATCAGCGACCTGGTCGCCAAGGGTGCGGTGCGCAAGAACGAGAAGGTCAAGGTGCTCGGCGCCGGCGACATCGCCGTGAAGCTGAACGTCTCGGTCGACAAGGTCTCCGGCTCCGCTGAGCAGAAGATCGTCGCCGCGGGCGGCACCGTGACGGTGCAGGCCTCGGCCGCCGAAGGCGCCGTCGAGTAACAACCGGGTGGGGGTCGGAGCGTGCTTCCGGCCCCCACAGCCGTCTCGTGCGCGCGTGCGACCGTCAGCCAGGGTGGGCTAACCTGGTGGTCTGTGCGCGCCGCGCGCGCCGGAACCTCTGGAGGACCCCCACGTGTTCAGCGCTATCGCGCGTGTATTCCGTACGCCCGACTTGCGGCGGAAGATCGCCTTCACCCTGGGCATCATCGTGCTCTACCGGCTCGGCGCGCACGTGCCGTCGCCGTTCGTCGACTTCACGAATGTGCAGGAGTGCTTGGCGGACGCGTCCAACACGCAGGGCCTGCTCTCGCTGGTCAACCTGTTCTCCGGCGGCGCACTGCTCCAGCTGTCGATCTTTGCGCTGGGCGTCATGCCCTACATCACCGCGACGATCATCGTGCAGCTGCTGCGCGTGGTCATCCCGCACTTCGAGTCCCTCTACAAGGAGGGTCAGGCGGGCCAGGCACGGCTGACGCAGTACACCCGTTACCTCACGATCGCTCTGGCGCTGCTGCAGTCCACGACGCTGGTGACGGTGGCCCGCAGCGGCCAGCTGTTCGGCACGACGAGCGTCACCTCCTGCAGCCAGCTGCTCACCAATGACGCCTGGTGGGCGCAGCTGCTCATGATCATCACCATGACGGCTGGTACCGGCCTGATCATGTGGTTCGCCGAGCTGGTCACCGAGCGTGGCATTGGCAATGGCATGTCGCTGCTGATCTTCACCTCGATCGCCGCGTCCTTCCCGTCGGCCATGTGGACGATTTGGCAGTCCCGCGGATTCGAGACCTTCCTGCTGGTGATCCTCGTCGGCATCGTCATCGTCGGGTTGGTGGTGTTCGTCGAACAGTCGCAGCGTCGCATCCCGGTCCAATACGCGAAACGGATGGTGGGACGACGAACGTACGGCGGGACGAACACGTACATCCCGATCAAGGTCAACATGGCCGGTGTCGTGCCCGTCATCTTCGCCTCGTCGCTGCTGTACATCCCCGCTCTGATCGCGCAGTTCAACCAGACCACCGACGCCAACGGAGAACTCGCGCCGTGGGTCGTGTGGATCCAGAACTACCTCACCAAGGGCGACCACCCGCTGTACTGGGCCATCTACTTCCTGCTGATCGTCGGGTTCACCTACTTTTACGTCGCGATCACCTTCAACCCGGTCGACGTCGCGGACAACATGAAGAAGTACGGCGGGTTCATCCCCGGCATCCGCGCGGGTCGGCCGACTGCCGAATACCTCGACTACGTCCTCACTCGCATCACCCTGCCGGGATCCATCTATCTGGGCCTGGTGGCGCTCATCCCGCTGATCGCTCTGTCGACCCTCAGCGCGAGCTCCAGCTTCCCGTTCGGCGGAACGTCGATCCTCATCATGGTCGGCGTGGGTCTGGAGACGGTGAAGCAGATCGACGCGCAGCTGCAGCAGCGTCACTACGAAGGGCTGCTCCGATGACCGCGCGGTTGTTGATCGTCGGGCCGCAGGGCTCGGGCAAGGGCACCCAGGGCGCGCGCATCGCGGAGACCTTCGGGGTCGTCGCCGTCTCGACCGGTGACGTGTTCCGCGCCGCCATCGCCGCCGGCACCGAGCTGGGCACCCGGGTGCGCTCGATCATCGAGGCCGGCGACCTGGTGCCCGACGAGCTCACCAGCGCGGTGGTGCGCGAGCGCCTCTCCGAGGATGACGCGGCGGGCGGCTTCCTGCTCGACGGCTATCCGCGCAACATCGGCCAGGTGAACGACCTCGACGAGTTCCTCTCCTCACGCGATGAAGGACTGGACGCCGTGATCGAGCTCGACGTCCCTCGGGCCGAGAGCATCTCCCGTCTGCAGCTGCGGGCCGCGAAGCAGGGACGCACCGATGACACCGAAGAGGTCATCGCGAAGCGGCTGGAGATCTACGAGACCGAGACGGCGCCGATCCTCACGGTCTACGGCGACCGGGGCCTCGTCTCGCGGATCGACGGCCTCGGAACGCTGGACGAGATCACCGAGCGGATCGTGACAGCGCTGATCGCGCGTGGTCTGACCCCGCAGTCCTGATGGCGCTGCGCAGAGGCATCTACAAGTCGCCGGCCCAGCTGCGGGCCATGGTGGCACCCGGCCGCATCACCGCAGCGATGCTGCAGGCGGCGCGAGAGCGCATCGTGCCGGGCGTGACGACCGCGGAACTGGATGCGGTTGCCGCCGCGGTCGTGCGCGAGAGCGGTGCGCGATCGAACTTCCAGCTGGTGCGCGGCTACCGGCACACGACGTGCATCTCGGTCAACGAGCAGGTCGTGCACGGCATCCCCGGGGATCGCGCGCTGGTGGCCGGAGACATCGTCTCCATTGACGCCGGGGCCGAGTACGAGGGGTGGAATGGCGACTCCGCGATCACCGTCGTGGTCCCCGACCCCGCACGGCCCGAGATGGTGGCCGCCCGCCAGGAGCTCTCCCGGGTGACCGAGCAGTCCATGTGGGCCGGCATCGCCGCGATGGCCCACGGAACGCACATCGGCGAGATCGGCGCGGCCATCGAGGAGTACGTGACCGCCAGCGGTCACGGGTACGGCATCCTGCGCGACTACGTCGGCCACGGCATCGGACGCAAGATGCACGAATCTCCGAGCGTGTTCAACTACCGCACGCCCGACCCCGGCCCCCGGATCCAGCCCGGACTCGTGCTGGCCATCGAACCGATGATCGTCGCGGGCAGCGAGGACACCGTCGTCGAGGACGACGACTGGACCGTCTCGACCGTCGACGGCGGTGACGGTTCACACTGGGAGCACAGCGTCGCCGTGCACGCGGACGGCATCTGGGTGCTCACGGCGCCCGATGGCGGTGCCGCAGGACTGGCGCCGTTCGGCGTGCGCCCGCGCGAGATCGGATAGGACGGACATGGCCGCCGCACAGCAGGGCAACGCCAAGAGGAAGAGCACCGGGAACCGGAGCGGCTCGGGGAAGCGGCCGCCGGAGCCAATGCGCGGCTACCGGCCCCCGGCGAGGAAGACGAACTGGTTCGCGATCTGGATCAGCGTGGCCGCCGCGGTGGTCGTGGGCGCCATCATTGCGGCGATCGTCGTGTTCAGCACGGCGTCGAGCTCCTCGAACCCGGTCGTCGTGCCGTCCTCTGCCGGCATTGACGGCGAGACCGGGGCGATCGCGGTGGGTGACGGCGAAGGCACCCTCGACACCTACGTCGACTTCATGTGCCCGATCTGCGGAAATTTCGAGTCGACGTACGGATCGACGATCCAGTCGCTCGTCGAAGACGGCTCGATCACTCTCAACATCCACCCCATCTCCATCCTGGACCGCTATTCGAGCGGGACCGAGTACTCCACCCGGGCGGCCGCCGCGATGTACGCGGTCGCCGAGGCGCACCCCGACCTGGCGCTGGCGTACCTGCAGATCCTGTTCGCGAACCAGCCGGAGGAGAACAGCAGCGGTCTGACGAACGATCAGCTCATCGCCTACGCGGATCAGATCGGCGCCACGGACGTCGCGGACGCGATCAACGCGGGGACGTACGAGTCGTTCGTGACCTCGATGACCGACAACACCCCGATCCAACCGGGCCAGTCGGGCATCTCGACGCCGACGATCGCCATCAACGGCGATGTCATCTCCAACTCCTCGCTCACCGGAGACCCGCAGACCGACCTGGTCGAGGTCTTCCGCTAGCGCGACGGTTCACGGTGGGAGCACAGCGTCGCCGTGCACGATGATGTATCTGGGTGCGTACCGCACCCGATGGCGGAGCGGCGGGACCAGCGCATTTCGGCGCGCGCCCGCGCGAGATCGATAGGACGGATATGGCTGCCGCACAGCAGGGCAACCCCAAGGGCAAGGGAAACGGCGCGGGCAACCGACCGAACGGCAAGGGCAAGGGGTCCGGCGGTTCCGCCCGCGGATACCGGCCGCCGGTGAAGAACACCAACTGGTTCGCGATCTGGGTGAGCGTCGCGTCGGCGGTCGTCGTGGTCGGCATCATCGCCGCGGTCGTGCTCATCAACGTGAAGTCGTCCGAGCCGGCGGTCGCGCCGACCGCGTCGAACATCGACACCTCGACCGGATCGGTCAGCTTCGGCACCGGATCGAACACGGTCGACACCTACATCGACTTCCTCTGCCCCTACTGCAACCAGTTCGAGACCGCCGAGGGCGACACGATCCAGAAGCTCATCGACAGCGGTGAGATCACCCTGAACGTGCACCCGGTGACCATCCTGAACGACTACTCCTCGGGCACGGAGTACTCGAGTCGGGCGGCGGGAGCCTTCTTCTCCGTCGCGCAGTACGACCCGGCCAACGCCTACGCGTTCCTGCAGGCCCTCTACGAGAACCAGCCGGACGAGAACACGACCGGTCTTACGAACGCGGAGATCATCGACATCGCGTCCCAGGCCGGCGTGAACGTCACGACCGAGCTGGAACAGAGCATCACCGACAACGAGTACCAGGCGTTCGCGATCGAGCAGTCGGACGCCAGCGGCATCACGGGTACCCCGACGGTGCTCGTCAACGGCACGACGATCAGCGTGACCTACGACGCCGACACCGACATCGTCGCCAATTTGGAGTGAGGTCAGGGGCCGTCGGGCGAGCGTTGACCCGTCGTCCCTGAACGCTCCTTCACCGCGGACCTGAACCCGGGCCGCGGTGAAGGAGCGCCCTCGTGAGGCGACGGGTCGTGGCGGACACGGCTTCGCCCCGTTCGATGCGGACGTCACGGTGGTCCGGAGGCGGCCTCTGACCTCGCCGGCGGACGTTCGCCATCGTGCTGCCGGGCGCCGGCGGCATCCTGGTCGCGTGTGGTGGGTTGCGCGTCTCGGAGGCCGCCGTACGCGACCAGGATTCCGGCGGGACGCTCGGCGGCGGGGTCGTGCGCGCAGAGGAGATCCCCGCCGCTAGGCTGAGCGCGTGGATGCCGTGCACAGCCCGTCGCTCGCGTCGTCGCTGTATCGGGAGATCGGCCGCGAGGAGTGGGCCCGGCTCGCGTCGGGCATGGCGGAGCCGTTGACCGAGACCGAGGTCGTGCAGCTGCGGGGCCTCGGCGACAGACTCGATCTGACCGAGGTGCGAGAGGTCTACCTGCCGCTGTCCCGGCTGCTGTCGCTGTACGCCAACGCGATCAAACGGCTCGGCGCGGATGCGAGCGCCTTCCTCGGCGAGCCGGACACCACCACCCCGTTCGTCGTCGGTGTCGCAGGTTCCGTCGCCGTCGGCAAGTCGACGATCGCGCGTCTGCTGCGCGAGCTGTTGAGCCGCTGGCCCGACACCCCCCGGGTGGAGCTGGTCACCACGGACGGCTTCCTCTACCCGAACGCGGAACTGCAGCGGCGCGGCCTCATGGAGCGCAAGGGCTTCCCTGAGTCGTACGACCGGCGGGCGCTGGTCGAGTTCCTCACCGCGGTCAAGTCGGGCGAGCCGGAGGTTCGCGCGCCCTACTACTCGCACGTGAAATACGACATCGTCCCCGACGCGAGCATCACGGTGCGGCGTCCCGACGTGGTGATCGTCGAGGGACTCAACGTGCTGCAACCCCCGCCCGTCCGCAACGACGTTGCCGTCAGTGAACTGTTTGACTTCTCGATCTACGTGGATGCCGATCCGCTGCGCATCCGCGACTGGTACACCGAGCGCTTCCTGGCGCTGCGGCAGGCGGCGTTCGCCGATCCGAACTCCTTCTTCCGGGTCTTCGCGGACATCTCGGATGCGGATGCCATCGACCGCGCGCACCGCTTCTGGCACGAGATCAACCTGCCCAACCTGCTGGAGAACGTGCTCCCGACCAAGCATCGGGCGTCGCTCATCCTGGAGAAGGGCGCCTCGCACGGCGTCGACCGCGTGCTGCTGCGCAAGCTCTGAGACGCAGCGGCGCCCGACCGTGCGGACGAGTGCACAGGCACGCCGGACTACGCTGGGGACCATGTGTGGAATCGTCGGATACGTGGGGCCCCGACCCAGCGAGGACATCCTGATCGCCGGGCTCGCGCGACTCGAATACCGCGGCTACGACTCGGCCGGGATCGCGGTGATCGACCAGGCCGGACATCTCGGCATGCGCAAGCGGGCCGGCAAGCTCAGCGTCCTCCGCGACGATCTCGCCGAGCATCCGCTGGCCGCCGGCACCACCGGCATCGGCCACACCCGCTGGGCCACCCACGGCGGACCGACCGACGTGAACGCGCACCCGCACCTGGCGGACGAGGGTCGGCTCGCCGTCATCCACAACGACATCATCGAGAACTTCTCCGAGCTGAAGGCGGAGCTGGTCTCCGAGGGGTACGAGTTCCTCAGCGAGACCGACACCGAGGTCGCGGCCGTGCTGCTCGGCCGCGAATACGCGGCATCCCACGACCTCGTCGCGGCGTTCCGCGCGACGGTGGTGCGGCTCGAGGGCGCGTTCACGTTGCTTGCGATGCATCAGGATCAGCCGGGGCTGGTCGTCGGCGCCCGCCGCAACTCGCCGCTGGTGATCGGTCTGGGCGAGGGGGAGAACTTCCTCGGATCCGACGTCGCGGCCTTCGTCGAGTACACCCGCAACGCGCTCGCGATCGGGCAGGACCAGATCGTCGCGATCACCCCGGACGGTGTCACGGTCACCGACTTCGACGGCGCCGACGTGGAGGTCGAGCCGTTCCAGGTCACCTGGGACGCCTCGGCGGCGGAGAAGGGCGGCTGGTCGTCGTTCATGGCGAAGGAGGTCTCGGAGGAGCCCGAGGCCGTCGCCAACACGCTGCGCGGCCGCATCCATGACGGCCTAGTCGCCATCCCCGAACTGGACGGACTCGACGACCTGTTCGCCGGCATCACGCGCATCGTCATGATCGCCGCGGGAACCGCGTCGTACGCCGGCATGGTCGGCAAGTACGCGACCGAGCACTGGACGAGGATCCCGGTAGATGTGGAGCTCGCCCACGAGTTCCGCTACCGCGACCCGGTGCTCGACTCCCACACGCTGATCGTGTCGATCAGCCAGTCCGGGGAGACGATGGACACCCTCATGGCCGTCAAGTACGCCCGCGAGCGGGGCGCGGCGACGCTGTCGATCTGCAACACGCAGGGGGCGACCATCCCGCGCGAGTCGGACGCGGTCGTCTACACGCACGCCGGGCCCGAGGTGGCCGTGGCCTCGACGAAGGCGTTCGTCGCCCAGATCACCGCGCAGTACCTGCTCGCGCTCCACATCGCCCGGGTGCGCGGCACACTGCCGGAGGCCGAGATGGCCCAGCACGTGATCGAGCTCGAGGCGATCCCGCGCAAGATCGCCAAGGTGCTTGAGACCGAGACGGCGCACATCGCGCAGCTCGCGCACTGGATGGCCGACACCCGCTCGGTGCTGTTCCTCGGACGCCATGTGGGCTACCCGATCGCGCTCGAGGGCGCCCTCAAGCTGAAGGAGATCAGCTACATCCACGCGGAGGGGTTCGCCGCGGGCGAGCTCAAGCACGGTCCGATCGCGCTGATCGAGCCGGGGCAGCCGGTGTTCGTGCTCGTACCGTCGCCGCGTGAGTCGGCGCTGCTGCACGACAAGGTGGTGTCCAACATCCAGGAGGTGCGCGCGCGCGGCGCGCGTGTCATCGTCGTCGCGGAGGAGGGTGACGCGGCCGTGCTGCCCTTCGCGGACGAGGTGTTGCACATCCCGCTCGCCGGGCCCCTGTTCGAGCCGTTGCTCTCGGTCGTGCCGTTGCACCTGTTCGCGATGGGGCTGTCCGAGGCGAAGGGCCTCGACGTCGACCAGCCGCGGAACCTCGCGAAGTCCGTGACGGTCGAGTGAGCACGCCCATCGTCCTCCCTCTCGTCTCCGCCCCGTCTGGTCTCCCTCTCGTGCCGATCGCGTCCCTCGCGTCCCTCTTGCCGAGTGTCCACAACACGCGGAGGGAGGAGCCCTCGCACCCGCGTGTTGTGGACACTCAGCAGGAAGCCGCACAGGCGGAACCGGGGCGGGCGAGTACACCGGGGCGGGGGAGCACGGGTGGCAGGGCAGCGCGAGGCGGGGAGGGATGCCGATGATCGTCGGGATCGGGGTCGACCTCGTCGACGTGCCGCGCTTCGAAGCCCAGATGGAGCGCACCCCGCGGCTCGGTGAGCGGCTGTTCTCCGTGGCGGAGCGGAGGCTGAAGCCCCGGTCGCTTGCGGCTCGCTACGCCGCGAAGGAGGCGCTGATCAAGGCGCTCGGAGGATCCGACGGGGTGCACTGGACCGAGATCGAGGTGGCTTCGGAGGCATCCGGTCGTCCCCGGTTCGACCTCAGCGACTCGACCGCGCAGGTCGTCGCCGCACGGGGGATCACGACCCTGCACCTCTCCCTCTCGCACGATGGCGCGTTCGCGATCGCGTACGTGGTGGCCGAGGCTCGCCAGCCCACGGATCAGGTCTGACCCGTGTCCCATTTCCGACTGGGTGATGTCCCATTTCCGACCGCTGGGCCGACCTCCGAGCGGTCTGACGTGGGACATGGTCGGGTGAGGGTGTGCGGGCAACGAACAACGCGACGAGGAGAGCACGCATGAACGGGATACGGCGGGTGGCGGTGTACACGGGATCGGCGCCGGGCAACGATCCGGGGTTCGCCGAGGCGGCCACTGATGTCGGCGGGCGTCTGGCCGGGGCCGGAATCGGGCTCGTCTACGGCGGGGGTCACGCCGGTCTCATGGGCGTCGTCTCGGATGCCGCGCTGGCGGCGGGCGGCGAGGTGTTCGGGGTCATCCCGCAGGCACTGGTGGATGCCGAGCTCGCCCATCCCGGGCTCACGTCGCTCGAGGTCGTCCCCGACATGCATGTGCGCAAGATGCGGATGGCCGAGCTCGCCGACGGCTTCGTCGCGTTGCCCGGCGGGCCCGGGACCCTCGAGGAGCTGTTCGAGGCCTGGACGTGGCTGCAACTCGGGTTCCACCGCAAGCCGGTCGCGCTCTACGACGTCGACGGCTTCTGGATGCCGCTGATCGCCATGCTCGACGGCATGGTCGACGCCGGCTTCCTGGCGGCGACGTTCCGCGACTCGCTCATCGTCGTGCGCACACCCGACGACCTGCTTGCCGCGTTCGACGCCTGGGAACCGCCGACGCCGAAGTTCGCCCGCTCCCGCTGACCCGGTTCTCGTTCCCCTCGACCCCGCCCTGCCTACAGCGCCGCGGCGGCGATCAGCACGGCGGCGCGTTCGGCGATCGCGACGGTCGGCGCCTGGGTGTTGCAGGCCGGGATCGACGGCATGACGGACGCGTCGGCGATCCACACCCCGGAGAGCCCGTGCACCCGCAGCTCCGGATCGACGACGGCGCCCTCGTCGGTGCCGATCCGGGCGGTTCCGGAGCAGTGGAAGAACGATCCGATGTTCTCCCGCACGAAATGCACCCGGGCATCCCGGTCGCTCCCCGGCGGCGGGGTCAGCGGTCCCTCCGCGAGCTCGGCGTAGGCGGCGGAGGCGACCAGGTCCTGCGCGGCATCCAGCGCCTCCACCATCGCGGCCAGGTCACGGGGATCGGCTAGATAGTTCGGGTGGATGTCTGCGGGAGCATCCGCCTCCGCAGACCGCGCTCGTACCCAGCCGACGCTGCGGGAGCCGTAGAGCCCCGGCACCAGTGCGAACACGCGGTCGCCTGCAAGGTCATAGCGGGCGTGCAGCGCCTCGTCGCCACGGGAGCCGTGCGCGATCACGGTGTGCAGGTCGGGGCCGGTCTCGGCGTAGGAGCTGCGCCAGTTCAGCATCGTCCCGCCGCCGTTGCCGACAACCTCGCCGAGACCGGCGCGGGCACGGAAGTTCACGCCCAGGATCAGCGGGTGGTCCTGGAAGTTCTCGCCGACGCCGGGCAGGTCGTGCACGGCGCGGATGCCGGCGGCCGCGAGGCGCGCCGGGTCGCCGATGCCGGATCGCTGCAGCAGCAGCGGGGTGTCGATGGCACCGGCGGCGACAACGACTGCGCCCGCTCGGGTCGTCACCACGGTGCCGTCCATCACGTGCCGGATGCCGCTGACGCGGTCGCCGTCGACCACGAGCGCGTGCACCGGGCTGTCGACGAGCACGTCGAGGTTCGGGCGGTCCAGCGCGGGCTCGAGGTAGGCCCTGGCGGTGCTCCAGCGCTCGAAGCCACCGTCGGGCGTCTCGACGGCGTTGTAGTCGGCGTAGCAGGCACCCTCGTTCGACGCGGCGTTGGCGTCCTCGATGATGGGCAGTCCGCGATCGGCGGCCGCCGCCATCAGAGCGTGGGCGATCGGATGCAGCCGTGCCAGCGGTGCGACCGGGATCGGCCCGCCCTGTCCGCGGTACGCCGGGTCGCCGCCGGGCCGCGACTCGGACCGCCGGAAGAACGGCAGCAGGTCGTCATACCCCCAGCCGGTGGCGCCCGCCCTTGCCCAGGCGTCGTAGTCGGCGCGTCCGCCGCGGTACCAGAGCATCGCGTTGGTGGAGGAGCTGCCGCCGAGCACGCGGCCGCGCGGCATCCCCAGCGACCGGCCGAGCACGTGCTCGCTAGGAGTCGACCGGTAGCCGTAGTCGTAGCGCCCGCCGATCAGCGCGTCCCAGTGCGCGGCGTCCATGATCTCCGACAGGCCGCGATGGTCGGGGCCGGCCTCGAGCAGCAGCACCCGGGCGGACGGATCCTCGCTCAGCCGCGCCGCCAGCACGCAGCCGGCGGCACCGCCGCCCACGACCAGGTAGTCGTAGGCGGCGGCGGGCGCGGGCACGACGGGCATCAGTTGTGCTCGCTGGGGCCCATGATGGTGATGCCTTCGACGGCTTCGACGTGTCGCACGAAGATGTACTTGTCCTCGCGGCCGTCGGAGTGTTTACGGCGGATGCCTGGCTCGAGGATCCCGTCGGTCTTGGCGACGACGATGTAGGGCTCGGTGGCGGCCAGGCCCGCGGCGCAGTGCGCGTCGAACTCCTCCAGGCTCAGCGCCGTGTACGCGTGACGGACTCCGGCGCCGCGGGCGATCCCGGCGAGGTCGACGTTGCCGGCGGCGGTGTGGGTGCGCGGCCCGCCGATCGACTGGTACTGCTCGTTGTCCCAGACGACGATGAACAGGTTCGCCGGCTTCTCGTTGCCGAGTGTGGCGAGGATGCCCAGGTTGAACAGGAGTCCGCCGTCGGTGTCGAGCGAGATGATGCGGCGGTGGGGGAGACCCGCCGCGAGTCCGAACGCCTCCGGGGTGACGCAGCCGAGCTGCTGCTGGAACAGGCTCGCCTCGCGCATGTGCGGGGCGGCGTTGTACCACTCGTCGACGGCGCCGCCGAGGGACAGGATAATGAGGGCGTCGGCATCCACGCGTGCCCCGAGCAGCTTCATGGCTTCGAATCGGCTGTAGCTCATCGGACCAGCCCTCCTCCCAGGACGACGGCGACGTGGTAGTACGACGCGTACGCCGTCTCGTACGCGTTCACGATCGCCTGCTCGATCTGATCGACCTCGCGCACGATCGTGTACGGGGTGCGCAGCGCCTGCAACAGCGGCTCCATGGTGATCCCGTGGGGGATGGCCCACCAGTTGTTCTCGCCGATCTCGCCGCGGTAGCTCATGATCATCACGACCGGGATGCCGGCGCCCAGGCCCATCCGGGCCAGATGCTCGGTCGCGGCGCGCAGGCCGGAGTTCTCCATCACGAGCACGGCGCGCTTGCCGGAGAGGAACACGCCGCCCGCGATCGCGGCGCCTTCGCCCTCGTTGGTGACCGGGATCGTGCGGATGTCGGCATCCGCGTCGAGGGCCGGGTACAGCTCCTTAAGGAGGGAGTCGGGCAGGTAGGTGGCAATGGACACGCCGGCCTTCTTCAGCCCGCGGATCACCGCCTCGACAGCATCGCTTCTCATGCGTTCTCTCTTTCTCGGAGGTCGTCCCCCCCTGCCCGAACCGTCAGAACTTGCGGTGTCTGAGCGGGAGACGCTGCAGTTGTTGACGGTTCGGCGGGGGTCGGAAGGGCGGATGCGGTGAGACGGTGTGCCGGGTGGGTGGGGGCGAGTCGCGCCGCACCGCCGAAGCGCTCGCGCAGGGTGGTGGGAGTGCCGGCGGCGGATGCCACCCGGTCGCGCTCGCGCAGCACGGGCAGGACCAGGTCGATGAAGGATCGGTACGCCGCCGGGCCGCCGAACGTCGGCTCGAGCATGATGCCGTCGATGCCGGTGCCGTCGATGATCGCCTCGATCTCGTCCGCGACCTGCTCGGGCGTGCCGGTGAGCTGGAAGCCGCGGATCGCCTTCGTGCGGAACTGATCAAGCACCGCGCGCACCCGGATGTCGGGATCGGTGCGCGCATAGCGGTTGATGAGGGTCTGTCCGGCCTCGGTCCGCAGATCCGTGACGCGGGTGTCGGGGTCGATGCCGGTCAGGTCGATGCCGGTGATGCCGGCGAACATGACCGCGGCGTCGTCCAGCCCCAGCACCGCCTCGTACTCCTCGCGGAGCGCGCGCGCCTCAGCCTCGGTGGCAGCGACGGTGACGGTCATGCCGGTGACGACCTTCACATCGTGCGGGTCGCGGCCGTGGCGTGCCGCCTGCTCGCGGATGTCGCGCACGTGCGCGGCCGCGGTGGGGATCGTCTGCCCCTGGATGAAAACCGCCTCGGCGTTGCGGGCGGCGTACGCCCGCCCGCGGTCGCTCGTGCCGGCCTGGAACAGCACCGGCGTGCGCTGGGGCGTCGGCGGCACCGCGAACACGCCGTGCGCGCGCTGGTGCCGGCCATCGACGGACACCGGATGCAGCCTCTCCGGGTCGGCATACATCCCCTGTGCCCGGTCGCGCACCTCGGCGTCGTCCTCCCAGCTGTGCTCCCAGAAGCGCAGGCAGGTGTCGAGGAACTCGTCGGCCGCGTCGTAGCGCTCGTCGTGCCCGAGTTTTGCGGTGATGCCGAACAGCTCGTCGGTGGTGGCCTGCGAGCTGCCGGTGACCACGTTCCAGCCGATCCGGCCGTCGGTGAACCGGTCGAGGCTCGCGAACCGGCGTGCGGTGGCGTACGGGCGCTCCACGGTGGTCGGGGAGGTGACCACGAAGCCGAGGTTCCGGGTCTCGCGCGCCAGCGCCGCTATCGCGAGCATCGGGTCGAGCGCGGGGAACTGGATGCCGTGCGCGGCGACCTCCGCGGGCATCCGCCCGCCGAGGGTCGCGTACCCGTAGGTGTCGGCGAAGAACAGGAAGTCGAAGCCTGCCTGATCCAGCTCGCGCGCGAGGCCCGCCCAGTAGTCCAGGCGGTCCCAGTCGTCGCCGCGGCCGTCCGGATGCGTCCAGGTCGGCATCCCGTTGCTCGGGTTCATCATCTCGAACACGCCGAGGATGATCTTCTTGCTCACAGCACCATCACCACGCTCTTGGTCTCCAGGTAGTTCTCCAGCCCCTGCGGGCCGTTCTCATAGCCCCAGCCGGACTCCTTGTGACCGCCCTTGGGTAGGTCCGGGCCGAGGAAGCTGTGGCAGTTGACCCGCACGGTGCCGGCTTGGAGCCGGGCGGCGATCCGGTGGGCGTTGCTGAGGCCCTCGGTCCACACGCTCGCGGCGAGTCCGTAGGGCGAGTCGTTCGCCCACCCGACGACCTCGTCGACCTCGTCGAAGGGCGTCACCACGGCGACCGGGCCGAAGATCTCCTCGCGCATGAGCCGGGCGGATGCGGCCACACCGGTGAGCACGGTGGGCGAGTAGAACGTGTCGCCGGAGCGCTCGCCGCCGGTGACGACGGTGGCGCCTTCGGCCCGGCCCTCGGCGATGAAGTCTTCCACCCTCGCGGCCTGCGCCGCGCTCACGAGCGGTCCGAGGTCGGCGGCGGGGTCGAGCCCGTGCCCGAGTCGCAGCGCCTCACCTCGTGCGGCCATGCCGGCCACGACCTCGTCGTACACGTCGCGATGCGCGTAGATGCGGGCGCTGGCGACGCACACCTGACCGCCGTTGTCGAAGATCCCGCTCGAGACGCCCGCGATGGCTGCATCCAGGTCGGCGTCCGGCATGACGATCGACGGAGACTTGCCGCCGAGCTCGAGCGTGAGCCGCTTGAGGTTCCCGGCGGCGGAGGTCAGCAGTCGCTTGCCGACGGCGGTCGATCCGGTGAAGGCGATCTTGTCGACGCCGCGGTGGTCGGCCAGGGCCTGCCCTGCCTCGGCGCCGAAGCCGGTGACGATGTTCACGACGCCGTCGGGGAGGCCGGCCTCCTGCAGCAGCCGCCCGAGGTAGAGGGCGCTCAGCGGGGTGTTCTCCGCCGGTTTCAGCACGATCGTGCAGCCGGCGGCCAGGGCCGGGGCGAGCTTCATCGCGGTCATCACCATGGGCGAGTTCCAGGGCACGATCGCTCCGACCACGCCGACCGGCTCCCGGCGGGTGTAGGCGAACAGCTGCTTGCCGGGCGGGGTGCGACCCACCGACGCGGGGATCGTCTCGCCGGTGATCTTCGTCGGCCACCCGGCGTAGTAGCGGAACTGGTTGATCGCCGCGGGGATCTCGCCGAACCGCGAGGTGCGCCAGTTCTTCCCCTGGTCGAGGGTCTCGATCTCGGCGAGCTCGTCGAGGTGCGCCTCCATCAGGTCGGCGATGCGCCACAGCAGCATCGATCTCGCCGCGGGCGCCATCGTCGGCCAGGGGCCGTCGGTCAGCGCCTGGCGGGCGGCGGCGACGGCGCGGTCGACGTCCGCCTGCTGTCCGCGGGAGACGTCGGCGAGGGAGCGACCGGTGGCGGGGTCGATGGTGGCGAAGCGGGCGCCGTCTTCGGCATCCCGCCACTGGCCGCCGATGAGGAGGCGCCCCGGGTCATCGGAGAGGAACCGGGTGACGCCGTCGCGCAGGGGGTAGTCGGTGGACATGCCTCCGAGATTAGTTACTTATCATTGATTGCAAATAGCAATCATGTTACGGCCGTGTTTCAAGCCGGCGGGGTGTGCACCAGCAGCACGGTCGCCCCCGCGGAATCCTGGATCGCCCAGCGATTGCGCAGCCCTCCGGGGTGGGCGAGCGCGTCACCGGGTCCGAGTTCCCATTCGCCCCGCCCGTCGATCATGACCGTCAGCGTGCCCTCGGCCACGTACACGGTGTTCTCTCCGTCGGATTCGAACCAATCGCCCAGGTACGGGCCGCCGAGGCGATACTCCTGCACCGTCGCGCCCCCGTCCGACTCGGTCGAGATGATGCGGCTCGACGCCCGGTCGTCGCGCTCCGAGACGGCCACGGTCTCCGCATCCGCCCGTCGGCTCACGCGCACCACGTCGGGCTCCGGCGCAGTGGGCAGCAGCGCCGACGGCGAGATGCCGAGGACCTTCGCGAGCCGGAACAGCGTGGAGATCGACGGCATCGTGTGCCCTGACTCGATCTGGCTGAGGAAGGGCTGGCTGATCTCGGCGGCCGCCGCCAGCGCGCGCATCGACAGCTTCTTGGTCGTGCGCGCGGCGCGGATCTCGCGCCCCAGCGAGGCGCCGATCACCGCGTCATCCGCTGCGGCCTCACCCGGCTTCGCGCTCGCTGACATCGCCCCAGCATATGTGCGACCGCTCGCGGGCCTCTGTCGCAGGCGTCGCCGTCGCGGCAGTCGGGAGCGGGGAAGGTACCGTGGGAGGGACAGCGGGGAGAGCGCGATGGGACGGATGCCGGCCGGCGTCATGCGAGAGGCGACGATCGATGTCGGAGCGATCGAGGCGAACGTCCGACAGCTGCGGCGGATGGTGGGTGTCGAGGTCATCGCGGTGGTCAAGGCCGACGGCTACGGTCACGGTGCGGCGCGCGCGGCCGGCGCAGCGCTCGCCGGTGGCGCGACCCGGCTCGCGGTCGTGGAGGTCGCCGAAGGCCTCGCGCTGCGGCGGGCCGGCATCGACGCCCCGATCCTCGCCTGGCTGCATGCGCCCGGCGCCACCTTCGGCGAGGCGGTCGAGCGCGGCATCGAGCTGGGCATCTCCACCCTCGACCAGCTGACCGCGGCGGCCGCTGCGGGCACCGCGGACCGGCCCGCGATCGTCCACCTCAAACTCGAGACCGGGCTCGGACGCAACGGCGTGGCTCCCGCCGACTGGCCGATCGTCTGCGCCGAGGCGGCCCGCCTCGAACGGCTCGGGCGGCTGCGCGTGCTCGGCGTGTTCAGCCACCTCTCTAACACCTCGCACGATGACGACCGGGCCGCGCTCCGCGCCTTCGAGGAGGGCGTGGCGGTGGCGTCGGCCGCCGGGCTCTCGCCGCGGCTGCGTCACCTCGCCGCGACCGGTGCCGCGATCGACCTGCCCGAGACGCGCCTTGACTGCGTCCGCCTGGGGATCGGCATCTATGGTCTCTCGCCCTTCGACGACCGCACCTCCGCGGATCTTGGCCTGCGACCTGCGATGACGCTGCGCGCCTCGGTCGCCGCGGTGCGGCGCGTGCCCGCCGGTCAGGGCGTATCGTACGGCTACACGCACCGCACCGATGCCGAGACGACGCTCGCGCTGGTGCCGCTCGGCTACGCGGACGGTGTTCCGCGTCAGGCGTCCGGCCGCGGACCGGTCACGATCGGCGGGCGCCGCTTCCACGCTGCCGGGCGTATTGCGATGGACCAGTTCGTCGTCGACGTGGGCGACGCCCCGGTCGCGGTCGGAGACGAGGCCGTGCTGTTCGGCGATCCGACGCTCGGCGCGCCGTCGGCGACGGAATGGGCGGATGCCGCAGGCACCATCAACTACGAGGTGGTCACGCGGATCGGCGCTCGGGTGCCGCGACGGCAGGTCTCGGCATGATCCGGACTCACCGGGCGTTGCACGCGGCATGGATGTCACACGCATGAGCGGTCTCGACGGTCTCGTCGGATCGCGGGAGATCGGCTCGCCGGCCGCCATGGAAGATCTCGGACGCGAAATGGGCGCGTTGCTCGGCGCCGGAGATCTCGTCGTGCTCACCGGTGCGCTGGGCGCCGGCAAGACCACCCTCACGCGGGGTATCGCCGACGCGCTCGGGGTGCGCGGGCCGATCCAGAGCCCCACGTTCGTGATCGCGCGCACGCATCCGTCCCTCGTGGGCGGCGCGCCCCTGGTGCACGTGGATGCGTATCGCCTCGGCGCCTCCGGCGAGCTCGACGACCTCGACATCGACTTCGCCGGATCGGTCGTGGTCGCCGAGTGGGCGGCGCCCTTCGCCGCGGCCGTCGCCGACGCCTGGTGGGAGGTCGAGCTCGACCGGGAATGGCACGGTCGCGGCGTCGACTCTGCGTGCGGCACCTACGGGCACGGCGTCGACCTCGACGCCGAGACCCCGCGCCTGGTGACGATCACCCGACGGCCGTAGCGGCGGCCGCGACGTTCCGGCCCCGACTACCCTGGAGACGTGTTCCTCGGCATCGACACCTCGGTCGGCACGGCGGTCGCTCTGATCGACGCCGACGGCTTCGTGCGCGCCGAGCGGCACAGCGCCGATCCGCTGGCCCATGCCGAGGTGATCGGCACGCTGCTCGCCGACGCGCTCGCCGATACCGCGGCCCCCGGCGACGGCATCCCGGTGACTCACGTCGCCGCGGGCATGGGGCCGGGTCCGTTCACCGGGCTGCGCATCGGCATCGCCGCAGCCCGGGCCTTCGCCCTGGCCCGGGGGCTGCCCGTGGTCCCCGTCGTCAGCCACGACGCGGTGGCGCTCGGCTTCCTCCTGGCCGGTGCATCGGCGGATGCGGATCCCTCCCGCTTCGCGGTCGTCACCGACGCCCGGCGGCGCGAGTTCGCCTACACCGTCTATGACGGACTGGACGACGACGGCCTGCCTGTCCGCGTTACCGAACCCGCTCTCGTGCCGCGGGACGCACTCGACGCCCGGCTGGCAGAGCACGGGGCCGAACGCCGCGAGGCGCAGCGCCTGTCGGCGGCGCTACTGGCCCTCGTCGCCGCGCGGGCGGTCGCCGCCGGGCGCACGGTTGGCCCCGACCAGCCGCTCTATCTGCGCTCCCCGGATGTGACCCTGCCCCACGCGCCGAAGCGGGTGAGCGCGTGATCCGCTCGGCCGTCGCGATGGATCTCGCCGCGATCATGCGCCTGGAGCGGTCGAGCTTTCCGACGGACGCCTGGAGCGAGGCGATGATGCGCGAAGAGCTCGCCTCGCCGCACAATCGCTACCTGGTGCTCGATGAGGCCGGGCGACTCGCCGGCTACGCGGGCCTGCGCGCACCGGTCGGCGCACGGGACGGCGACGTGCAGACCATCGCCATCGAGGAGGCGGCGCGGGGCCGCGGGCAAGGCCGCGCGCTGCTGCGCGCGCTGCTGACGGAGGCCTCGGAGCGCGGCATCCGCGAGGTGTTCCTCGAGGTGCGCGCCGACAACCCCGTCGCCCAGACGCTCTACCGCTCCGAGGGATTCGCCGACGTCGGGCGCCGGCCCCGGTACTACCAGCCGGACGATGTCGACGCGCTCGTGATGCGGATCGACGTGCCGGGGTGGGCGGCGGCGCAGGCGTCCATAACTCAGGCAGAATCCTCCGGACAGGGTGCCGAGGCTCCCGCCGGCGGCGATCTGCCTGAATTATGCGCACCGGAGCACGAGATCCGTCCGACGACGACGGGGAAGGGGTGGTGCTGATGCGCGAGCCCCTGGTCCTCGGCATCGAGACGAGCTGCGATGAGACCGGCATCGGCATCGTCCGCGGTCGGACCCTGCTCAGCAACACGATCGCGAGCTCGATGGACGAGCACGCCCGGTACGGCGGGGTCGTGCCCGAGGTCGCCGCCCGCGCCCACCTGGAGGCGCTGCAGCCGGCGATCGAGGCGGCGCTCGCCGAGGCGGACGTCGCACTGACGGAGCTCGACGCCGTCGCTGTCACCGCCGGCCCGGGCCTCGCGGGTGCGCTCATGGTCGGCGTCGGTGCCGCGAAGGCGCTCGCGGTCGGTCTCGGGAAGCCGCTGTACGCCGTCAACCACCTCGTCGGCCACATCGCCGCGGACATCCTCGCCTCCGACGCCTCCGCCATCGAGTACCCGACCGTCGCCCTGCTCGTCAGCGGCGGGCACAC